>LT629302.1:0-315000 GCA_900104375.1 Flavobacteriaceae bacterium MAR_2010_188
TCTTCAGAGAACTCCAAATTCTGAGTGGTTTAAGATGAAGACCACGACCGAGAGAGTTTCCGAAGAACGAGTTTACGGCATACTAACTTTTAATTTAAAGGGAGAAAACTTCAAACTAAACATTTATGAAGGAAAGGAAATGAAAACTAAAGAAGGTTTTGAGGATTTTCTCTTCTTACCATTTTTAGATGAAACTAATGGAGAAGAGACCTACGGAGGCGGTCGTTATATTGATGCAAGAATTCCTGAAACGGACACAATGACAATCGATTTTAACAAGGCCTACAATCCGTATTGCGCTTACAACGAGAAATATTCTTGCCCAATCGTGCCGCGCGTAAATTATCTTCCAATAAAAGTTGAAGCAGGCGTAAAGGTTTTCAAAAAGAAAATTAAATAATCTTAGCTAGAAATACGCCCAAAAAGACAGCGAGAAATCCGATGATAAAACTGCCGATGCTATAAAAAGCAAAAACGCCAAAGGCTTCATTTTTTATAAGCATTTGGTTCTCGAAAGAGTAGGCAGAAAAGGTGGTAAACCCTCCACAGAAACCAGTTGCCAAGAAAATAACCTGACTTTGGGTTAAGGTGTCTGTTTTTGTAGCAAGCCCAAGAATAACGCCAATGATTAAACTTCCCAAGATATTTACCGCGAAAGTGCCTAAGGGAAATCCGGTTGGCGCGTCATTTAAATATCTCACTACGAGGTAACGTACAATACTACCGAAACCTCCACCAAAAAATACTAAAACAAGATTTTTCATATGTCTTCTATTGCGATATATATTTCGGTAATCCAAGTAGAGGGGTTGGGGTTGTCTCCATAGTCTTTTACGAAGACTTCCATCTGTGGGCCATTTGGTGCTTCTTGTATGGTACTATCAGCAGCAATTTTGTCTTTCAAGTTATTCCAAGCTTCTTGAAAATAACTGTAGTTGCCGGTCAGAGTTGCCTTCATTGCGGTGAAAGGTTCTAATTGACCGGTTAAAATATCGTCTTCTGTAGTTATAACTCGCGCTGTAGTTGGGATACAGGTCGAAAATCTTACAGCATTATTTTTAGAATCCCATTCATGATAAATGATAAAGGGAGAACCATCCATAGAAATATTATTCGCGACAGCGTATGCCCCAACCTTCGGCATTATCTCTTGGATTTTAAATGGTAAATTATCGATTTTTGAAGAGGTGCTGCTATAGATGTAATATCCGCCGCTGTGTTGTGCCTTTCCGTTTATGACAATGTTGTATTTATTCATGTCAATCTTGGTAAGACTATCGAGCTTTACTAATCCTCGTTCAAAATCGGCTCCAGTATTTTTCTCAACAGAACCAAAAAAAGTAGTATACATTTTAGTCATAAAATCCTGTTCTCCGCTCATGGTCCAAGTAACCTCGGTTCCATTTTCTACCGGCTTAAAATCCCAATGTATTTTTGATTCAGTTTCAAATGGTTCAACAAAATTAATTTGTTGGTCTATGCTTTGGTAAGGATTTGTATCTAAGGTTGTCATACTGCCAGTTCCTAGGTCGTCACCTTCCCAAGAATAACCGGCCTCTTCTCCCACCGTCTTATCATTATAGGTAATTTGGGCATTCGGTTCTTTTTCTATCCATGGAGAAAATTCTGGCCAAATCTTATAATCATTCACTTTATTGTATATCACGGCCGGAGGAGCATTTATAATTTGGCTTCGGCTGAAAGTATAATCATTAGGTTGAACGGCAATGTAGATCGCTGCGCCAATGACGAGTATCAATAACAGGAATAGGAGATATTTAAATATCTTCATTTGATTGGTTTATGGGGAATAGTTAGTTATTTCAAATATAGGGAAATATGTTACAGATTTTATCTGGCCATTGAAGATTATTCAAAGAATTTTAAGGAAAATCAGAAGTTGTTACGAAAAGAAGAATAAAATTGAAGATGTATTAAAACTTTAGGAAAAATGCATCAATTTTTATACAAACAAAAACTTGATCGCTACGATCATCAGGATAAAGCTTATAAAGGCAATTATAATCCAAACCGTACCTTTATAATGACGCCGATGCAGGTCCAGATCCTTTTGGTAGGCGTAAATCAGTACAATAATAAATGCGATGGCGAATAAAATACCAAACACCCATTGACCAGTACTGAACATATTGTTTATTTTTAAGCGTTAGTTAATTTGAAGCTACCAAAATCTGGATCGTAAACCTAGTGAATAATAATGAAAAACAAAATCGACGCCGTAAAGGCATTTCATACCGCATTTAAAATTGGTTATAAAGAAAATCCAGTTGCATCTTTGGGACTGGAAAAGAATATGTTACGCTATAAATTAATGCGCGAAGAGAACGAAGAATATCTTGAAGCAGCCAATAATGACGACCTTGTCGAAATTGCCGATGCATTGGGCGATATGCTCTATATTCTCTGTGGAACCATTATTGAACACGGACTTCAACATAAAATTGAAGAGGTGTTTGAAGAAATACAACGTAGCAATATGAGCAAACTTGGTGAAGATGGCGAACCTATCTACCGAAAAGACGGCAAAGTATTAAAAGGACCGAGTTATTTTAGACCAGACATAAAGGGAATATTAGGGTTGGAGTGAAATCGAAATTGAATCGAAATTGAAATCGAAATCGAAATTTAAATCGAAAAAATAATCGAGAGAAAAGTTAACTTAAAACAGATTCCAGATTGCATTTATAAAAGTCAATTATCCTAAACAACCAACAATTACTTCACTTCATATCTCCAACCGTAAGGATCGTCTGCAAGATTATGTTGAATATCTAAAATCTTGTTCTTGATTAAACTAGCATAAGAATTATCGAGTTCTGGAAGATCAAATATTTCACCTCCGTGCTCAAATTTGCTAATTGGGCTTATCACCGCTGCAGTACCAGCTCCGAAAACTTCCTTAAGATCGCCATTTTTAGCAGCAGTTTTTATCTCAGTCACCTTGATTGGTCTCACCTCACAACTAATTCCGTTGTCTTCAGCAATCTGGATTACACTTTTTCTAGTGATACCATCCAGGATACGATCATTATTTGGTGCAGTAATCAAAGTATTTCCTATTCTAAAAAATACGTTCATTGTTCCGGCTTCTTCTAAATACTCGTGCTTGTCTGCATCAGTCCAGATTATTTGTTGGTATCCTTTTGCCTTGGCAAGATTGGTCGGATAAAATTGACTAGCATAATTACCAGCTGCCTTGGCAAAACCAACACCGCCATTTGCAGCTCTACTATATTTTTGTGCAATCAATACATTAACCTTACCAGCATAATATGACTGGGCAGGAGAACAGATTACCATAAATTTATATTCTTCGGCTGGCGAAGCTGCGATTGCAGGTTCGGTAGCAATGATAAAAGGACGTAGGTAAAGCGAATTTCCTTTTCCGGTTTTGATCCAATCTGTTTCAAGTTTAAGGAGTTCTTCAAGGCCATTAAAAAAATGTTCTTTTTCAACCTCTGGCATCGCTAAACGTGCAGCAGATTTGTTCAGCCTATTGAAATTGTCCATTGGTCTAAACATGAAAATCTTTCCATCTTCATCCTTATAAGCTTTCATGCCCTCAAAAACTGCTTGTCCATAATGAAAGACCCTTGCAGAAGGTTCAATTGTGAAAGGTGCGTAAGGTTGAATTGCTGGCGCACTCCATTTACCATCCGCATAGTCACAGACCATCATATGGTCTGAAAAGACTTTTCCAAAAGGAAGGTTTTGAAAATCTACTTTATCGATTTTACTGTTCGCAACTTTTTCTACGGTTACTTCTCCGGCGGTTTCTTGCATCATGACTGTAAGTATTTAGACTGCGAAATTAACGAAATTATAAATTATTTGGACTTATGTCTGCACTAAAAATCTGTATTTTTGTCAGAATCATTAACACCATCAAAAACTTTAATCATGAATGTAGCTAGTCGCATTTCGCTTATTTTACTCCTAATGCTATTTGTTTCTTGTAATGAAAATGAAAAGAAAACCGATGAGCAGACAGAAGAAGTTGCAGTTGTTGATGAAATTGAGGGTTATGAATCTTATGGATATAAAATAAACCCTGATAATTCTGTTAATGTCATCAATTTTAATCGTGCCTTTTCTAATCTTAAAGTTGGTGATTCCTTACCCGTAAAAATTAATGGAGAGGTAAACGAAGTCTGTCAGGCTAAAGGTTGTTGGATGAAGTTAGATTATGTTCCGGGTGAAGAAGTGATGGTAAAGTTTAAGGACTATGCTTTTTTTGTGCCTAAGGATATTGCGGGTAAAGACGTGATATTGCGGGGCGTTGCATATGTTGAAGAGATGTCGGTAGAAGATCAAAAGCATTACGCCATGGACGAAGGTAAATCCAAAGATGAAATAGCTGCGATTACCCAACCTAAAAAAACCTATTCTTTCCTTGCCGACGGCGTTCTGGTAAAAAGCGAGTGAAGAGGGAAATAATTACTACCGCAGATGGTTCAAAAACAATCAAAATATTAGATTGGGACGAACAATACCATTCTGTACACGGCGCCATTAACGAGGCGAATCATGTTTTTATTAAGCATGGACTCCAATACTTTAAGGATTCCCAAAAAACAGAAAAGCCGATTCGGATTCTAGAAATTGGATTTGGTACAGGACTAAATGCACTTCTAACTCTTAATTATAGTATAACAAATTCTTTAGGCATCGAATACTGTGGAATTGAGGCTTATCCTGTTCAAAATTCAGAAATTGAAGAGCTTAACTATCCAGTGTTGGTAGGAGCAGACCCAAACATATTTAGTGAAATGCATCAAATTGAATGGGAGAAGCCATCATTTCTTTCTCCAACTTTCAGTTTGACCAAGAAAAAGATGTTCTTTCAGGATATTGAGTTTATAGACGAATTCGATTTAATTTATTTTGATGCATTCGGCGCTCGAGTTCAACCTGATCTCTGGGAACAAATAATTTTCGATAAAATGTTTACCGCACTTAGTTTAAACGGAGTGTTGGTTACCTATTGCGCTAAAGGTAGTGTGAGACGGGCAATGATTTCTTCCGGTTTTAAAGTTGAAAGACTTCCTGGTCCGCCGGGCAAACGAGAAATGCTCAGAGCTTCGAAAATAGTGTAATTTTCAAAAAACTATCTTAAAGTTCAAATTCAAATTCAAATTCAAATTCAAGTCCCAGTTCATTTTCATTTTACTTTTTCAATTTCAATTTCAAAGGATTCCTGTTAAACCTTACTTAACGAGTAAAGGAACGGCACCCCATATCTTTAACTTTATATAAATTGAAAATATGAAGGTTTTAATAACTGGAGCAACTGGATTAATCGGGTCAGAAATTGTAACACAGTGCATCAAAAAAGGATGGACGGTTAATTATCTCACCCGTTCTGAGGAAAAAATTGAGGATAAAAAAAATTATCACGGATTTCATTGGGACATACATAAAGGTGAGATTGATGCAAAATGTTTTGATGGGGTCGACTGCATTATTAATTTGGCGGGTGCGAGCATCGCCGAGCGCTGGACCGATAGCTATAAAGAAACTATTGTTGATAGTAGGGTAAACAGCCTTCACTTTCTAAAGGATGCTTTAAAAAATTCTGAAACAACCATAAATCATATTATTTCTGCTAGTGCCATCGGAATCTATCCAGATTCTAAGACCAAATATTTTGATGAGAATAATACGTCGGTTTCTGATTCTTTTTTGGGTGAGGTTGTGGAAAAATGGGAAAGTGCATTAGACGAGTTCAATGAGTTGGGAATGAAAACTTCCAAAGTTAGGATTGGACTCGTTCTATCAACTGAAGGTGGCGCCTTGCCACAAATGCTTAAACCTATTAAAATGTATGCCGGTGCACCATTTGGTGATGGTAAACAATGGCAATCTTGGATTCATATTCATGATCTTGCTAAGCTCTTTATTTTTGTGGCCGAACAAGAGCTTGCTGGAGTTTATAATGCCGTTGCGCCGAACCCGGTAACCAATGAAGAGCTCACCAAAGAAGTTGCAGATTTTTTAGGGAAGCCCCTCTTTTTACCAAATATTCCTGAAGTGGCTATGAAAGTTGTTTTGGGTGAAATGCACATTCTCTTATTCGAAAGCCAGCGCGTAAGCTCGGAGAAAATTGAGAGTGAAGGTTTTTCGTTTAAGTATCCCAACCTAAAGCCAGCACTCAAAGATTTACTGAAATAAAAAAGCCGCTCTCATGTAGAGGCGGCTTTCAAATATTTTAAGCTTAAAAGTTAATAACTAGCAGCTTTGTTAGCTGTAAGCATGATTTTTAACTCAACATCATCATTGATGAATTTATCTCCTAGGTTGTCAAAAACAGATTTTGAACCGTAGTTAACTCCCCATTTAGTTCTGTCAATAGTGAACTTATCGCTAGTAAGGGTTACAGTTTCACCATTCTTGCTCATAGATACAGGAATTGTGATGTTGTTTTTCTTCCCTTTAAGATTAAGGTTTCCAGAAACCATCATTTTTCCGTTGTCCATCTTCTCGGATTTGGTCACCTCAAAAGCACCATTTGGAAATTCCTTAACATTAAAAAAGTCTCCTTCTTTACCTTCGACAGTTCCTTTAAGATGATTTTCTAAACTTGCTTTCTCATCACCTTGTAAGTCATCCGAAACGATAGTTGTCATATCAATTAAGAAATTTCCAGAGACGATGTTGTCATCTTCGATCATAAAAGTTCCTGTTTCGATACTTACTGTTCCGTTGTGAGTTCCGGTTGGTTTAAAACCTTTCCACTCAATTTTGGAATCTGCAGCATTTACAGCATATTTTGCACCAGCGTCTTCACTTACCGCAACTTCTTCAACTTCATTAGCGTCTGCTTTATCACCCTTATCATTACAGCTCATACTTAGAACCGAAAATGCTAATATTGCAGCAGTATTTAAAAATTTAATTTTCATTATTAATCATTTTAGTGTTAAGCGGCAAAATTACTCAAATATGCATAGCTTTTTACTAATTAAATATTAAAATAATAATATGACATTTTGACAATTCACCAATACTGGCAACACTTTTGAAAAGCCTAACTCATATTTTAAAGCGGTATAAAATGAACGAGAATAATAAAAATATTAACGACGAATTAGACGAAAAATTTGAAGACGACTTTCTGGATATAAATGTCGATTCTGAAGATATCGAGGAAGATGAAGCAGACGGAGATGGAGAGCTTACTGAAGTCGAAGCGTTAAAAGAAGACTTAAGCAAGGAAAAGGACAAGTTTGTTCGCCTTTTTGCAGAATTTGAAAACTATAAAAGAAGGACCAGCAAAGAGCGGATAGAATTGTTTAAATCTGCCAATCAGGATGTGATGGTTTCTCTATTACCTGTACTTGATGATTTTGACAGAGCTTATTCTGAAATCTCAAAAAGCAGCGAGAAAGATTTGTTAAAGGGCGTTGAGCTTATAAGAAACAAATTAAGAACAACACTCACCAATAAAGGATTGGAAGAGATCGAAGTTAAAGCGGGAGATGTTTTTAATGCAGATTATCATGAAGCAGTTACCCAGATTGCGGCACCATCAGAAGAATTTAAGGGCAAGATTATAGATGTTTTAGAAAAGGGTTACAAACTCGGAGAAAAGGTAATCCGTTTTCCAAAAGTGGTAATTGGCCACTAAAAATTAGAACTAAGCTTACAATATGAAAGAAGATTATTATGACATTCTCGGCATCAGTAAAAATGCCACGCCAGAACAGATAAAGAAAGCTTATCGAAAGATGGCCATTAAATACCATCCCGATAAGAATCCAGATAACGACGAGGCGGAGGCAAATTTTAAGAAAGCTGCAGAAGCCTACGAAATCCTAAGTAATCCAGATAAAAAAGCGAGATACGACCAATTTGGTCATCAAGCATTTGAAGGTGGCTTTGGTGGCGGTGGCGGAATGAACATGGATGATATCTTCAGCCAGTTCGGTGATATTTTTGGCGGTGCTTTTGGCGGTGGATTTTCAGGTTTTAGTGGCGGCGGGTATGGCGGCCAAAGACGGGTAAAAGGAAGCAATCTTCGGATTAGAGTTGCATTGACTTTAGAAGAGATTGCAAATGGAGTCGAAAAGAAGATTAAGGTCAAAAGAAAAATTCAAGCTAAAGGAACAACTTATAAAACCTGTACAACGTGTAATGGTTCTGGTCAAGTAACCCGAATTACCAACACTATTTTAGGTAGAATGCAAACAGCTTCTCCTTGTAATACCTGTGGTGGTGCGGGGCAGATTATCGATTCTAAACCAGCTGAGGCAGATGCGCAGGGAATGATCGTGAAGGAAGAAACCGTTTCGGTAAAAATTCCGGCAGGAGTTGTAGAAGGGATGCAACTTAAAGTGACTGGTAAGGGAAACGATGCGCCTGGTAATGGTATTGCGGGTGACCTTTTGGTCGCAATTCAAGAGAAAGAACATGAAAGTTTACAAAGAGAAGGAGATAATCTTCACTATGATTTATATGTTAGCTATCCAGATGCAGTTTTAGGTACGTCCAAAGAAATAGATACTGTTACCGGTAAGGTTAGAATCAAGATTGAATCCGGGGTACAATCTGGTAAAATATTAAGATTAAGAGGAAAAGGAATACCAAGTATTAACGGATATGGAAGTGGTGATTTGTTAGTTCATGTAAATGTATGGACCCCTAAAACCCTTAATAAACAACAAAAGGAATTTTTTGAAACGATGAAAGATGATGAACACTTTGCTCCAAAACCTGAGAGTTCAGATAAATCTTTTTTCGAGAAAGTAAAAGATATGTTTTCTTAACCAAGATGTTTATTAATAAAAAATCTTATATTTGAATATCACTAGAAACTTTCTGGTGATAATTTTTCTTTTTCATAGCAATTTTTTCCCATCCTAATTTTTATTAGGGTGGGTTTTGTTTTTTAGGCCTGTTTTGATCTAAATTATCAGATTGGCTTGGGTCTTAACATATCTTATTTAATATCTTTGGTCAATCTACAATTTGAATATTCTAACCTAGATATATGAAGGACTTATTAGTTGCCGATTCGGTATCCAAAGATTTTGGAAAATTTAAGGCACTTAATAATGTATCCATTACCGTTCCCGAAGGAAGTATCTTTGGCTTGCTAGGACCCAATGGAGCAGGAAAGACCACTCTCATCAGGATCATTAATCAAATTACAATGCCAGACAGTGGTAGCGTGTTTTTAGATGGGGAACCGCTAAAACAAGCGCACATCCGGGATATTGGTTATCTGCCAGAAGAACGCGGACTTTATAAGTCTATGAAGGTGGGTGAGCAATGTCTCTACCTAGCCCGATTAAAAGGTCTTAAGAAATCTGAAGCTAAGGAACGTTTAAAGTATTGGTTCGATAAGTTGGAAATCGGCGGGTGGTGGAACAAGAAAATCCAAGAACTTAGTAAAGGTCAGGCTCAAAAGATTCAGTTTGTGGTTACCGTTCTTCACAGACCTAAACTGTTGATATTTGATGAGCCTTTTTCCGGTTTTGACCCGATTAACGCAAATTTGATTAAAGATGAAATTCTTCAACTTAGGGATGAAGGCGCAACCGTGATATTTTCAACCCATAGGATGGAATCTGTTGAAGAACTTTGCGACCATATCGCACTTTTGCACAATTCAAATAAAATTTTAGATGGCGAACTTAACGACATCAAACGTCAGTTTAAGACCAACGTTTTTGAAGTTGGTTTACAAACCGATAATGTAGAAGCGGTTACAAATGCTATTAAAGAACAGTTTGAAGTTCTTCCGGCTACTTTCAAGAATTTAAATGATGATCTTAAACTAAACGTTAAGATGAAAGATGGTACAAATTCTAATGAGCTTTTAAGGTTCTTGACCACTAAAGCCGAAGTGCACCATTTTGTAGAGGTTATCCCTAGTGCAAGTGAAATTTTTATTGAGACAGTACAAAGAAATTAGGCTATGAATCATTTGCCACTTATCATAAAAAGGGAATATCTAACTAAGGTTAGGAACAAGGCTTTTATTATCATGACCGTTCTTAGCCCTTTAATATTGATTGCACTTATTGCAGCGGTTGCCTATTTAACCCAGCTAAATCACAATGAGAAGAAAACGATAAACATATTTGATGAAACTGGCTTTGTTAGCGATCTTTTCGACGATACTGAGCTAACTAGTTATCGTAATCTTGAAAATATGTCCCTTAAGGACGCGATTTCCTTGACTAAAGTTGCAGATAACTATGGTCTTCTTTATATAAAGGAATCTAGTGATAGCACAAAACTCGCCGATGATGTCACTTTTTATTCTCAAGATTCACCTTCATTAGGAGTCATCTCTGATTTAGAGAATAAAGTAGAACAACGGCTCACAAATCTTAATCTAGAAAGAGTAGGAGTAGACCTGGAAAAAATTGAATCGGCAAAAGTTAGGATAGACATTGCACAAGAATCTTTTGATGGAGAAACCTCCTCAAAATTCGATAATATATTAAAGTTGGCTTTTGGTGGACTTTCAGGTTATCTGTTATTTATGTTCATCATTATATATGGTAACATGATTATGAGAAGTGTTATAGAAGAAAAAACCAGCCGTATTATTGAGGTTATCATATCATCGGTTAAACCTATACAACTCATGATGGGGAAAATTATAGGAACCTCGTTGGCGGGCATTACCCAATTCGTAATATGGATCATCTTGGGAACGGTAGCTATTTTTGTCTTATCGATGATTTTTGGTATTGATGTCACCGAGCTGCAAACTCCGCAAAAGGAGATGATGGAACAAGCTATGCAAGATCCACAAATGCAAGGTCAGATAGAAAATGCTATGACTGCATTCTTCAACTTACCATTGCTAAACTTGGTTCTTGCCTTTATCGGGTTTTTCTTAGGAGGTTATTTATTATATAGTTCTATGTATGCAGCGATAGGTGCAGCAGTAGATAATGAAACAGATACCCAACAATTTATGATGCCCATCATTATGCCGTTAATCTTGGCCGTTTACGTGGGGGCATTTACGGTCATTGAAGATCCTCATGGAACAGTTTCGGTGGTGTTTTCTTTTATTCCTTTAACCTCTCCCGTGGTTATGTTAATGCGGATTCCTTTTGGGGTTCCTGTTTGGCAACAATTGCTTTCCCTTGCAATATTGCTGGGTACTTTTATGTTAACAGTATGGTTTGCAGCCAAGATTTACAGAGTGGGTATTTTAATGTACGGCAAAAAACCAACCTACAAGGAATTGTTTAAATGGTTAAGATATTAAATGGAAAGATTGTTTGATTTATTGAATATGTCCTTTAAGCTGACTGATCAGGTAGAAATCAGCATCAGGGAAGTATTGATAGTTACGGTGGTCCTTATGTTGGCCGGCCTTATTTTAAGGTTGTTACAACGGTTAATGACCAGGAATCTTCCTATTGAGGATAAGAAAAAGTTCAACGTTGTTTTTGGTTATGGTCGTTGGCTAATGTACGTAATCATCATGTTGATTACCTTTCATACCATTGGCGTCAACGTAACTGGTATTTTTGCGGCTTCAGCGGCACTTTTAATCGGTATTGGTCTGGCTTTGCAGACCCTTTTTCAGGATATATTATCTGGTGTTTTTATCTTGGTAGATCAATCCGTACATGTCGGTGATATCATTGAGATTGAAGGAAAAGTTGGTCGGGTGGAAGAAATAAAGCTAAGGACAACTAGAGCGGTAACTATAGATAATAAGGTGCTGGTAATTCCTAATCACTTGTATTTGACCAACAGTCTTTACAATTGGACTCAAAACGGAACCACTACTCGTGAAAGTGTTTCCGTGGGGGTCGCTTATGGAAGTGATGTGCAGTTGGTAAAAAGACTGTTGTTAGAAGCAGCAAGTGATCACCCTAATGTTTTGAGTGAACCCGAAGCGACGGTAGTTTTTACGGATTTCGGTGAAAGTTCATTAGATTTTAAGGTAGTTTTTACCCTCAATGATAGTTTTAAATCACAATTTCCAAAAAGTGATATCCGTTTTAAGATTGACGAACTTTTTAGGGCGAATAATGTAACCATTCCTTTCCCACAAAGAGATGTTCATGTTTTTCAGCAAAGAGAATTTAAGCCTTTACCGGCAAAGGAATAAGTTTGAATATAATTTAGTGACAGCAATAACTTTTAAATTTTGATATGCCAAATATATTAGTAATAGAAGATGAGTCAGCGATAAGAAGAGTTTTGGTCAAGATTCTTTCCGAAGAAAATGATACCTATTCACTTGAAGAAGCTGAAGACGGATTAGCAGGAATTGAGCTAATAAAAAAGAACGATTACGACTTAGTGCTTTGCGATATTAAGATGCCGAAGATGGATGGTGTTGAAGTTCTGGAAGCGGTTAAGAAGATAAAACCCGAAATACCCGTAGTTATGATTTCCGGTCATGGTGATTTAGATACTGCTGTAAATACTATGAGGCTCGGTGCCTTTGATTATATCTCAAAACCGCCCGATTTAAATAGACTTCTTAATACTGTACGAATTGCCTTAGATAGAAAGGAACTGGTTATTGAGAATAAAATGCTCAAGAAAAAAGTGAGCAAAAATTACGAGATGATTGGCGAAAGTGATGCTATAAGCCATATTAAAGATATCATTGAAAAAGTTGCGCCTACCGACGCGCGGGTTTTAATTACAGGTCCCAACGGAACCGGTAAAGAATTGGTCGCTCATTGGCTTCACGAAAAAAGCGAACGCTCTAAAGGCCCGATGGTCGAAGTGAACTGTGCCGCGATTCCTTCAGAATTGATAGAAAGTGAATTGTTTGGACACGTTAAAGGTGCTTTTACCAGCGCCGTAAAAGACAGAGCAGGTAAATTTGAAGCTGCCAATGGTGGAACGATTTTTCTAGATGAGGTTGGTGACATGAGCCTTTCGGCTCAGGCAAAAGTTCTACGAGCTCTTCAAGAAAACAAGATTTCTAGAGTTGGGAATGACCGTGATATTAAAGTAGATGTCCGCGTTATTGCCGCGACCAATAAAAATCTTAAAAAGGAAATTTCAGAAGGTAAATTTAGGGAGGACCTTTATCACAGGCTTGCGGTTATTTTAATAAGCGTACCATCGCTAAATGATAGAAGGGGCGATATCCCATTATTGGTGAATTATTTTACCGAGAAAATTGCATCGGAGCAGGGCACGGCTAAAAAAGATTTTGCAGATGATGCCATTAAACTCTTGCAGGAATATGATTGGACAGGAAACATACGTGAACTTAGGAATGTAGTTGAACGACTGATTATCCTAGGCGGTTCTCCGGTCTCAGAAAACGATGTAAAACTGTTCGCTTCAAAAGCATAATAACATATAATTACCTAAAAAAGCGGAAACTCATTTGAGTTCCCGCTTTTTTTTAATCTTATTTCAGCTTAATCATTTTCTTCACAATCATCTAAAGTGGCGATATAATCGTTGGTGATAGACTTCATTGATTCTAAATAGTGTTTCCTAATCTCTCCGATACTTTTGGAAATCAATACCTCTTTATTTTCTGGAGTACTTCTTAAGGAGCCAGATTTTTTGCAATTACAGGCATCCAAGAGATTTTCATAAGCTTGAATGTTCTGGGTCAAGGCTGCTTCGGTAGTAAGAATCAATTGTTCTTTTGCTAATTGCTGCTCTTGTATTTCTTGTTTAGCCAGTTTCAGCTTAAGTTCTTGCTGCTTTTGGTTGATTAACTTTTGTTCTTCCTTCAACTTTAATTGTTGTTTTTCAAGCGCAGATACATCTAAATCTTCACCGTCTTGGGTTGTGTAGACCGTACAAGCATCTAGTTCCCTTATGATTTCTTGGGCGAAGACCTTTGCTTTTCCAACGAAATATTGCGCGTCCTGTATCTTATCCGCCGCCTCAACATTCTCTAGCTTTTCAATACTCATATAGGTGAGGTCGGCTACGTTGGTACAACTACATTTCGACAAAGAGGCATCTACCTTTTTAAAAGCATCAAGAGATTTGCCGGCGTAATACTTTAAATGGGTTATGTTATTGGCTTCGAGGCCCAACTTTGCGCTATTAAAAGCATATATGATGTAGGATTGGGCTGCCAAGCAATCTTGTTGGGCAAAGGACACATTTATGGAAATTGAAAAAATTAATAAAAAGTAGATTTTTCTCATTTTTGGGCTTTTAAGATAAAATATCGGCTGAAATGTAGTTAAAAACGGATTATCAATCTATTTGGTTAGGAATATTTCGACATACTACAGTTTGATTTCACTATCTCGAAATAATCAAGCTAAGGGAAGTCCATATAAAATCAGTAATTTGTTGAGGTACTGAAGCGTTAAACAAAACGAGATGAAGGATATAAATACAGATGATTTTAAGGTTACGAACAAAATAGAATTGGCAACTATCTCTACGAGAATAGATATAGATGCCGACGAAGACAAAGTTGAAGATGAATTAGAGGAAATCCGCGAAGATTTAGGTGATTTTCAAGATACAATTTACGCACATGGTCAATATGCAGTTTTAGTTTGCCTGCAAGGTATGGACACTGCCGGAAAAGACAGTTTAATTAGAGAAGTCTTTAAGGATTTTAATAGCCGAGGGGTAGTGGTTCATAGCTTTAAGGTGCCTACCGAGTTAGAATTAAAACATGATTATCTATGGCGGCATTATATCGCCCTTCCCGCTCGCGGTAAATTTGGAGTTTTCAATAGAACCCATTATGAAAATGTCTTGGTTACTAGAGTGCATCCGGGTTATATTCTTAGTGAAAATTTGCCTTCGGTAAAGTCGTTGGAAGATGTAAATCTAGATTTCTGGGAAATGCGTTTTCAGGAAATCAGGAATTTTGAAAAGCATCTGTCCGAAAATGGCACGATTATCTTTAAATTTTTTCTCCATATTTCTAAAGAAGAACAACGTCAACGACTACTGCGCAGGCTAGATAAAAAAGATAAGAACTGGAAGTTTTCACCCGGCGATTTAAAAGAAAGAAAATTGTGGGATAAATATCAAGAATGTTACGAAGATGCAATCAACCGGACTTCAACTGAAAAAGCGCCTTGGTACATAGTTCCTTCAGACGACAAGCCAACCGCGCGTTATATAGTAGCTAAAACACTTTACGACAACTTAAAAAAATACGAAGACATTAAAGAACCAGAGCTAGACTCGGCCATTGCCGATAAACTAGAAGAATATAGGGATCAACTTTCTTCAGAATAGTTCTCTTATTTTCAAGATTAAACTAGCGATTTAGTTCCTAGAAATTTATCTTTAAACACAATAAAAATTGATTAATGAAATACTTCATAACCCTTACTTTTAGCCTATTTTTGGTAATATCAACCAACGCTCAAGAGGACCAGGATGCCTTGGCTACAATCTACAAAACCTCTCTAACCAATGGTCAGAGCTACCAGTGGCTAGATTATTTATCGAACCAAATCGGTGGCCGACTTTCTGGTTCCGTTAATGCTGAAAAAGCAGTAAAGTATACTAAAGAGGAGTTAGAAAAGTTGGGATTAGATAAAGTTTGGTTACAACCCGTTATGGTGCCAAAATGGGTGAGGGGAGTTCCAGAAAATGCATACGTAGAGAGTTCTACCGGCAAGACAACCAACGTTAATATTTGTGCATTGGGCGGCTCGGTGTCGACTAATGAAGGAGGGACCAAGGCAGAAATTGTTGAAGTTATAGGTTTAGAAGAACTAAAGGTACTTGGCGAAGAAAAGATAAAAGGCAAAATCGTCTTTTATAATCGACCGATGCAAGCAGATTTAATAAATACCATGGAAGCCTATGGTGGCTGCGTAGCCCAACGTTATTCTGGGGCTCAGGAAGCAGCTAAGTATGGCGCGGTAGGTGTTATCGTAAGATCCATGAACTTACGCTTAGACGATTTACCACATACCGGGGCGATGAGCTACGGCGACCTTCCAAATAATCAATACATTCCTGCTGCCGCGATTAGCACCAATCATGCAGAACTTTTAAGCACCATGATTGCCTTAGACAAAAACGTGAAGTTTTTCTTTAGACAAAGTTGTAAATCAATGGCAGATGTAGAATCTTATAATGTAATCGGTCAAATTACAGGGAGTGAATTTCCTGATGAATTTATCGTAGTTGGTGGTCATTTAGATTCTTGGGATTTGGGCGATGGATCGCATGACGATGGCGCTGGCGTTGTACAATCTATGGAAGTGGTGAGGTTACTAAAAGAAAGTGGCATTAAGCCTAAGAGAAGTATTAGGGTCGTTCTATTTATGAATGAAGAAAATGGAATGAGAGGTGGCAATAAATACGCTGAAGTTGCTAAGGAAAAGAATGAAAACCATGTCTTCGCCTTAGAAAGTGATTCCGGTGGATTTACGCCTCGCGGGTTTTCATTTGATTGTAGCGACCTTATGTTGGATAAAATTTTGGGATGGAAAAATCTATTCAAACCATATCTCATTCATTATTTTGAAAAAGGTGGAAGCGGTGCAGATATCGGTCCGTTAAAAAATGATCATATTGTCATGGCGGGTCTAAGACCAGATTCACAGAGATATTTTGATTATCATCACGCGAGCAACGACACTTTCGATGCGGTTAATAAAAGAGAATTAGAATTGGGTGCGGCAACCATGACGTCATTGGTTTATCTTATCGACAAGTACGGAACAAATCCTATAAATACTTCTTCACAATTAAAGGATTAATATGAAATCTTTACTTTTTACACTCTTTCTAGGCATCTGTCAAATCTCTTGGGCACAAGATACTATTGCCGAACTTCCTTATCGTGAAATCCCTGAAAGCTCCGAAAGTTTTACTGCAGGTACCGTTGCAGCAAGGATGATTGATGGCTTGGGTTTTAGGTATTATTGGGCGACTGACGGACTGAGACAAGAAGATTTGGATTATAGACCGAACGATGAAGCACGCGCGACTTCTGAAACTATAGACCACATCTATTCGCTTTCCATAACTATTGTAAATGCAACATTGAATAAAGCAAATGTAAGTGGAGGTGAAAAAGAAGATTTAACTTATGACGAAAAGCGAGAAAGAACGCTTCACAATTTTAAAATGGCGGCAGATATTTTAAGATTATCAGATGATATTTCGGAATTTAAGACGATTTTTAAATCAGACAAATCCGAAAATTCTTTTGATTATTGGAATCAAATAAACGGACCCATAGAAGATGCCATTTGGCATTGCGGACAAGTTGTTCTGTTGAGAAGAGCATCTGGAAATCCCTTCAATTCAAAAGTTAATCTTTTTACAGGAAAAGTTAGAGGCTAATGAGTAAAGGAAAATTACATCAAATACATCCGGTGTTGCCAGTAAAAAATGTATTGGCTGCGCTATTTTTTTATACAAATAAACTGGGCTTCGAAATTGCGTTTGCCGATGACCCAAAAGCACCAACCTATGTGGGAGTTAGAAGGGACGAAATTGAAATTCATCTTCAATGGCACGATGAAAAAGAATGGGATTCATTAAGTGATCGCCCAATGCTAAGAATAGTGACCGAGCATATAGAAAGTTTGTATGATGAATATGTGAGCAAGGAAATTTTCCCTAAGGATACTATCCTAAAGGAAACACCTTGGAACACTAAAGAATTTGCATTCTACGATATGTATATGAACGGTCTGGTATTTTATTCAAATTAGTAACGTCAGCTTTTAGCGAATCGTCATCGATGGATACTTCGCCTTAATAAACATAAATATTCCATAGCCAATCAACCCAATGGCAATGATACCTAAAACTACAGATCCAAATTCACTCTGTATATAGCTCATTGCATCCGTCTTAGTGTTGATGCTCCCACCTTGACTTTGAAATGCAGCGCGGAAAGTTAGAAACGACATGATACCTACAACAACACCACGAGAGGTAAATCCGAAACGCCCCCATTTCAATAAATAATTTTGTACATCACTACTTAATCCGGCGTTTTGAATGTCTTTCTTGAATTTTTCTGAATAGGCCATATAGAACTCATAAATAGATTTTACGGCCAATAGAATTCCGAGGATGATGGCTATAATCTTTCCGTTTTCCGAAGAGAACATCGAAGAAACGAAATTACTGCCTCCACCGCCAGAACCACCACTTCCGAAAGCTAGTTTAAATGAATAAAAAGCCAAGGCCCCGTAGAAAAGACCACTTATAAAATAGGCTATCCTAGTGGCAATTCCTTTAAATCCGTTATCATGATTTTCTGGATCGGTAAAGCTTTGATAAAATCTCCAGAATACATAACCGAGTAAGCCAATCCCCATAATTACCAAGAGGATTTGTCCATAAGACTGTTCAGCAAGATATTGTAAGGCGCCTTTGCTGCCTGTTTTTTTTCCGCCCATCCCGAAGGCGCTTAACGCGGTTAATATACCTAATAGCGCATATACTGCACCTTTAGCTGCCATACCAAATCGCGCAAATTTTTCTTTTTTTGAAGACATTGTAGTTAAGTGTTTTTTGTTTCCTATAACTTAACAAAAAACACCAATCTTATTTGCTCAATACATATTAAGATTGGTTATATGGAAGAGCGAGGTCCTTTTTTATCGCGCTAATTGCTTTCATAGAAATGGGCTTTACGATATAACTGCTTACTTCGCTATATCTTTTTGCCTTAGCCTTATCGCGAGGATCAATATATGAGCTTACTATATTGATAGTACTTGGTATATCGGTATAAATCTTTACGAATTCATCCAAAAATTGCCATCCGTCCATTATCGGCATATTAATGTCTAACAGAATAACTTGTGGTAATTTTTCTTTACGCTCAATGATCGGTTTAAAATGTTCTAATGCATCGAGTCCATTTCTAAAAATCAAGACATTATCACAGAAATTAGATATTTCCATAAGTTTTCTAGCGCCATAAACAAAGATTGGGTCATCGTCTATGATGCAGACAGAATCAATCTTCGTCATCTTTCAGAAGAATTTTGAAATTAGAACCGGTATTAACTTCACTGACAACAGAAATTTCACCTTCCATCGCATCTACTTGATTTTTGGTAATAAATAATCCAAGGCCACGGGAATCTTCATGATTATGAAAGGTTTTATACATTCCAAAAACTTTGCTGCCCTGGGTTTTAAGATCAATGTCCATTCCGTTGTCCTTTACATTTATCTGTACAAAATTGTGCAGGCGTTTAGCGGAAATTTCAATGTGCAATTCTCTATCTTCTGATTTATATTTAATAGCATTGCTAAGTAGATTAAGGAGTATACTTTCTAGATAAGCAGGTATTACCTTAACATATAGTCCTTCATTAACGTCTACTACTATCTTGGCCCTATTCTGTAAAATTATTCCATGAATCTGGGTTATTACCAAATTCACATAATTTAAAAGATTAACTCTAGAAACTTCTTGTTTGGTCGAGGTGTTTATCACAGCAACATCGCTGAGGTTTTCTAAAGTTTCGCCTAGGTTCCTAACCGCCTCACTGATCATGTTGCAGATAGGAGAGTCGTGCATATCCTTCGCTTCTAATTCCATAAGCTTTAGCAACATATCTATATTGCTGTAATGGGAGCTAAGGTTATGCGAAACAATATGCGCAAAGTTAAGAAGTCTTTTATTCTGGGATTCAGAAGTTTTTAAAAGCTGAATAACCTTGTCACTGGCCTTTCTAAAATCACTCATGTCATTTATCTGGGCGACAAAATTTAGGGGTTTGCCCATATCATCTCTTACCAGCGATACTGAAACAATGGTATAAACAACGTCTCCATTTTTATGGATAAGACGCTTTTCTGCCTGATAATTTTCAATTCTACCAGAAATAAGACGTTTGGTGTTGTGGAGATGACGCTCTTCATGATGGGTAAGGTCATGAAAGGTTAACTTGCTAAGTTCGGACTGGTTGTATCCCAGCATATTTACTAAAGCTTTGTTTACCTTGATCCATTGTCCTTCTAAATTCAGCATTGCCATACCTAACACGGCATATTCAAAAGTCTTTCTGAATTGTTCTTCTTTGAGGGCTAACTTTTTCAGCAATTGAGTTTTTTCATCTATATCCTGAAAAAGACCGTGTAGAGCGATACATTTACCATTTTCTACCACCGGTAGGCCAATTGCTCTGACCCATTTTTCATTTCCTTTTGCGGTTATGATTTGTAGCTCTACATCATACTTGGTAAAATTGGTATAGCAGTCTTGAACCAACTCAGTAATCTTTTCTTGATTTTCACCAGGCTTATAAAAATTTATGGCTTTATCAAAGGAAGGTTCGTAATTATCATCTACTTCGTGGATTCTTCTGGTAATAGGGCACCAATTAACCATAGCTGTGGATAAGTCAACTTTCCATAGCCCGATAATTGCGGCTTCTTGTAAATAATCTAATAGTGGCTCTTTCTGTTTTTTGGACAGAGAGAAATCGGTATTATAAACTTTCATAGAAATTAGTGTTTAGATTATGGGGCTCTTCAACTAACTTTCACATTGATCCGGGAAAATCAGTATGAAATGCTTATAATATCGCTAAAGTACATTTTTCTCCGACATATAACGCTATTGACTCAATAAAATTTCAAGTTGTAAGATAATGGTCGCATTTATTCATCATTTTGGAAGTTTTTAGTCGTTTGAAGAACAGATTTTTACTAAAGATTAAAGCAAGCAAGAGTAGAGTAAATTTTTTTTTAAGCCTTTGCTCATCGAAACAGAATCTTCGATTTATATTCATTTTTTAGTTAGGTGAAAGACTCCTTCTAGGGGGTGTGTTCCTTTTATCATGCGATTTACTATTGCTTTAAAAACCTGAATTAGTTGAACAAATCGCAAATTTAAATTGATGTGAATGTGCTTTCTTCGAAAATCTACCGATAGCTAAATTGTATTCAATTCTTGAAGGGCTTTTGTAGGTTCTGTTCTATTGGGACCTAGCTTTAGCGCTTGGTTATAATAGATTTGTGCTTCCTTGATCTCACCAATACCGCTCAACCAATCGGCATATAATTCATAGACGGGTTCCTGTATTACAGGTGGGCCGTAACTATAAGTTATGCTTTCAAATAAATCAATGGACTCTTGGTAAAGTTTTCTGGTTTTAGCGGGCTCATCATTAAGGGAAGATTTTAATGCCTCCAATTGTAGTCGTCGTATTTCGGCACTTTTAACATCCGTAAGATTTGCTTCGTCTCGTGTGACTGCAGAACATAATTTAACGCCATCATTTTTTACTAGGTAAGATTCTCTGTCATAGTCCTTTTTCATCATATCTATAAGACTATCCATTTTGACAGAATCCTTTAACATATAAGCTTTACGCCCTTGTAGAAATTGATATTGAGAACGTACCGAAATATTTAAATCCTTTATATCTACCGGAATATCGGCAATATGACTACTCCAATCATTTGTTTCTGAAAGATAGGTGCCCATTAAAAAAACCATATGTGACCTAGCGCGATTTGAAGGTTTTTCGTCCATATACTCTTTCATTTTCAGAACCATTTCTTTGGCTTTCGCGGTATCTCCTTTTTGAAGATATCCGTATTCTAGCCAATGAAAAGCATGGTAACCTCGTGCGTCATTATCCAATTTTTTTCTTTCCATTCTATGGAGACTGGCCTCATAAGAGCTGATGTTAGAAGATACAACCTCGTCCCACATACCGCTTGCCACGTAAATATGGGAAGGCATATGCAGCGCATGACTGGCATCTGGAGCAACTTTAGAATAATTATCTGCCGCGCTTAAAGCCAAATTTGCATGTGCTGGATCGTCGTAGGAGTGGATTAAATAATGCAGGGCACCCGGATGATTTGGATTTTCTTCAATAATCCCTTGGGCTATTTTTGCGCCTTTTTCAAAAAGAGCATCATCCCTGCCTTCTTCTGCAGATCCAAGAAGTGAGAGTGCGTAGAAGGCCGCAACCTCATGATTGTCTGGATATTTGTCATTAAGATTTTCCATGTATTTTGAATAAGCCACATCTCTTTCATGCTTATCCGTCTGGGGTTTATAAAGCACAAAAAGAGATTCAATCAAATCTTTTTCCAAATCTGAAACAGTATCAGAATAGTCTATTTCTTTAAGCTTAGCAAGTGTTTCGGTCGCGCTTTCATAATTCTGTTCGCTCCAAAGATTGTGATTATAGCTCATAGCTTCACCCCAATATGCCATCGCCATATTTGGATCAATTTCTTGAGCTTCTAAAAATGCCTCCCTAGCATCGTCATATTCAAAAGAATGCAGTAGTAAAAGACCTTTTTCAAAGTGAGGAAGAGCATCTTGATCACCAGAAATTTCGATGTTTACAATTCCAAGATAATCTGTATTCTTGGTTTCTTTGTTACAGGAGAATAAGGTGATAGCAAAGACTAAGCTGAAGAAGTATTTCATCTTAAAAGATTTTATAATATAAATATAAGTTATCTAAACCAGGAAATCCTTTGTAATTGATACTTAGTGTTTTAATCTTCTTTTTTTTATGACGCCACCTTTAATATCCTTAACGCTATTGGTCACGATAAATGCCGAAGATTCTATTTTTTCGATTTCTGTGTAAAGTTTATTGAGTTCTAAACGGGTTATAACCGTGTAAAGAATATCGAGATCTCTTTGTTCGTATTCTTTTCTAAAACCCCTTTTTCCGTTGTAAATCGTGACCCCACGCCCCAATTTATGGATAATCATTTCTTTTATCTCGGTACTGTGAATTGCAATGATGGTAACCGCTACGTATTCCTCAATACCTTCAATAATAAAGTCGAGGGTTTTAGAAGCCGCGATATAGGTAATCATCGAATAAAGGGCAATTTCAACAGAAAGTAAATAGGCGGCAATTGAGAATATCATTACGTTGATAAGAATAATAATATCACCAATTGTGGCTGAAAACTTTTTACTAAGATAAATTGCAAGAACTTCGGTGCCGTCTATCACTGCGCCACCTCTAATAGACATTCCAATACCTGCGCCAAGAAAAAATCCACCGAAAACTGCGACCAAGAGTTTGTCATCAGTAACATTTGGAAACTCTACCAAAGCCACGCACAACGCAAGACCTGTAATGGCCAATGCGGTTTTTATCGCGAATTTTCTATCGATAATGTTGTAACCCAAAACCACAAACGGAGCATTAACGATTAAAAGTAGATAGCCGAGCGGTATGTCAGTTAATGCGGCAATCAATAAAGATATACCAGTTGCGCCACCATCTATAAATTGGTTGGTTAAAAGAAATCCTTTAAACCCAAACGCCGCAGAAAAAATACCGGCCCCAATCAGTATAAAATCCCGGATGCTTCTTTTTACGGTAATACGTAACTCGCGATAATTTTTTGCTAAGATGTAATCAGAATACTCTTCTTTGTCAACTTTATTTTCCTTTTTGTAGTTAAGGATGCTTTTGATTACGATGTTGGTTAAAAATGGATTCATTAAGATTTTGTATAATCAGAATTGCACATAAACATAGAACTTAATTCTCTCATGCTAATGGGCATTTAGAATAATTTACTATCCTTTTTATTAACCTGAAAATCTATTAACGGGTGAAGGTTTCACCAGCGATTTCTACTTCGGAAACATTTCCGTTGCCGCTAATTTGAAAAACCACCGGGAACTTTTCCCTTAATTTTTCCATTTTTTCGGTCATAAAAGTATTGTAATGCCAATGATCCAATCCAAATTCCAAAAGTTCATTCATATTTCCATATAATTTTCCATTTTTAAGTTGAATCTTAAAAGTTCCCAGCATTTCATTACTAAATTCACCTTCATAGGCGTCTAACTTCAAGGTAGGTTTGGTATCCTTAACTCGACTTTGATTAAAGCTATTTTCAGAAATCGTTTGCATTTGCTTGAAACCTGAATATAGTTTGAATACTTCGTCATGCCAGTCTCGGCTATCATCATCAAAACCAAAAAGGTCTAGTGCCTTGTACATAATCGCATGTCTTAGCTCGGCATGATCCATATTTGCAAAAACATAAACCGCCATATTTTCTTCTGGCATAACCCCGGCAATTGCAATTAGGCCGAACAAGCTACCGGTATGAAAATTCAACTTTTTGCCACGATAATCTTGCTGAAACCATCCGTAGGCGTAGGTATTAAAATTGGGATTGGTCAAAGCGTTAGTAGGATACCGGCCGTTACTATTCAGAATTACCTTTGGTTCAAATAGGGTTTGAAAAGTGTTTTTACTGATGATTGTCTTCCCATCAAATTTACCTTCATTTAATATAAACTGTAGATATTTTTCTATATCATCAATCGATGACCAAATCATCCCGGCAGCACCAATTTGGTCGGTAAAGGTATGTTTAACTTTAACTGCTTTACCATCCTCATTAAAATGTGGTGAAACATAGTTTCCAACCTTTAAAATATCGACGGATTTTGTTTGTGATCTATCCATTCCCAAGGGAGCGAAAATATTTTCATCTACAAAGATAGTCCAAGGTTTTCCGCTTACCGCTTCGATAACCTTACCGGCCACCGCATACATAAGATTTTGATATTCAAAACCTCCTCGCAGCGGATATGTAGTTTTGGCATATCTAAATTTCTTAAGGGTCTCTTTGGTAGAAAGACTATCCATAATCCAGAGCATATCGGCATTGCCTACACCTAAATTGTGAGTTAGCAAGTCGCCAACTCGTGCATCTGCCGCGATATAATTGTCGGACAATTTAAAATCAGGCAAATATTGCTGCACCTTATCGTCCCAATTCAACCTACCTTGGTCTACCAGAATTCCCAAAGCCATTGCAACAATCGCCTTTGTGGTAGATGCCATATTGAACAAGGTTTCTCCATCTACTGCTTCTTTATTATCGATATTTCTAACTCCATAGGTTTTTTTAAAAACAACCTGTCCATCTTTCACCACAATTGTTGCCAGTCCCGGAATCTTCCAATCTTCCATGCCCTTAACAATCATATTGTCTAGGCTTTCTACTTTGGAAGCATCTTGCGCAAAAAATAAATTAATATTCAGGAAGAGTAAAATAACCAATAGAAATCTCATAATATTTTAGTTTGAAGTTTTATAACCGGGGCCTCTCACCACTCTTCCGGGTGTTGCGCCAGTGTGTTCACCATCCTTTAAAACTTGCTCTCCGTTTACGAAAACATGTTGCATCCCGGTGGAATATTGCATAGGTTTTTCGAAAGTTGCGTGATCAGAAATGGTTTTCGCATCGAATATTGCTAAATCAGCATAATAACCGATTTTAATCTCTCCTCGTTTTTTAATCTTTAGATTGGTGGCAGGCAATTTACTGAGCTTATAAACCGCTTCTTCAAGTGGAATAACCTTTTCATCCCGCACATACTTGCCAAGAAGTCGGGCAACATTTCCATACGCTCTAGGATGAGTACTCGATTTTAAAAACACACCTTCCGGAGCCGATGATTCTGCATCTGAACCAAAACTCATATAAGGCAACGCAATCTGTTTCTTCACATTCTCTTCAGACATTAAAAAATAGACGGTGCCAACCCTACTTCCGTCTTCAATGACTAAATCCATTGCAGTTTCTTCCGGCGACGTATTCCGTATTTTGGCAACCTCGGCCAATGTCTTGCCGGTATATTTTTTTAAACTATCATTTTTAAATTCAATCAACAATAGGTTTTCTGCAGTTTCTGCGGCTAAATAAAGATTTTCCCATTTATCGGTAGGGGTCTTCATTTCTTGCATCACCTTTTTACGAATGGCAGGATCCTGCAGTCTTTTAGACCATTGGTCATATCCACCTTCTTGCACCCAAGGCGGCATAGACGCATCCAAGCCAGTTGCTCCAGCAACATAGTTGTACATGTCCGTTGTAATCTGTAATCCTGTGTTTCTAGCGGAATCGATTTTAGCCACAACTTGATCATATTTGCCCCAATTGTCCTTTCCGCTCATCTTTAGGTGATAGATTTCGGCTGGGACATTGGCTTCATCTGCAATGCGGATAAGTTCATCTATACTCTTTAGAATGTTGTTGCCTTCACTTCTCATATGGGAAATATACATCCCATCGTATTGTGAAGCGACCTTGCAAAGCTCGATCAGCTCCTCGGTAGTAGAATAAAAAGCTGGGGCATAGATTAAGGACGAACCAATCCCTAAAGCGCCTTCTTCCATTGCATCTTTTACCAATAACTTCATACTATCCATTTCTACTTCGGTGGGTGCTCTGTTTTCGTAGCCAACGGTATAAATACGAAGCGTAGTTGCTCCGACGAATGAGGCAATATTTGGTGAAATCCCTTTTTGCTCCATATGCTCTAAATAATCGCCAAGGGAGGTCCAATCGATATCGTATTTTACATCTCCTTGATTTTCTAACTCATATTTCTTCATTTTCTCATTTATCGGACCCATGGACCAACCTTCGCCAAACACTTCTAGAGTAACACCTTGGCGGATATCGCTTTGAGATTTGCCATCCTCGATTAGAGAAGTAACCGACCAACTGAGCATATTTATAAACCCGGGAGCAACCGTTAAACCGGTAGCATCAACGTCTTGATCTGCGGTCGCGTCTTTTAAATTTCCTATGAAAGCAATAGTGTCTTTATTTATCCCAACATCGCCGATGAACCCAGCGGTATTGTTGCCATCGATTATGGTTCCATTGCGAATTATTTTTTCGAAATGCGGACTATCTACTTTTTCCTCTTTACAATTGAAGAGAAAAATCATTAGTGCGAGGCATAGGAAAGTATTTTTCATATTGAAAACTTTTGAATTATTTATTATCACGATATTTTTCGAACCAAGCCAGAACACTTGCTATTTTAGCGATAAGGTTACTAGGTCGATCTGCAATTCCGTGGCCTGAATTTGGAATTCTTACCATGGCAGTTTCTACGCCTTCAAGTTTAAGAGCGGTATAAAATTGTTCTGATTCGGCAATCGGCGTGCGATAATCTTCTTCACCGGTCAATAACATAGTTGGAGTCGTAACATTCGCAACATAAGAAAGAGGAGAACGTTTTAAATATGGCTCAGGGTCTTCCCAAGGTTTATTTGGAAACCAATATTTGCTGAAAAATCCTGGTCCATCGGCATAAAGCACAAAACTGTACCAGTTAATTACCGGTTTTGCAACGACCGCTGCTTTAAAACGTTCAGTGTGGCCGACAATCCAAGCCGTTAGGACACCGCCGCCACTACCACCGGTAACAAAGAGATTTTCAGAATCTACGTACCCTTTAGCCACAACCGCATCTACACCCGACATTAAATCTTCGTAATCATGATTTGGATAATCATGGTGGATTAGGTTTCCAAATTCTTCACCGTATCCTGTACTTCCGCGAGGGTTACTGTAGAGAACAACATAACCAGAAGCCGCATAAAGTTGAATTTCGGCCGAAAACTCATTGCCATAACTGGCAAATGGTCCACCGTGGATTTCTAAGATAAAAGGATATTTTTTGCTCGGGTCAAAGTTTGGAGGGGTTACAATCCAGCCTTGAATTTCACGTTGGTCGTAAGAAGATTTCCAGCGGATTTCTTCAACTTTGCCGGTGTTTTTAAATGAAAATAGGTCGTCATTTAAAAACGTTAGCCTTTTAGTTTTTCCGTTTTCGGAAACTCCTAAATCTGAAGGATGGTCTGGCCCGCCAAGCGTAAACGCCACCCTGCCGTTGTTGCTCACTGAATATTCTGCTGCATTGTATGGGCGCCCGAGCGAAAGTCCACCTAGGTTTTCAGCAATAACTTGGGTTTTTCCGCTTTCGTTTATATATCCGATTTTGGTATCTCCATTATCGTCGTATTGATAATAAACCCCGTTGCCTTTTTCGTCCCAATTAATGTTGCTAATGTCCCGATCAAAATCTGCTGAAATCAATTTTGAATTTGTTCCATCAGTGTTCATTACATATAGGTCAGTTATTTGATAGCCTTGTAACCTATCGTCAAAACCTAAATACGCAATCTTTTTCCCGTCAGGCGATAGAGAAATCCCCCCATCAGGACCTTGTCTGTTAGTAATTGGTTTTATAACCTTAGAGTTAATGTCTATTTCATATACTTCAGAATTCATGGGATCTAATTCTCCAGTTTCTTTAAGGTTAGCAGAAAAATATAGTTTTTTACCGTCTGCAGACCAAGTAGGAGAACCGTGATCATATTTAGAATCGGTTAATTGTCTCGGGGAACCGCCATCAGTTGAAAGTATAAAGAGCTGGTCATGACCCGGTTTTAAATAACCTTGTCCATCACCGCGATAGTTCATTTGGTCTATAAAAATAGGAGGAGAGTTCCATTTGGCACCTTCTGGCTTTTTCGGCATTTTGACCAGCGATTCCTTGGTCTCTGGAACGAACATTGAAAAAGCAATGTATTCGCCATTCTTGGACCACGCCACAGAGCCAGGGGAAATTGGAGTGTTCGTTAGGGGTACGATATCCTTGGTATCCATCCACATCATATAAAGCTTCATTTTATCGTCTTTCATATTAGACTTAAACAACAGCTTTTTGCCGTCCTTGGACCATTGCGGTGAGAAATCATTTTGATTTCCGGTGGTGAGCGGTCTATTTCTGGACCCATCAAAATTTACGATCCAAAGGTTAGAAAGATTTTTATCGGTCATTACATCCTTAAAATTTCTGACGTAAACGATTTGATTGCCGTCCGGAGAAATCTGTGGACTCGAAACAAATTCAAAATTAAAAATGTCTAACAGTTCTAGGTTAGACTTTTGTTGCGCCCAAGAAACTTGGAGGGAAAGGAATAAAAACAAGAGCAATTTAAATGCTGACTTCATATTGGGTTATTTAGTTGATTGTGATTAAAGTTCTTCAATTTCCGTATTGAAATTTGAAGTCATAATTTATGAAAATAAAATAGATTTTTATCAAGGACAATTGAAGACATGATTCTATAACATGGGAGTTTACTTTTCTTCTACCTTCTCAAATTTATAGGTATTATCCGTTAAGTTTAAAGTGATATGATAGTTTCCTTCCTCTCTAATAATTATATCCGCGCCATCATTTAAGGTTTGACCGCTTAAATTTTCCCCTAATCCAAAATTTGCACCCCAATTTTGCGCCCAACTATCATGGCACCGAAACTTAACCATACCTTGCTTAAGAAATAAGTCTATTTCCCAAATACTTTTTTCATCATCTACCTCCTTCATGGGTATCGAACGTCCTCCAACATCATCAAAGCCATCCAGCGAAGTTCCTATAATACCCACATTCTGATAAATAACCTTAACATCGGGATATTCATTTTTGATGTTCTCAACAATAGACCTAGCGTCAAGTAAAATATTGGACATCTTTAGATTTTGGGAAACCATTTTTATCCTGTTAGTTTTTAGAATGGATGTCAATGCGTTTTGAGTTAATAAATGATCCAACTTCAGAAGGTCTTCATTACTATACCACAGAGAGTCAGATAAATCATACCCACTCGGCATTTTTTCGATGTCAATCTTGGGATATGGAATATTATTTTTTATCAAGAAATCCGATAGGATGGAATTGTCAATATTAAATCCATAAAAGTCCTTGTTAGAAAAACTGCTGTGGTACCGAATGATCCGTCTGACCAATTCTATCTGGTCAACATTATCCTCCTGAACTGTTAATCTGCCTGTGTAAAATGAAATTTCAGAATTCTCCTTATTAAGGTTAGAGCTGGCCAAAAAGAATAATGCATAAGGCTTAAATTTATTCGGGATTGAATCTGGTCTGTATAATAAATTATCAACCTGCTCTACACCTCCCCTTAAATAGCGTTGATAAGCTTCTATGTTTCCTATATCCACGATCAAACTGTTATAGATACGCTCCATATTGTTGCGGAATTGTATATTTTGCTTCCGGTTTTCGTTCCAGTTTTGCAATTGTAGGGCCATAAAAATACCGATCATAATGAGTATGATCTCACCGACCGCATATTTTAAGTAGCGAGCTGTTTTATCTTCGAAGATTAGTTTTCGTCTGATTTTTTTAAAGAAAGCTAGCACTTTTTCAATTTTTTAGTGGTTCCGTAAATTTAATTACCTTATTTATCGCCTGATCGAGCTGATTAATTTCTGGTCCTAGTAAGATGCCTTCGATGTAAGACCGACGATTTTTAATGATGAATTCAAATTGAAGGCCCTGTAAAAGATCTTGGTTAAATCTCGGGTCATTAAAGTTGAAATCGAAATCGTAAAATTTCGAAAAATAGGCTTCGTATGGACCCATCTGATTATCTTTACTATATTTTTCGTCTTCAGCATAGTCATTGACCAAATCTCCCCATGATACCAGGATATCCCTTAAACTGTCATTTTTTATTAGGTTGAAGGAAGAGGTGTTCAGTAATGAATTTATTGACCCTTGGGCTGGATTAAACGTCCAGCTAGAAAAGGTTTTTTGTAGGTGAGAGCTCAAAGAATCCAAATCCGAGTTTTCAAGTTTAATAGGAAAGAAAGCAATAATCTGATCTATATGATATAGATCGGCTCGGTGATGGTATAACACAGAATCAAATTGAACCCGATTTTCCTTAAATTCAACATTAATTGCTTTTAAAAATTCTGTTTCCTTTAAATCGTTATTCCTTTGTTCTTTCCAGTTGTTAAGTTGTAAGGCTAGCAAAATCCCGATCACGACAAGTAAAACCTCTCCTACGGCATATTTTATATATCTTAAGGTTTTGTTGTTATCCATTAAATGTCTTCGGGTTCTACGGAAAAAGGAGAGCATTTACATGACTATTTAAAATCCATGGCGGCCACACCCTTCCAGTCGTCTTCAATTTCTTGGGTAATTAGATGGGCCGAGCGATTAAGGAATAATTTAGCTGCATTATCCAATGGATTTTTCTTTACTATCTTTTGAAAAGTAACCGCAGCCATAGCAAACTCCTTATTAAAGTAAAGTTCCATGCCTTCTTCAAAAATCTTTAAGGTTGCCAATTTATGAGAACGTAACTTTTCTTCGTCGCCATCTATACATTCATAAAGATCGATAGGTTTAACTTTACCTTGGACAACAACCGGACCGAGATATCGGTAATTAAATTCATGTTTATCTACTAAGTTTTCCATACATAGGTCGGTGAATAGAATATTGCTGCCGTAATATTTTGAGAGACCTTCAATTCTGGCAGCTGTATTTACAGTATCCGAGATAATGGCGGCATCCATCCGTTCTACATCACCGGTGATGCCCATAATTAATTTGCCACTTTGCATCCCAATACCAATTTTTACGGGCTTACGGTTTTCTAGATCCCTTTCGATATTATAAACTGAGAGTTCTTCGTGCATTTCTAAGGAGGCCCGTAATGCATCTTGCGAACCATTAGGAAAGATTGCCATAAAGCCATCACCTAAATATTGCATGATGAAGCCTTCATTTTTACGAATAATCGGGCCCATCTTTTTATTGAAAGCATTGATGAAATAGAAATTTTCGGTAGGCGCCATATTTTCAGAAAGGGTTGTAAATCCCCTGATGTCGACGAACATAACCGTGACTTCTCTTTCAACTAGATCGCCTAGGGCGACTTCCGTTAGCTTATCTTTACCCAGAGACTTTATAAATTCGTGTGGTACAAACTTTTGGCTAGCTTTATGGATCTTCATAATCGCCTGCTCCCTTTCCCTAGATTCTTTTAAACCCTTTTGGTAGAGTTGTGCGCTCTCTATCGCTCCGGCAGATTGCAGGGCAATAGTAGTAAGAAGTTTGAGCTCTGCGGCGGTAAAGTCCTTATCATTCTCGTTGCCCAAAACGATAAGGCCCAAGGTTCTATGCTTCACCTTTAAAGGCGCATACATAACCGCCTTTAAGTGATTTAGTGCCGAATTTTTTTGAATAGCCCCACTTGGGATGATAAGCGAGGTTCCTTTTTGGATTAGGTCCTTTAAAATCGGATTTTGATTGGTGATGTTTTTATCTGGATTAGGGTTGTGGCCAATCCTTGCTACCTGCTCTACAAGACCCGTTTCTTCATTCAAAATAAAAACACTGCCGTGGGTAATATCTATGATGCGTTTAGCTTCATTTAAAGCAGTGACCGCAATAGAACTCCCGTCAATTTTTTCTGAAATCATTTCGCTGAGGTTATAGATCATATTTATTTCTCTATATAATCCTAAAACCTCAGAGCCGATTCGTTTTTTATCCAGTTCTTTAGAGACGAGCATCGAAATAATTTCGCTAATGGTTTTTATTGATTGGTCCGAACCATAGATTTTACCATAAATAAAATTGTTGATTTCTAAGTCGTAAGTAATGGGCAAGTTAATATTCCCATAAATCGGTTCTTCATCGATATTGGAAATGCCGACTTCACAGCCCAATTTTTTAGATAGCTCATCGACCAGTTTTCTAACCTTGGCAGAGCTGCTTAAAAAGGTTTTTAGGATTTTGGTTAATATGTTAGCATCGTTGCTAGGATCCATGACTAGCCTATTAAAATTTCGGTTGCAATCTCTAGCATTTCATCTGGATCAAATGGTTTTGTCATATATCGATTTGCCCCCATATCGAGACCTTTCTGACGATCTACTTCTTGACCTTTTGCGGTTAATAATATGATGTAGACATTTTCTAAATGCAATTCCTTCTTTACTTTATAACATACTTCCATCCCGTTTAACTTGGGCATCATAACATCTAAGAACACCAAATCTGGTTGCTCTTCAGTTATAATTTTTAGCGCCTGTTCGCCATTTTCGGCAAATAAGAGCTGTACGCCTTCATCTTCCAACTCTTCCAAGGTCTGTTCGATCAACATTCTTATGTGTGATTCATCATCTACGATGAGCAATTTTTTTTCCATTTTAATCATATTTTAGTCAATGAACGGTTTATTGATAGATGAAAAACATGACGTTCTCCATGCCCTTTTGAAGTTTAAGATTTTTGATGAAGTCCGGGTCGCCATTATAGACAGAGTTCAGCATTATGATATCTGGTTGGGATTCCGTAGCCATTTCATAAACCTTTGAAGGTTCCGTCTCTAATACTTTATAACCCCTGGCGGAGAGGACGTCGGATAATGATTTCACAGCTGAAGAATCTGAGTCTACGACCAACACCTTTTTATTGGATACGCCTTGCTCCAACAGCACGTCTACTTCATGGAAGAGCTGCTCCGTATTTATTGGTTTGGTCAAATATCTATCTACCCCGATACGCATTCCACGTTCTATATCTTGAACGATAGACAGAATAATTATTGGGATATCCATGGTGGTTGGGTCGTTCTTAAGAACCGCTGCGACGTCAAAGCCATTTATCTCTGGCATCATAACATCCAAGATGATAAGGTCTGGCTTAGAATGTCTTACCATATCTAAAGCGGCTTTTCCGTTGGCCGCCTCCTTAATGTTATATCCGGCATCACCTAATTCTTGCCGTAGTAGCGAACGGATTGGCGTATCATCATCCACCACCAAAATGGTAGGTTTCTTATTCGATGCGGCATTTTCTGAGCTATGTTTTATTTGTTTTTTTAAGCTTTTTAATATTCTGTCCAAGTGTATTGGCTGTTGTTCGGTGCCTTCTTTTAAAGATGGGATAGAAAAGAAGAAGGTGCTGCCAACCCCTGGTTCGCTGGTCATCCAAATGATGCCGCCGTGATGCTCTATAATTTCTCTGCAAATAGGAAGCCCTAGACCAGTTCCTTTAGGTTTATCGGTTAAGGTATCGCCCGCCTGCCTAAATTTCTCGAAGACCTTACTTTTGTCATTTTCTGAAATACCAATACCAGTATCCTGGATTTCGACAATTATCTGGCCATTCTCCTTATAAGCTTCAACACGGATCTTGCCTTTATCGGTGAATTTTATAGCGTTGGAAAGTAGATTTATCACAACTTGTATCAATTTATCTTCATCGGCATGAACCGGAGGTAAATCTGAAGATATCTTTTTCTCCAATTTCAGATTTTTTGCGTCGATTAAGGATTGCGTACTAGAAATAGCTCTATTGATTGCATCTTGAAGAAATATGGGGCGTTTGTTCCATTCCATTTTACCGGATTCAATTTTGGCAAGATCTAGAACATCGTTGATCAAGGTAGTAAGCCGTTCTCCCTCTGAAACCACAACGTTGAGGTTTTCGCTAACCTGTTTCATGGTTCGTTTCATCTTTTGATCTTCGACTTGCACCGCCGGGAAGATTTTCTCTTCCAACCGTTTTCTGATAATCTTAGCAAAACCTAGAACAGAGGTCAAGGGAGTCCTAAGCTCATGGCTTACGGTAGACAAAAATGCGCTTTTTGCTTCATTGGCATCTTCCGCTCTGGCTTTTGCAACTTTCGCTTCTTCGAACAGCTCGGCATTATGTATAGCAACCCCAACATTGGTTGCAATGGTGCCCAAAAGGCGTTTGTCTTCTTCAGTAAACCTGCTTTCTTGCTGGGTACTTTGCACGCTCAGGACGCCGATAACCTCTCCCTCGGATTTAATAGGCACACCTAGATATGAAATGGCTCCCTTCCCCACATTCTTTATTCCCATTTTATCATATTCCGAAGCAATATCCTTATCACGGTTAATGAGTAAGGGCTCTCCTGTCCTTATTATTTTTGAAGTAAGACCTTCCCCATAATTCATTGGCTGCATGGAATCCCCATCTTGATATGGAAAATTTATGATGTTGGTGTCGTGGTCCAATATTGCGAGGTAAGTTATATCGCTATGGAACAATCGTTTCATTTCATCTCCTACCAATTTAATGAGTTCGTTAGGTTCCAGTTTTTCTGTGAGCGCATTGCTTACGTGGTTGATCGTGGCGAGCTCTTCTAATCTTTTCTGGACTTCTTGTGTTCGTGCTTCTACATTTTCTTCGAGTTCTTTTTGCCTTGCCCTCAGTAGTTTGGTACGCCTTCTAACGATCGCAAAAACCAACGCTAAAAAACCAATTGCATATAATACATAAGCCAACCAAGTGCGATACCATGGGGTTGAGATATTAAAAGAAACCGCTGTTTCTGGAGTTATGTTTCCAAATAGGTTTTTTGCCTTTGCTTTAAAAGTATATGATCCTGATGGCAAATTGATATATTCTCTGCTGGTCTGTTTATTCCACTCTGACCAGTTTTTATCTAAACCTTCCAAATATGTAGAATATTCGATATTTTTCTGTCCTTTATACAACGGAGCAGCATACGAAAAAACGATGGTGTTTCTTTTAAAATCCAAATTAAAATCTTGGGGCACTCTTCCTGAACCGCCATAAAGCAAGGAATCTCCAGCAATTCTAATACCTCTTATTTGAGTATTAAAATCGGTAAGAGGTGGTTTGTCTAGATTTCCTTGATATCGAACCACTCCATCCGATCCAGATAACCATACCGTCTGTAAGCCGTCCGCAGTTGAAGGTTCTGTATAGACATTAAAGAGTGCACGGTTACGTAGCTCCTTAAAAGTTTCAGTATTAAATTGGTAACTACTATCTCCTGATTTTTCAACAATTACCAGTCCAGTGCCATAATTGGCCCAAAGCCTACCTTTATCATCCAAACGGCTTCTTATCCCTAAATTAGATTTTGGGTCAATAAGATCATTAAAAGGAAATGTATGTTCTATAATCTTACCACTATCCTCATCTAGGAGGTAGGTTTTTCCGGTTATGTCAGAGAACAGAATCTGCCCGAAGAATTTATTAATACCAATATATTCATGTGGAAGGCCATCCTCTTCGGTGAATTTGCGGAGGTCAGAATTCTGCAAATCCATTCTAGAGCCTTCCAACTTGGGCTTCATAATAATTACTTCACCCTTATCCACTGAACCAATCAATATATCCCCATTTTTCAATTCCTGAAATCCAGAGCCGCCAAAGGGCTTTATGATTTCAGATTCGAACTCTAATTTGGCCTTTTTTTCATCATAGTAAAAAGAAGCTACTCCTGCGTCAAAAAACGCAAATACACGATTGGAATCTAATTGTGAAATAGAGAAGAAGCGGGCCCTAAAGTCGTAGTTAATGCTCTGTTTAATATAAGTAAAGGATTTATCCTTAATCTCTATCATGCCCATATCTCCACTGCCGGCATATAGTTTTCCCTTATGTTGAAAAAATTCTCCACCCTGTCCAGAGGTGCCAGGAATTCTTATAATTTCATTTTTTGCTGAATCTAGATAATAGATACCGTTATTGGTGGTAAAATAGATTACATCTTTAAATTTGCTGGTATCCCATACCACATTGGTCTCAAGACCCATGTTGCTATCGATATACGAAAAGTCTGAATTTAAATCAGCTCGGGATATTCCGTTAAACAGGGCCAGCCAAAGAATACCGCGAGAGTCCACATAGACATAGTCCGTACTCCCATCCTGAAGACCATTAGTAGTAGAATATTCTTGGATGAGCTTTCCGTCGTGGCTGATCAGATAAGACCCATCGCTAATTGTGTTTATTATAAATCTTCCGTCCGGCAGAGCAACCCCCGGTAGGTACAACTTACCTTTTACGTCATCATCAATTTCGGTTTTAAAAGGCTGGAAATCCTTTCCATCATACAAATAAAATCCTTGGGTACGAGAACCTATCAATAAGTTCTTTTCGTCATAGGCTAGAATAACGTAGATACGTTCTTGAGTAAACTTTTCACCGTTAGGAACTACTTCAAATTTGTCTCCGACCATTTTGCACAATCCGCGTCCCCAAATCCGCACAATATATTCCCCATTAATAACTTTACCTACGTGGAAGGCGTCATCGCTTACAATAACCTTCATTTGATCTCCGTTCCAAATGAATAGTTTGTTGGACGTACGGTAAACAATAGCGTCTTTATAATAATCTACTTCCCATACTTCACTGAAAATGCGATGCTCTTCTGGTATTTTATCGACTAAAGAAATATAGGTCAGTTTCCCCAACTTATCGGGAGCTAAATAACCCAAATCACCTTCAGCTCCAACGTAAATAACACCATTTTTATCCTTTTTAAAGCTTCGGGCGGCGACGTTATTGGGTAAGGTTATAACATTCCAATTTACTCCGTCAAACTCAAGGACACCCGAAGTATTAGCAAAATACATGATGCCGTTATCCCCTTCTATAACCCACCAATTGGTAGGGCCGGCCTCATAATCTTGGTAATTGTAATTTGTAATGGCAGGCCGCCCCACTTTTTCTTGAGCCGATACTACATTAGGTAGAATCAGGAAAAAAGTAAATAAAAGGATAAATACAATGTTGGGTTTAGGGCATAAAGGCGATTGCTTCATGTTGGGTGGGTGGGTTAGTTAATAATGTTATATGAAAGCTAGCGGATTTCTATATTTTTGTAAATGATATACTATCTCATAGTTAAACTTATTTCCGGTAATTAAGCTTTTAGGCTCAATGCCAGAATCTTAAAATCTGTGGAAGACTTTTAGGTGAGTGTGCTTAACGACACTAATATAGGTTATAAATTTTGAAAAATTTAATGAAGTTGCCTAAAGCTCAAAACTTTAGTGAAAGATTATTGAAGTTGAAATTTTGATTGTTGTGTGTCACTACAATTGAAGCCGATCAACAACCTAAACCTTCTAAAATGTTCCTAAAGCGTCATGACAATATAATAAATCACGATCACAAGCAACAAGATAAGCCCTAAAGCCAGTAACTTTAGGGATTTATTGACGTACTTAAATTTGAGGGAAGCGATTTTACTGTTGATGTAAATTTGCTGTCCAAGTTGGTCAAAGAGTTTTTCTTCCTCTATGCTGATATTATAGAAAGTCCTTGAAAACTCTTTTATATCTCCAAATTTTGAAACGATATCCCCAAAGAAAAAGATGTTCTTTTCATATTTGCCTTCAATCCTTGGCATAAAGCATCTTATAGAGAAATACATGGAACATACGGTAATCACAAACCAGATAAAAAGAAGAATGTAAAAAAATGTATCGTGGGTTACCTTATCTACTACCATCGGAATATTTTGATAGATAAAGTTTAGCATAATACCATAAATTGAAAGGATTAAACCTGCCTTTAGCTCCGAGGATTGGATAAGCTTAGAAACATATTCGATGCTCGCCCAATAATGGTCAATAAGGTCATCGGTATGCTTGTTATGCATATGTTGCCTCTTATATGCGTTAGGGTCATTAGGGTCGTTAGGGTCGGTTTTGATCATGGGTTTTTGGTAATTCGTGATTAGTAGTTAGCTTCAAGTATCAAGTATCAAGTATCAAGTATTAAGTATCTGTACTAAATATCGAGTCTATATTTTATCTGTATATTCAAATTCTCAATTCGCACAATCTAAGAGCAGGCAGATGATATTCAAAATCCCTCAATTCCTAGATTCCTCGTCCCTAATTCCTACTCCATCACTTCATAAACAGTTATCGGGTTTGCTTTGTTCTTTAAATTAATATCACCAATTCTATTGCAATTAAATGCTTCCTTTACTCTTAGATAATCGTCTTCACTCATAATAATTTGGTTTTCTCCGGCGGCATCCTGTAATCTTGCGGCGGTGTTTACCGTATCCCCGATTACGGTATAATCCAATCGTTTTAGACTGGCAGAACCGATGTTACCAGAAATCATTTCACCGCTCTTAATACCAATTGAAACCTTTGGACTAAAATTTTGGCCACCTTCAATTTTTGGAAGTTTCTTCACCTGTTGCCTAACTGCGATTGCCGCATCAATAGCTCTATCTAGATGGTATTCTCCTCTAAAAACTGCCATAATCGCATCTCCAATAAATTTATCGATAAATCCTTCATGACCGATTATTTCCTTCACCATCACATCAAAATAATTATTGATCATCGTTACCACCGTATCGGCCGGAGCGGTTTCGCTAATCTTGGTAAAACCGCAGAGGTCAGCAAATAGTACCGTAGCCTCAATCGTTTCATTAGCGGTAATGGCCGATTCATATTCATGGCTATCCATAAAATTTAAGACGTTCTCGTCCACGTACATTTTAAGGATATTGTTTTCTTTAATGGCTTTTAAGGTTTCTCGGATATGTGCAGAGTGGCGTAACGTTTTTTCTACCGTAAGCGTAAGATCTTCAAAATTGATTGGCTTTGTCACAAAATCGAAAGCGCCGCGATTCATCGCGGTACGGATATTTTCCATATCTCCATAAGCCGAAACAATTACCGATTTAAGCAAAGGTTTTAGCTCGCTGAGTTTGGATAGGAGGGTAAGCCCATCCATTTCGGGCATGTTAATATCGCTCAAAACGATGTCGACATCTGGTTGTTCCAAAAGTCGGTTGAGCGCTTCTTTACCATTTTCAGCAAAGAAAAATTCGTACTCTTTTTGCCTAATCTGTTTCCTGAACTTTTGTTTGATCAGTACTTCCAAATCCGGTTCGTCATCTACCACCAATATCTTCGCCATGTTAGCTATTTTTTATATTCTAATTATTATTCAACTTAATTCAATAAATGCCTGATCTCTTTTCGTAGAGACTCAAAATCTATTGGTTTGGTAAAAAATTCCTTTGCTCCAGAATTCATAGCCTTATCATAATTTTCGCTATCGCCATAAGCAGAAATCATGCTCACGGTGATATGGGGAAACATCGCCTTTATTTTTTCAAGTAGCTCTAAACCCGTCATCCCCGGCATGTTAATGTCCGAAAAGACATAAACAACCTCTGGCGGATTTTTCTTTTGAAGCAGTTCTAAAGCTTCGTTGCCAGAAAAGGCAAAGCTAAGTTCTAGCTGATTATTCTTAATTTCCTTTCTAAATTTTTGTCTAAAAAGAGTCTCCACATCTCTTTCGTCATCTACGATCAGTATTTTCATATTCATAATTTTTAGGTTGGTAGTATTATTTTGAATTTAGTATAGGAATTGTTTCCGCTTTCAGAAACGATTTCCAGTCTTCCGCCATGGGCCTTTATAATATCGTTGGTTATCGATAATCCCAGGCCAGTGCCTTCTGTACCTTTTTTTGTGGTGAAAAAAGGTTGCATAATTTTATCCTTTAAGTTCTCTGGTATACCAGGTCCATTATCTTCTATTTCTATGATGACCGATTTACCTAGAGCAGTAGACCTGACGGAAAGCTTTGGGCTGTAGTCAGTATTTTTGCTTATGTTTTGCTCTTCGTACATCGCGTCGAAAGCATTATTGCATAAGTTTAAAATGACCCTGCTAAAATCTTCGGCAATCAATGGAACTTTTTGAATTGTATGATCGAGCTGAAGATCAATCGATACGTTTATCACTTTTTTGCTGGCCCGCATACCATGAAACGCCAAGTTTATATATTCATTTAAAATCTCATTGATGTTCAGTTCTTCTTTGATACCGTTGCTACCTCGGCTATGTTGAAGCATCGATTTTACGATACTGTCTGCCCTAGTTCCGTGTTGATGGATTTTTTTTAAATTGGAAGTAATGTCCTCTAGGATGGCAGAAATTTCGTCGGTATGTTCATTGGTTGGTAATTCCTTCAGCTCATCGGTAATTTCTTCTATAAGCTCGAGATTGAGCTCCGAAAAGTTATTGACGAAATTGAGCGGATTCTTTATCTCATGCGCGATACCGGCAGAAAGCTGACCTAAGGATGCTAATTTTTCTTGTTGAATCAATTGTTCTTGCGCAGATTCTAGATCGGTCAAGGCAACCTGAAGTTTTTCGTAAGCTTCAGCATTTTGCATGGCTACCCCAACATTTGCCGCAATAGTTTTGAGCAATCTTAAATCGAATTCATTAAACCTATTTTTCTTTTCACGACTTTGAACGCTGATTACGCCGATGGCCTGATTCCCAACAATTATAGGAACTCCGAGATAGGATTCAACTTCTACACCCATTCTTACGGCATCAATATCATCGTAAAGTTTTTCCATGTTTTGATTGATTAACAATGGTTCTTTGCTACGAATGATCTTTTCAGTGATTCCATTACCAAATTCCCTGGAAGCCACATCATCTTCACCAAACATATAAGGAAAATGTAGGGTATTGGTCTTAACATCAAAAATGGCTAAATAGACGATGTCTGCATGAAAGGTATCCCTCATCTGGTCGCCGACGAGCTTCATCAGGGAGGTGAATTCTAATTGTGAAACCAGTGCCCTGCTTATATTGTTAACGGTTTGCATTTCTGTTGCCCGTTGCTCGGTTTCGGCTAAAAGTCTGTTAGTTTCATTAAATAGGCGGGCGTTCTCTAAAGCAACGCTCATACTATTGGTAAGTGTGGTTAATAAGCTTAGGTCAGAATCTGTAAAAGCATTTTCTTTTTCAACATTTTGAAGACTTACCGAACCGACCACATTTCCACCAACAATCATCGGCACAAAAATCGCCGATTTTGGAGGTAACCCTTTACTAACTCCACTGCTGGTATCTCCATAGCTCTGAGCCGTTGCCAAATAATCCCTATTAATTACCAATGGTTCGCTTGTTTTTATTAGATGCTTGTTGGCCCAAATAAATGGTTTTGGTTCAACATGAAGTCTTTCACCATTTTCTGTTGCATAATCCCAATTTTCGATTCCTTTATCTAGGTCGAATGTTCTAATAATTAAAGTTTGGGTATTCAACACTTCGCAAATCCGGTTGCATACAAGTGCATAAATAGCTTCCATATTCATCTCCCGTACCAGTCCTTCTTGTACGCTATTAATAACCGCTAGTTCAGCATTTCTTTGTTCGGTTTCTGCAAGCAATCTGGTGGTTTCATTAAACAGTCGAGCGCTTTCTAGGGAGACGCTCATACTATTAACCAACGTATTGAGCAACCGAACATCTGAATCACTATAAGCATTTTCGTGATCGATGTTCTGTAGGGTTACATATCCAATCACTTTATCGCCTACCAACATAGGTACAAAGAGTGCCGTTTTGGGCATATTGGTGCCTGGTACCGCTTTGGGTTTTTCCCCTATAAATTCGCACCATTCTTCCAGGATGTTTTCGCTAAACCATATCATCTTCTTGGTTTCGACGAGTTTCATCCTCAATTTGTCTAACGGGACCGGGTCTAATTCGATCCTGCCTCCTACCTCGTAGGCATATTTAAAATGTTCGATACCATTTTCTAGATCGATTGTATTAATACCGACCACTTGGGCATCAAATAATTGTTGGATTTTATCTCCCACCAGATCGTAGATGCCTTGCATATTCATCTCTGCCACTAAGGCTTCTTGAACACTATTGATAACCGCCAGTTCTGCATTGCGCTGTTCGGTCTCGTTAAATAGTCTTGCGTTCTCTAAAGCAACGCTCATACTGTTGACCAGGGTTTTAAGCAGCCTTACGTCAGATTCTGAAAATGCATTTTCTCGATCAACATTTTGAAGAGTAACATAGCCTCTAACTTCCTTACCTACCATCATCGGTACGTAGAGGGCAGATTGGGTGAATTGGGTACCAGGTATTACGGTAGGTATTTCACCTGTAATTTCGGTCCACATCTCATCTACATTTTCATTTAGATAGATGGTTTCCTGGCTCTCAATTAATTTGCTTCTAAATTTGTCTATTGGCCTAATTTCGGCCTCAAAACGATGGCCGTCTTCGAAGAGATAATCAATTTTTTCGGTGCGGTTTTCCAAATCGAAAGAAGCAATCGCCACCACTTGCGCATCGAACAAATCTCTAATTTTTTCACCGACCAAATCGTTGATTCCCTGCATGTCCATTTCTGCAGCAAGTCCTTTTTGCACGCTGTTTATAACCGCTAGCTCCGCATTGCGCTGTTCTGTTTCGTTAAAGAGTCTTGCATTCTCCAAGGCAACGCTCATACTATTAGCCAAGGTGCTCAATAAGCGTATATCGGAATCGCTAAAAGCGTTTTCCTTATCTATATTTTGGAGGCTAACATAGCCACGAATAGTATCTCCAATTATAAGCGGCACGTACAACATGGATTTGGGGTCTTCCGTTCCCGGTGCCGGTGCCGTGCTTGAACCAAGTTCTTTTAAAGATTCCTCTGAATTTCCGTTAATATGAATTAGTTTTTTAGTTTGGATCAATCTCTGTCTTATATTGTCAAAAGGACGAGAATCAAGATAAAACCGCTTGCCATCTTCGAAAGCATAGTTGAAAATCTCAATATTATTTTCATGATCGAAGGTTGCAATAACAGTTATTTGAGAATCAAAAAGCTCTTTGATCTTATTGCCTACAAGATCATAAATCCCTTGCATATCCATCTCTGCAACCAACCCTTGTTGCACGCTGTTTATTACAGATAATTCGGCATTTCGCTGTTCTGCCTCGCTATAAAGCCGGGCGTTTTCTAAGGCGGTGCTGACACTGTTGGCAACGGTTTCCAATAACTGAACATCAGAATCCTCGAATGCATTTTCCCTATCTAGATTTTGAATGCTTAAAACACCCGTCACCTCGTTCCTTACCATCATAGGCACAAAAAGAACCGATTTTGGCATATCTGTACCCGGTATAGGCTGTATTTTGTGACCAGTCAATTCTTCAATTTCTTCAATAAAATCGGTGTTGATAAGAACAGTCTTTTTTGAATTTATTATCTGTTGGCGGAGTTTATCGATCTTTCTTGGTTGGGGATAAATCTGGGCGCCATCTTCATAAAAATATTTTATTTCCTCAAGATCTTCTTCTGGGTTGACTAAGGAAATAGATACTACCTGTGCTTTAAACAGCTCTTGTAACTTCTGGCCGACCAGATTATAGATGCCCTGCATATCGACATCTGAATTGATTGCATCCTGAATGCTATTGATCAAAGATAACTCGGCTTCCCTTTGTGCAAGGGCTTTCTTGACATCTTCCTCTGTCATTTCTCGTATATCGATATGGTTTGTACTGCTCATAAATTATAGAAATGATTCTTCTTAAAGCTTAGGCTCATTACTTTACAGGTATTAAAATACTAAATTCGCTGCCTTCTCCTTCAATTGTTGATACATTTAATTCACCGCCATGAGCTCTGACAATGTCATAACTTAGACTCAAACCCAAACCGGTTCCCTGCCCGGTAGGTTTGGTGGTAAAAAAGGGCTGAAAGATTTTGTCCTTTATGGTATTGGGAATGCCAGGACCATTGTCTGAAACAGTAATTTGAACAACATTGCCTAATTGTTTGGTCGCAACAATAACTTTTGGATTTTTAACTTCACTAACGGCTTGGAAAGCATTATTAATAAGATTTAGCAACGCCCTCCCAATTTCCTGTGGTACTATATGGATTTTTGAGAGGCTAGGGTCGAAGTCGGTTGAAAAATCTGCATTGAAGGATTTATCCTTAGCTCTTAACCCGTGGTAACTTAGCCGTAAATATTCTTCGGCCAGGGCATTAAGGTCAGTTGGTACTTTTTCCCCGGAACTACTGCGGCTGTGGGCGAGCATGCCTTTTACGATAGCATCGGCACGTTTACCGTGATGGTTGATTTTTTCAAGATTCTGTTTAATGTCATCCAGAATTTCATCTTCCAACTCGTCTTCCTTAGATCTCGCTTCTGCTCCTGAGCTTTGCCGAAGAGCCTGGCTTTTGGTTCTTGATTCTTTGATTTCCTGCACCAATTCAGAACTTACCTCTGAAAAATTATTGACAAAATTTAAGGGATTCTGGATTTCATGGGCAATGCCGGCAGTCAGTTCTCCCAAACTTGCCATTTTTTCGGATTGGATAAGTTGGGATTGTGTGGCTTTTAAGGTTTTATGGCTTTGCTCTAATTTATGATATGCTTTTTCTATTTCCTTAGCCTGTTCCAATTCTCGAACCTGTGATTTTTTACGTTCGCTTACGATAACCCGGTGGCGGAAAAACCGATTGGCGGCAAAAACCCCACCTATAAAGATTAGGACATAGGCAAAATATGCCCATTTAGTAAGCCAACAAGGCGGAGATACCGTTATAGATAATACGGCGCCTTTCTCGTTCCAAACACCATTATTGTTGGCTCCTTTAACTCGAAAGACGTAAGTGCCAGGCCCAAGGTCAGGATAATAGGCATCTTGACGGCTGCTGCCCTCGCGCCATTCATTATCATAGTTTTCGAGTTTATATGAAAATTTGTTCTTTGTCGGATTGGCATAGTGTAGAATTGTAAACTCAATTGCAATATTATTTTGGTCATAGGCCAATAGAATTTCATCGGTGTCATAGATCGGCTTTTTTAAAATTGACCTCTCACCCGGAATAATTGATTTATTGAACAACTTAAGGTCGGTCAAAAAGACTTTTGGCGGAGGGGAATTTTTTTTAATGTTTTCGGGCTTAAAGAGTGTTATCCCATTGGAGCCTCCAAATATGAATTCTCCTTCCGATGTTTTAAGGTAGGCACCATCAGCAAAAAGTTGCCCCTGTATACCATCGGCAGTAGAATAATTACTAAATTGTTCAGCCTCAATATCGAACCTGCTCAATCCGTCGAAGGTACTTAACCATAGGCTTTTGTTTTTGTCATCTGACAATATACCCTGAATGCTCATTGAAGGTAATCCATTATTATGGGTAAATGTCCTTATCTTCTTTGTATAACGATCATAGCGGCTAAGTCCTCCTTGCCAAGTGCCTACCCAGGTTATTCCATCAGGCTGTTCGTAAAATGAGTTGATGTCTTGTGATAGGAAGATGTCTCCGGAATCTATATCATAACCGTGGCGTTCTATGGTATCCGTTTTATAATTGTACAAAAACAAACCGTTATTGGTCAGTAACCATAATCCATGTCTAGCACTTTCAAAGCAGCGGGTTATTTCGTTGCTTGATGCGTTACTGTCACTAATTTTGCTCAAATCATAATTTATATATGCTTCTTTACCTAACGCTTTTTTATAAAGTCCTTTATAACTACATATCCATTCATTGCCATTGCTATCCTGATAGAATTGGGTGATATGAAGATTACTATCCATTCCTGGGGTTTCAAATTTTTTAAGGGTTTTCCTTTTGGTATCGAATTTGAAAACACCCCTAAAGGGGCTGGTCATTAGTAACTCGTTCTGAGCATTTTCTTTTATTGCTGAAATTTCATAAAAATTAGGAAAAAAAGAAGTATATGGAAGTGGTTGGAGGATATTTGTTTTCTGATCAAAAACGGTGAGGCCTGCATCCTGAGTAGAACCGGAAGTGGTTATCCATATTTTTTTATCCTTCGTCTCAATAATATTATTGACCCACCCAGCAGTGAGAGAACCAGAAATATTGGATCTATCATAGCTGTAGGACTGAAATACGGCTCTTTTATCATATTTAAATAATCCATCAGCAGCTGTTCCTAACCACAGTGAACCAAACCCATCAAATTTTAAGATAGTAATCGGCGATTGTCCTGTTTCATTAGTGAAGAATTCAAAACTTTTTTTTCCTTCCTCATAACGGGCTAATCCATTGTTGGTGGTGAACCACACATTTTCAAGGCTGTCCAACACCAAGCTGTTAAAGATCGAATTATTTAAGGCTTTTTTTGGAGTGAATATTTTTTTTAAGGTAGAATCAACAGGATTAAAATCATATAAGCTCGAGCTTGTGCTCACTATCCAAGCATGTCCGTTCTTTTTAAATTGGATATCGGAAGGGTATTCGTCGTTTTTTCCGAATGTTTCTCCTAGTGAACCAATCTTGTAGATTTTTCCTTCTTTATCGAGTTTAAACATTCCGTCATAGCTTAGTAGCCAAATACATCCTTCTGGATCTTTGGTAATTTGATACACATTATTTATGGGTTTTCCCCCGGGCATTTCAAATCGTTTGATGGATTCGTCTTCTGTATCCATATATAAAAGTCCGTTTTTAATCTCTTCACCATAATTCGTGTTGATACCAAAATAAATTCTACCCTTGTCATCCTCGATTATCGACTCTATTACGGTTTCAACATTGACCGGCTTATCCACAAGATGCTTGTATTCATAGTGGCGATATGATTTAGACACTGGGCTATACACATTAAGGTGTTCTGGCCCGCTTCCCACCCAAATCTGTCCTTTACTATCTTCAAACAGAGCTTGTACAACCAATCCTTTTATTGCGGTTGAGTCGTTGGGGTCACTGATATACCGCTTAAATTCGTATCCATTGTACCGGGCCAGTCCGTTGATCGTTCCCACCCAGATGTATCCAAATTTATCTACCAAAAGACTATTCACTTGCGAGCCGGGGATACCATCATCTTCCGTGAATTGGCTAAAGTTTTTGGAACCAAGCTGCGCCCAGGATGCTGTTTGTGACAATATGGCCAGACCCAATACCAAAAGGAGAACAGACTTTGTATTTATATGGTTCATAATTCTTTCTTTGTTTTTACTCACTGATATAATATATCAATCTATAGATGGTTTAATCCTAATTAATAATCAGTCATTCGGTAAGACTACTATAAATGTTGTTCCATCACCTTCTTTCGTCTCCAATTTCAATTCCCCGCCATGTGCCTTAACAATATCATAACTCAAGGATAAACCTAAACCAGTGCCATTTCCAGCAGTTTTTGTCGTATAAAATGGTTGAAAAATCTTATCCCTAACGTGGATCGGAATCCCATTACCGTTGTCCTTTATTACTATAAGAATGCTATTTCCTTTTTTAGCGGTACTAATTTCGACAGTTGGGACATAGCCACTAGGCGCAGTTGCTATTTTTTCCTTCACGGCATAAAATGCATTGTTAAGTATATTCAAAATGACTCGACCTACGTCTTGAGGGACAATTTCAACTTTACCAAGAGCAGGCTCAAAATTTGTAAGTAAGGTTGCGTTGAAGGATTTATCCTTGGCCCTAAGTCCGTGGTAGGCCAGACGCAAATATTCATCACAAAGCAAATTAATATCGACTTTTTCTCTTTGTCCCACAGAATTTCTACTGTGTTGAAGCATTCCTTTTACAATAGAATCTGCCCGTTTACCATGATGGATAATCTTTTCTTCATTGCTTTTAATATCTTCTGAAATCAATAGAGCTTCTTCATATTGGCCTTTTCTAATCTCTTCTTGCATTTCGTCTATCAGCTCTTTATTGATGTCGGAAAAATTGTTTACAAAGTTCAGCGGATTCTGAATTTCATGAGCAATACCAGCGGTAAGCTCTCCTAAGCTTGCCATTTTTTCTGATTGTATCAGTTGGGATTGGGTAGATTTTAGCTGTTGTATTTTATTTCGTAATTGTTCGGTCCTGTCGCTTACCTTTTGTTCTAGAATCTTATTTTCTCTTTTCAGCCATTGTGATCTATACCAAATCACCGACCATAGAATGAGTGAAAGCACTACCACAAGTAATAGTTTTGCCCACCAAGTTTGCCACCATTTTGGAAGTATAGTAAATGAGAAGTTGGCAGGCTCGCTCCAATCGGAATAAAGGTTTTTGGAGGCGACCTTGAAGACATAATCACCTGGGGGCAGATCCCTGTAGTTTTCAGAATGAGTTTGGTTAGTGGCCTCGCTCCAGTTACGGTCTATACCTTCTAGAAAATAGGTATATTTAAGGTTACCCTGATCCCGAAATTGAAACGCATGATAATTGAAGGTAAGGAAATTCTGGTCCGGGGGTAACTTTAGCTCTTTGGGTAAATTGAATGGCCCAGTTGGGCCCTGGTATTTTATTCCGGAGATGTCTGTTTCGGTTGATTCAAAATAATCCGTGGCAAATTTATAGCTAAGACCATCGGTTGTCCAGACCGTGTCGTTACCTCTGGAAAAGAATTGTTCCGAACGGCGTAGGAAATCCTTCCTTTGATCATTAATAGTAAGGCCTGTGATTACAGTTTCAGTTTGCGTATTTTCCTTTTCTGGCACTTCTATTACGGTAAGCGCCTGACTATCCACCCCTCCCCAAATCCGGCCATTTTCATCTATGCTCATACTATTTTGATCAAAATCCATATGAGCCAATCCCTGTTCACGCCCGATAGTTTGTATATTCCAGGAAGACTCAGCTAATGGCGCTTCTTCATTCCTAGAAATGATGGCAAGTCCCAGCGACGTGCCGGCATAGATAATGCCGTTATTTTCGACAAGATCATAAACATCATTCGCCGGGAGCCCTTGAGCGATAGTAAAGGTATAGCTACTATTGTCTGAAAAATCCAATAAATGGATGCCCTGTAAAGTTGCGATCCATACGTTACCGTTTTCGGAAAGCATTGAATAGTTTCTATTGATGTCAACAATATTGTTTCCGACTACCTTTTGAATCAGGCCATTGTCCAGATTTAATTTAAATGTGCCCCCTTCCCTGGTGGCGACCCAAACATGATTTTCGTCAACTTTAATCAGTTCGTAGATGCGATTAGTGGTGGAGGGTTCATTTATCTGTACAGAGCGCAGACTGTTGTTATTTAGGTCAATGATAAAAATCTGTCCTTGGGTAGTGCCCAATAAAAATTTATTCGCCTCCCATTCTATAAGATGTGAAGGATTGGCACCGTTAAGAAAATCTTTATTCGATAGCCGGTAGATCCTTCGATTTTGTTGGTCAATGATGCTGATGCCAACAGAAGGAGAGTATCCCCATATCCTTCCGTCCGAGGATTGGTAAAGCTGGCTATTTCGATTATCGAGAAGACCCTGCTCAACATCCAGATGTTTGATTGATTTATCTTCTAGATCAATGATATCTATACCTCCGTAGGTCCCGATCCATTTTTTTCTGTCTTGGGCCTGTAAAGTTCCCCATACGTTGGGGTCCCCTAATCCCCTTTCAGGTGTAATATTGGCGGGTTGCGTGTCCTTTAGGTCAACCACAAAGACACCACCCCCCACCACCAGACCAGCCCATAGCTGGTCATTTCCGTCGAAGACCAGATGATACACTACCCGCGCCTGTCTAGGGTCCAAAGTGTAAGATCTATAAACATTCTTTTTTATATCAATCTTATATAAATATCCAAAATCGGTTCCCACCCATACGTTTTCATTTTCATCCAATACAACCTGTAGAAGACCCTTAAAATTTTCATCGATGTTTTCCTTGCCAATAAAAGTGATGGAGTCTTTGCCTTTGTTTAAAATATTGATTCCTTCCGCACTAACTATAAAATAGTCTCCGCTATTGTTTTTAGCGGTAAGACCTACCCCGATCCCTCCTAGCAATTGTTCCGGTGGTATGATCCTATTTGTCCCCTCTTTAAAATCCAGAATATTTATTCCGCCCGATGTACTTAACAACACCGAACCATCGTCATCGATAAATACATGTTCTGACAATGTCCCTATCAAACCTTGCTTCTGTGTGAACTGTCTTATCGTGTTTTCCTTTAGATCGATGACGGTAAAGCCCACGCGATTGTTAGCAATCCAGATACGTCCTTGGTGATCCTCCTTTATATCGTAATTTATTGTAACATCAAAACCCGTTTCCAGTTCATAAACCAGACTGTTCTCAAAATCGATGGCCTTTATGAAATTTGGTCCCCCTAGCCAATAAAGCCCTCTAGAATCTTCAAACAATAGTTCTACAGTAGTGAGGGATAATCCTTGGGAAGACCCATAGAATTCAAGATTGTTGCCGTCGTATTTTATGATGGAATTGCTACTACCGAACCATATAAAGCCTTTGCTGTCCTTCATAAGTCCCGGGATATTGCCATCAATACCAAAATCGCTTCCAATGGAAGTAACTCCTACCGAAGATGCTTGGTTTAGCGTAAGTCCCCCAGCCTTGGTAATTTTAGGCGCCCCTAGCTCTTTGACCTTAAATTGCAGAGTTTCCTTAGGCCATTCTTCAAAATTTAAGGGTTTGGTCTCCAGATTTTCCCAGTCTATCGCTTTTTGTTGAAACGTGCCGGATATGGAATCGGAATTTTCTAGCTCAAAAAAATTGCTTTCAACTGTTTCTAATGAGAATGGCCTATTGGGGAATGCTTCGAGCCCAGCAAACGGATGTTCGGTCCAAGTGAGCGTATCGTTATGGATCAATCTAAAGCTGCCCTTAATGGGTTCTACATTTTCCGAAGATGAATTTGGAAGTTCTGGTGCTTCGTAAGTCTCTTTGCAACTCAAATTGAAGAAGAGGAGCGCCATGAGTAGGAGCAAGGCTCTTATTTGCGAGAACGAAACAAAACTTTGAGGTGCCAAAAAAATCGTAAGGAGATTGTTTTTTATCGGTGTGTAGAATTGTTTGAACATCTTTAGAGTAAAAGGTTTTTGTTATTGGTAAACACTATGGATTATGGTCTATACTTTTAAGTTTATTCTTCTTTTAATCAACTAATCAATAAGGTAATAAGATAGTAAAATTAGTATTTTCCCCTTCTAGGGTTTGGACATTTATTTGACCGTTGTGCGCCTTAATGATATCATAACTCAATGATAATCCCAAGCCCGTTCCTTTGCCGGATGGTTTGGTAGTAAAGAAGGGGTGGAATATCTTTTCTTGTACAGATTTGGGCATTCCATTTCCGTTGTCCTTAACCTTAATTTCCAGGCCATTGGCAGTTTTATTTGTGGAAATCTTTACTGTTGGATCAAAGTCATAAGTTCCATCGTCTTCCATTTGTGATTTTTTCTCCGAAACCGCATAAAATGCATTGTTAATGAGATTCAAGATAACGCGTCCCATTTCTTGTGGAACGATATTTATTTTTTTAAGGCTTGTATCAAAATCGGTTTCAAGAGTGGCATTAAACGATTTGTCCTTGGCTCGGAGCCCGTGATATGCGAGGCGCAAATATTCGTCACAGAGTGCATTGATATCGGTCAGCTGTTTTTCGCCGCTGCTACTCCTGCTGTGCTGCAGCATTCCTTTTACAATAGCATCTGCACGTTTGCCATGATGGTTTATTTTTTCTAAGTTTTGTTTGATGTCATGCAATATTTCTCCAACCAATTCTTCATCTCTTTCTTCTTTTCTCTTGTTTCTTTCCTCTTGGATTTCTTGTAATAGTTCGTTGCTTACCTCAGAAAAATTATTGACGAAGTTTAACGGGTTTTGAATTTCGTGGGCAATGCCTGCCGTCAATTCGCCCAAACTGGCCATTTTTTCGGATTGGATGAGTTGGGATTGTGTCGCTTTTAAATTGGTCAAGGTTGTTGTTAAAGTCTTATTGGATTTTTGTTTTTGTCGATTGTTGTAGTAAAGTATAAAAGCTATAATCAAAAAAACAACAAGACCAGCTAATAATGCATACTGTTTAAATGTGTTCATTTCTTGAATTGCCAGCGCTTCCTTTGAACGTCGTTGCTCTTGCTCCCTTAAAACAATACGTTGTAAGTCCAGAATTTGATTATTACCTGTAAGACTATCTTTTTGAATATTTGCTTTTGAAATATAAGCGTAGGCACTGTCATATTTACCTTCCTTACTGTATAGCTCACTTAACATGAGGGATGCTTCATAAATTCCTTTCCTGAATAAGACTGAATTGCCTGCCTCTAAAGCAGCCTTTGTATATTTTAGGCTAGAATCTGGCTGGTTTAAATTCTGGTATAACCTTGCCAACAGCAGGTTGTTCATGGCTAGGTTGCGATTGTCATTGTCGTGATATGCTTCCACAATTCCTTTTTTATAATAATTTAACGCCTGTAGTGTATCTCCATTTAGCTTTAAGGCATTACCCATTCTAAACATTGCTTCGGGCACGGTTACTTTTCCATCTCTTATAAATTGTTTAGAATTGATATAGTCGATAACACCTTGCTGGTAATACATAGCGGAATCGGAAACGCCCATCAATTCATAGATATTCCCAATGTTTGACAATTCATTGAATTCTGTATTATCATCAATTTTGGCAAAGAGATCTTTTGATAGGATATAAAATTTATTTGCTTGTGGATAATCTCCCAACTCCATATGGGTATTTCCTATACGATTCAAAATCAAAGCAGTGGTAGCTGTATCCTTCGATTCCTCACTAATCTGCAATGACTCGAACTGTGCTTCCAATGATTCAGGAATTCTCCCAATTTCTAATAAAGTGGCACCTTTAAGGGATAATATTTGAGCATATTTGGTCTTATCCGCCGATTTTTTTGCCAAGTCTAACGCTTGGTCTGAATAAGCTAAAGACGCTTTAGTATTAGAAAAACGGATACCTTCAGCTAGTCTTTCATAAACCCTTAGCTTAGAACTATCTGTTGTAGCGTTATACAATTCCTGTTTAAGACTGTCGATTTTCACTTTAGACTGCTGACCAATTAACAATAATGGAAAAAATAGCAATATGAAGAAAATGCTCTTTATCATCATGTTTAGTTTTTGGAAGGCAATCTCACGATGAACAGTGATCCATTCCCTTCTTTCGTTTCCACTTTTAATTCCCCACCATGAGCTTTTATAATATCATAACTCATCGATAGTCCTAAGCCTGTGCCTTTTCCGGTGGGCTTGGTGCTGAAGAAGGGCTGAAAAACCTTTTCGACCACATTCTTTGGTATTCCGTTGCCATTGTCCTTCACGGATATGATTATCTCGTCGTTTATCTTTTTTGTGCTTACTGTAACAGTTGGTTCGTACTTGTCACCCTGAGCTTGTCGAAGGGTTTTTTTTGTGTTAAGTGATAGAGTGGCTTCGACAGGCTTGTCCTGAGTTTTATCGAAGGGCTCTGCCAGACATTGCTCTTTACGTTCCGTCACGGCATAAAAGGCATTGTTTACTAGATTTAAAAATACCCTTCCAATGTCCTGGGGTACAACATTTATTTTGCCAATAGTATCGTCAAAATCAGTAACCATGGTAGCATTAAAGGTCTTGTCCTTTGCTCTTAAGCCGTGGTATGCCAATCGCAAGTATTCATCTGCCAAAGCATTAATGTTGGTAGGCTCCATTTTGCCATTGTTGCTTCGGCTGTGCTGCAACATACCTTTTACGATTGCGTCTGCTCTTTTTCCATGTTGGTTGATTTTTTCTAAATTTTGGTAGAGGTCATACAAAATCTCCTCTTCCAATTCCTTATTGCGTTCTGCCTCTGGTAAAGCTTTTTCTGACTTAAGCTCTTGGATCAACTCCCTATTTATTTCGGAAAAATTGTTTACAAAGTTCAGTGGATTTTGAATTTCATGAGCAATACCAGCGGTAAGCTCGCCCAAACTTGCCATTTTTTCTGATTGAATTAGCTGGGATTGGGTAGATTTTAGCTGTTCTATCTTATTTCGTAATTGTTCGGTCCTGTCACTTACTTTTTGTTCAAGAATTTTATTCTCTCTTTTAAGCCATTGTGATCTATACCTAATCACCGACCACAGGATTATTGATAATATTATCCCTAACAATAGTTTTGCCCACCAAGTTTGCCACCATTTTGGAAGAATGGTAAAGGAGAAGTTGGCAGGTTCGCTCCAATTAGAATAGATATTTTTAGAAGCGACTTTAAAAGTATAGTCTCCAGGCGGCAAATCTCTGTAGTTTTCAGTATGAGTCTGAGTCGTTAATTGGCTCCAATTTCTGTCCACGCCTTCAAGAAAATAGGTGTATAGAAGTTTGTTTTGATCTCTAAACTGTATGGCGTGATAACTAAAAGTGAGAAAGTTTTTATCGGGAGGAAGTTCTAAGTTTATCGGAATATCATAAGGTCCTGTTGTGCCGTTGTAGCTTATTTTGGAAGACTCTTTTTTTAAGTTTTTTTGATAGTCAGGTGCTAACTGATAACTAAGCTGGTCAGTGGCCCAAATAGTATCATTGTCTTTAGAGAAAAATCGAATATTTAGTTCGTTAAACTCCATGTTTTCGTCATAAAGGGAAAGACCTGTAATAGCCGTTTCAGTCATTAATTCCTTATTCTCACTATCTTCTATAACGGTTAATGCCTGACTATCTACACCGGCCCAAATTCTACCGTATTCGTCTATACTCATACTGTTCTGGGCAAAATCCAAATGCGCTAATCCTTGTTCTCGACCTATGGTCCTAATGTTCCATTTCAGAATGTCCGACGACGCGTGTGCTTCTTCAGAAATGATAGCTAAACCTTTAGAAGTCCCTGCATAAATAACACCGTTATTTTCAATTAAATCATAAACGTCATTAATGGGAAGTCCTTGGGCAGTGGTAAATGTATAACTGCTGTTGTCTGTAAAATCTAGAAGCTGTATTGCTTGGAGCGTTGCTACCCAGAGTTTATTATTTTTATATAAAGTTGAATAATAACTGTTGTTGTCCAAAATGTTTGCGCCTACAATTTTTTGGCTCTGGTCGGTTTTTAGGTTTATTTTATAAATTCCACCATCATTTAAACTGACAAAAACATTTTCATTATCGATTTTAGCGATTTCCGTGATTCTAAATGCATTATCGGCGGTCTTTACAATGGTCGATTTAAGGGTGTTATTATTAAGGTTTAAGTTGAAGATTTGACCTAGGCTATTGCCAAACATAAAATTGTTTTCCTCTAGTTCTGTAATATAATTTATACTATTACTGCTAAATAATTTGGAAAGAGGGATTTGGTAAATTCGCAGGGATTTTTTATCAATCACGCTGATGCCGCTATTATTTCCAGATGCCCAAATCTTTCCGTCTTTGGCTTGATATAATTGGGTATTTCGGTCATTGATAAGACCGTCGGCAACTCCCAAATGTTTTATGTTGCTGTTTGCTAAATCAATAATATCAATCCCGGCGTAAGTGCCTATCCATTTATTTCCGTCTTTTTCCTGCAATGTTGCCCAGACATTTGCATCGCCTAAGCCTTTTTGAGTGGTTATATTGGCGGGCTGATTACCTTTTAGGTCAACGACAAACATACCTCCACTGACTAAGCCCACCCATGCCTGGTCATTATTGTCGAATGTTACATTATAGATGACCCTATTTTGATTAAAGTCGAGGATATAAGATTTAAAATTTCTATGTTGTAGATCAAGTGAATATAATAGGCCAACCGAGGTAGTGACCCAAAAATTGCCATTTTCATCTATGACTGTACGGATTGTGTTCCCAAATCTTTCATCTATATTGTCTTTGTCAATGTAGGTAAGGGAATCCTTGGCCTTCGAAATAATATTTATGCCATCTTGAGTGGTTAGCCAAATCTCTCCATTGGGATTTTCTAAAAACGTAGTAACTCCAGTTTGCCCAAATAAGTCATCTTCGCCTATCGAGGTGTTTGTACTTTCTTCAAAATCTAATATGTTTACTCCGCTAGCAGTACTTAGCCAGATTTTACCTGTGCTATCGGTAGAAGCCTGTACCACAAAATTAGCGAGCAATCCTTCGTTGGTTGTAAATTGACTGACGGACTGCTCTTCAAAATTTATGATAGTAAATCCTACCTGCATATTACTCAGCCAAATTCTATTCTCTTTATCTTCACTAATATGATAACCAAGTCCTACTCTAAAACTGGTCTCTAATTCATAGATGAGATTATTTTCAAAATCTATGGCTTTAACCGAGTTACTGTCAGATACCCAATATAGACCCCGAGAATCAACGAATATGGTGAATGCTGTATTGATGTCTAACCCTTGTGCGGTTCCGTAGCTATAAAGATTGTCGCTATCGTATTTAATGATTGCAGTGCTCGCGGATAACCAAATAAAATTATCAGGGTCCTTCATTACGCCGAAGAGCTTTCCATCAATGCCGAACTCTGCATCTAATTTGCTAACTCCAACTGAAGAATTTAGGTCAATTGAGAGGTTTCCCGCCTTGGTGATTTTTGGTTTGCCAAGTTGTTTCACCCTAAATTTTAAATCCTCTTTTGGCCAACTGTCAAAATTGAGTGGTTTACTAGGCAATTCATCCCACTTTAATGGTTTGGTTTGAAATTTCCCTTTTATGCTATCAGAATTTTGAAGCTCAAATTTCTTACCTTCCTTATTTTCTAAGGAATAAGGCTGACTTTTCATTGAAGCAAGTCCGGAAAACTCATGTTCCGTCCAGGTTAGTGTATCTGGTTGGAGTAGTCTAAATGTTCCCTTTACGGCTTCTACATACTCGGAGGATGAATTAGGAAGTTCTGGTGCATTATAGGTTTCTTTACAGGCCGAAGTTAGTATAATGACCAAGAAGAATAGGAGGTAGGACGTATTCCTAACCTTAGTAATTTTGTTTAGGTCCGGTGTAAAATATTTTGAAGACTGAATTTTTACCGATTTCTTGAAGAAGTTAATCATCTTTTAATTGCTAGTTTTTGTTATGGGAAGCTTAATCACGAATTCAGTGCCTATGCCTGCTTCAGATGAAAGATGTAACATACCACCATGTGCCTTTACGATTTCATAACTTAATGAAAGACCAAGGCCAGTTCCTTTACCAGACGGCTTAGTTGTGAAAAAAGGTTGAAATATTTTTTGTTGAACATCTTCTGCAATTCCATTACCGTTGTCGCGGATGCTTATCTCTAATTCCTCAGCTCCCGTAGTCGATGTTGTTTTTTTAGAACTTACCCAAATCGTAGGCATATAGCTCTCTAAACCACTCTTTTCTTTATCCTGAATTGCCAATCCGCTGCGCTCAGCACATGCACTTCGGCTACGCTCAGCACAAGCATAAAATGCATTATTTATAAGGTTAAGAATCACCCGGCCAAGTTCCTGCGGCATTACATTTACTTTTCCGACACTTTCATCAAAATCTGTATTTAAGGTGGCGTTAAACGTTTTATCCTTTGCTCGCAGTCCATGGTAAGCTAAACGTAGATATTCATCTGCCAAGGCGTTGACATCGGTCAGTTGCTTTTTGCCGTCGCTCTTTCTACTATGCAAAAGCATCCCCTTAACTATATTATCTGCTCGTTTGCCATGTAGATAGATTTTCTCGAGATTTTGATAGAGATCAAATAAAATTTCCTCTTCCATGCCACTATCCCGTTCTGCATCTGGTAATGCTTTTTCTGCTTTAAGTTCCTCAATCAATTCTTTATTGATCTCGGAAAAATTATTTACAAAATTTAAGGGGTTCTGAATCTCATGGGCGATGCCAGCGGTAAGTTCACCAAGACTTGCCATTTTTTCTGAATGAATCAACTGCTCTTGGGTCTGTTTTAAATCTTCTAAGGATTGGTTTAGTTCTGCCGTGCGCTCATCGACAAGCTTTTGAAGAGTTTCATTTTTTCTTTTCCAATCCTGCACGCCCCAAGTGTCCTCAGCACTTTCCACTTTCTCGGGTTTAGATCCATGAAAATGCACCAACACCCATCTATTATCTAAGAATTCTAAGGCAGCTGTAAATCTTATTTCAAAACAAACCTTCTCCTCTCCAGCGATAATCCCTACGTGGATGATGTCTGAGTATACTGCAAAATCACCGTTTTTAGAAATTCTTCTATCGAAAGGTTTAAAATCCCAACTGAACTCTAATCCCTCAGACTGTTCTCGCTGTGTCTTTACTAACTGATATAATTCGTTGATCGATCTAATTATTTCATCACTCGTAGTACCGAAACCATGAAAGTCCTTTGCGATAACGTCATCAAGGTCTTCTGCCACACCATTTCCCACTAAACCGATATCGATAATTTTATCGTAGGTTTCATTTAAGAGTTTTAATTTAGAATCTTCCATTAAATCAGTTAGTTAACAAGGTAAAAAGATAGTGAATTTAGTATTTTCTCCTTCAACGGTTTCTACATTTATTTGTCCGTTATGAGCCTTGATGATATCATAACTTAAAGATAGTCCTAGCCCTGTTCCTTTACCTGTAGGCTTTGTAGTAAAAAACGGCTGAAAGATTTTTTCTTTTACCTTATCGGGAATCCCATTCCCATTGTCCTTAACTTGGATAATTATACCGCCACTATCCAATTGGGTCGAGATTTGCACTAATGGTTTATAATCTTTGTCATTCGTTTTAATCTTCTTTTCGTGGACAGCGTAAAATGCGTTATTTACCAAGTTTAGAATAACTCGGCCGATGTCTTGTTGGTTAATTTCGACCTTACTTATATTTTCATCAAAGTCGGTTTTTATGTCGGCGTTAAAGGATTTGTCCTTTGCGCGCAGTCCGTGATAGCTCAGACGAGTGTATTCATCACACAGCGCATTTATATCCGTAAGTCGTTTTTCACCACTGCTATTCCTACTGTGTTGTAACATTCCTTTCACAATGGCATCAGCACGTTTACCATGATGGTTTATTTTTTCGAGGTTCTCTTGTATGTCTACTAATATTTCTTCCACCAATTTCTCATCTCTGTTTTCTTTTTGCTTTGTTCTTTCCGCTTGAATTTCTTGTATAAGTTCGTTGCTTACCTCAGAAAAATTATTTACAAAGTTCAATGGGTTTTGTATTTCGTGTGCGATACCCGCCGTAAGCTCACCAAGTGAGGCCATTTTTTCGGATTGGATCAATTGTGATTGGGTAGCTTTAAGGTCTTCTACCGATTTGTTCAATTGTGCGGTACGGTGTTTGACTTTTTCCTCTAATATGAGATTTTCTTTCTTAAGGAGCCTTGCGCGATATTGGGCTATCATTCCTACGACAATTATAAAGGCCAACACATATAATGACCAAGCCCACCAAGTATTGGTCCAGTGGGGTAGGATGGTGAAACTCATTTCGGCAGGTTCACTCCATATTCCATCTGCTGTTCTGCTCCTTACTTTAAATAAATAGTCACCAGCGGCAAGATTTCTATAGTTTTTACTGTTAGATATCTCGGTAATCTCGCTCCATTCTGTATCAAATCCTTCAAGGATATAGCGATAGCGCGTTTTGTCTATGTTGGTTAACTGAGCTCCGGTAAACTGAAAACTCAGATAATTCTGTTCAAAGGGAATCTTTAAGTTCACAGGCAAATTGTAATATCCATCCAGACTATCCCAACTGATATTGTTTTCTCTTAACCCACCGGATTCCTTAGGAATTTTCTCAGATATATAAAATGTGTCTTTTTTAGAAGTGTAGAGCGTATCTAATTTCGGATAGTTTTGAAGTATTGTTCGGTATTCATAAAAAGTTTGTGGCTCATCTGAAATAGTAATTCCTACAATGTGGGCAATGCTCGTAGTAGATTTTTCCTTAGGTATGTTCGATATGGTCATGGCCTGTGTCTCAATGCCCCACCACAGTTTGTCCTCATAAACTATGGCCGCGCCGGCATTAAAGTCAGTGTATTTTAATCCTTGACCTTTTCCAAAGGATTTTACTTCATAAGAAAATGTATCATCCAGTTCTTCTTCGCTCTTTGGGGTAAAGACTGTAAACCCATTTTCTGTTCCGGCATAAATTTTTCCCTCATTTTCATAGAGGGTATATACTGCTTTATGAACCAGTCCATTTTCGGTGTTCAGACTGGTCAATGTTCCCTTATTTTGATCGGCAATCAAAATACCTGATCGGGTAGCGATCCACATTCTATCTTTTGCATCCCGCAGAAACGCGCCACCGTTTCTTTCGCTTATTTTTCCGTTTTCCATCAGCTGGGAGATAGTATTATCTGCAACATTGATGATATTGATGCTCTTATCAGTTGCTACCCAAATTTGCCCTTTATCATCCTCCATTAGCTCCCAGACTATATCTCCGACTAAGCCATTCTTGTTGGTAAATAACTTAAATGTATTGGTATCAGAATCCATATATTCTACAGTACCATTTTGAAATGACCCATTCCATATATGGCCACGGTGGTCAACTAAACTTGATGAAGGGATGGGGATATTCAAACCTTGTTCGGTGCCAATGATTCTTATAGTCTGCAGCTCAGGGCTAAAAATGCCTAGTCCAAATCTTGGAGAAACGATAAGATATTCGCCCGTTGGCATCGGTAGAATTTTATATGATATGTTCGGCGCCTTATTCAATCCAAGCTCATGATCTACCTCTCTTATCGTATTACTTAGAGGGTCATAAATATCAATTCCCTGTCTAGAGGCGATCCACAAATGCGCTTTATTGTCCTCGAAAAAGCTCCATACATCAGGTCCACTAAGTCCATCTGCTGCAGTAAGAAATTTGGGCATTAATCCCTCAGTATCCATTAAGTTAAGCGCCGAACTGGTAGCAATCCAAATTTGACCTAAACGATCGAAATAAGTAGTGTTGATGAGGTTATCGCTCAATCCTTTATTTGCTGTCAGCTGTTGGAGCCTTTGTTTTTCCACGTCAAAAACATAGACACCGGCAGCGGTAGACATCCATAATTTGTCGTCATTTCCTTGTGTAAAATGTTGAATACTATTTGTAAATCCTTGTGAAGAACCAAGATTTTGAATCTTATCATGCTCTAGGTCTAAAATAGAAATTCCATTATCTTCGGTACCAACCCATATGCGGTTTTTGCGGTCATTAAAGAAAGCAGTTGCAGAAGGCATGGAAAGTTCTTCTGAACTGTTTAGGAAGCGAATCCGTCCCTTGTCATAATCGATTATAGAAAGACCTGCTATAGAGCTTATCCATATATTCCCAGAACTATCTTCAAGTATACGTTTGGCATTACCATTATCTTGAGGTTGAAGTTGGCTAACATGTCTATAGGTTTCATTTGATGGATTAAGAATATAAAAACCATCCTGTATCGTGCCGAGCCATATAAAACCTCGGCTATCCATAACCATTGAGCAATCTGGATTAAAATTGAACTCTTGCTTTATAAAATTTGCATTTCTTACCACTCCCGCTTTTAGATCGAGCACGTAGATTCCCTTTTGTGATGTATAGATCCAAATTCTTCCCTTATTATCTTCTAGCATACTAGAAATTTCTGCTAGAGCTCCTGTAAAAATATTGTCAATGAAACTGTAAATTTCGATGTATTCGCCATTGAACCTGCAGAGTCCCTTATCGCTACCTATCCACATCATTCCGTAACTATCTTCCATCATTGCGGTGACCAAGTATCCGGGCAAACCTTGATCTTCCCCAAATTCCAAAATTCCCATAGAGGCGTTCTTTTTTAATTTTGGCAATCCTGCTGGAACCGACAAAGGAGGTTCAATAATCGATGTTTTAAATCTAATAGGCTTTGAAGCCAGTTCCTTAATATTTATCAAAGTATCCGGAAGCGTAGTGAAATCAAAGTTTATTTCTTCGATGGGATTATTAAGAGGAAGAAAACCATCAGGATAAAAAGGTTTGGAAGGAAGATTTTCTAAATTGACTTTCTTTACTGTCGCAGCCTTAAAATTGGTTGTGTCATTAACGGACCATTCTATTTTTTTTGGTTCACTAAACTGTAAGGGACTATCGGCTGGCCGAGAATATTCATTCTCGTTCTCAGGAAAAGGTACAGCACGTTCTTTTTGGTTACATGAAAATATTGCCAAAAACAAAACAGTTATGCAATAAATCTGAAGTGGTCTACTATAAAATATTGGTTTCATAAAATTATTGAATTATTCCTGATATGGCAGATTTAGTATAAATGTGGTCCCCTGTCCTTCCTGAGTTTCTACATTTATTTCCCCGTTATGAGCCTTGATGATATCATAACACAACGAAAGACCGAGACCGGTTCCTTCGCCAGTCGGTTTGGTGGTGAAGAACGGTTGAAAGATTTTGTCAACGACCTCTGCGGGCATACCGCTGCCGTTATCTTTTACTGTGATTGCAATGCCGTTTTGTAATTTTTTGGTACTTATTTTAACGGTAGGTTCATGATTTTCAATGACTGATTTTTTCTTTTTGTCTACAGCGTAGAAAGCATTTGTAATTAAATTCAATATGACTCTTCCCAAGTCTTGTGGAATCACCGAAACTTTACCAATTGATTCATCAAAATCGGTCACCAAATTGACATTGAAGCTTTTATCTTTTGCGCGTAATCCATGATAGGCGAGGCGTAGATATTCGTCCGCCAATTTATTGATATTGGTCGGTTCTTTTGTTCCGCTGTTGCTTCTGCTATGTTGCAGCATTCCTTTGACAATGGAATCTGCCCGCTTGCCATGATGGTTAATTTTTTCGAGGTTTGCTTTAATATCTTTGGCAATGAATTTTGCTTCTTCTATATCGCCTTTTTCAATTTCGGCGTTCATTTCATCGATGAGTTCATTGCTTAATTCTGAAAAATTATTTACAAAGTTCAATGGGTTTTGGATTTCGTGGGCGATGCCTGCGGTAAGCTCTCCTAAACTTGCCATTTTTTCGGATTGGATTAATTGATTTTGGGTAGATTTAAGTTCTTTTAGAGTTTGTTCAATCTTAAGTTTTGAAATCTCTAGTTTATTAAAGTCTTCATAGCGAGCGTAGGCTACGGAAAAAGCATTTGCCAAATTTTTGACCAGATCGAGTTCAGAAGAAGATAAATCTTCCGCACTTCCTACGTACAACATTCCCTGCGGAAATGGAACAAATTGAAGCGTTAGTGACTCTGGTGCCTCTTCACCACCTAGATAAGTGGTGGGGTTATCTATTTGCTGCTGTTCTATCAGCGTTTTTGTAAAAGCAAGGAATTCCTCTTTGTTCCAGTGGGCAATATAAGTTTGCTGTTTTTTCCAGTGTTTTATACCGTTAGAAGTAATGTCATTACTCTGATAATCTAAGTTAAGAGCAGCTAAAGGGCGGCCTTCTGGCGTCGATAAATAAAAACGGACTTTTTCTTCATTGTCATTTATAATCATTAGACCACATCTGAAGAATGGAACTCCTAACGTCAGAAGCTCTCCCCAAATTAAAGGAGTAATACGCTCCAAGTCTTCGGTATTTCGCATGGAGGCGATTTCTGCGCGAACGCGATCAAGAGAGGACTGTTTTACCGCCTCTTTCTCTCGTTTTTCAGATTCGATCAATTCTTGGTACCGTTGGTAAGTCAAACCAAAGACACGGGCGAATCGCTCAAATACAGCCATCGCCTTTTCAGGAATTCTATGTCTTGTGAAGGCGAAAAATGCACCTTCTTTAAAATTAAAGCTAAAGCAATAATGGAGGTCCTTAACTGCAAATGAAGTGGGGAGCTCATAATTAGCTTCTTTTCGTAATGCTTGATAATAGTCCTCCCCATTTTTCCCCGAAAGTTCGAATTCTGAATAGGATTTGCCTACTTGCCACTGTTCGTAAACATTTATAAGAAGGGGATGGATGGTCATATCTATCTGACCGGTAACCCTTATCACTTCATCATTATCATTAGAGGAGGAGGTCCAAACATCCATTACCTTATTCTCGTGAATAATCAAAATACCACAGCGCATGGTTTCGATTTCCAACTTTTCGATTTCACGAAAAAGGACGGTAGTGGCCTCGCTGATATCTTCACTGCTCCGCATGGCCATGGCTTTAGAGCGAACTCTTTCTAAAGCGGCTTCTATCTGTGCTTCCCTTGCCTGTGCTTCGGCTTTTTGGAGATCCATAAAACGGATATAGGCCTGCTCAAAAACATTCGAGAAGCGTTTTAAAATTTCTTTTTCTCCCTCATTTGGTACTATCCCAGTGTGGGAGGGAATAAGGATGGCGGAATTTTTTTGCCACGCAAATGAAAGGGTATGCTTATCGTTATTAAATATCCATTGTTTAAAATCTTCAGGAAAATCTTTATAATCACTATGCTCAAATGCATATTCGAAAAATGTGTTTTTTTCTTCTACTGTGAAGGCTTCAGAAAAATAGGCATCCCCGTTTTCTTTAGATCGCCATGCTTTATTAAATATTGGGTGATTAAAATATGGAAGGAGATAACTGCCCGCAAAACTGAAGTCTGGCGATACGATCCAGTGCAATACATTCTTAGAATCTTTAAAATAAGTGCAGAGTATTACCCCGTTCGCATCTAGAATTACATCTAGTTCCTTTAGTTTGGCAACAATTACTTTTACTACATCAACTAGTTCTTCAGGCTTCTGCATAGCCAAAGACTGGGAACGCACTTTTTCTAAAGCTGCTTCTATCTGAGCCTCCCTTGCTTGTGACTCAGCTTTTTGAAGGTCTTCAAAACGTTTATAGGCCAGATCGAAAGCGGCTCCCATTTTGGTCAAGATGGTTTCCATTTCGTCGGAAGGTGTGTTTAATAAGTCAATGACCAATTTGCCGTTGTTCAGTTTTTTTACGGCGTGGTGCAATTTTTTTAATTGTGTTGTTTCAATAAATTCTTCAACTTCATCGGCAACTTCAGTTTTATTGTTTTCTCGAAGCCATTGGCAAATTCTTTTAAAGTCTTTTTCTTCCTGTACTTCCAAAAAGTAGTTTTCTGGATTTTCCCAAACCCGTTTGACATAGAGATTTGGATCTCTTTTTTTGAGTTTGAAAGTAATATCAAAGGGAATTTGATAGCCATCGTTATCTTTTTCGAGAGAGGATAGATCCCACATTCTCACTCTATCTTCACCTTCTTTGAGGAAAATGGTTGCGGCAATCACATCTGGTATATCCAAAGCCATTACTTCTTCTTTAAGTTTGGCAACCACATCCATGATCTCTTCAGATTTATGCATCGCCAAAGCTTTTGCCCGAACCCGTTCTACGGCCAAGTTTATCTGTGCCTCCCGTGTTTGTGATTCTGCTTTCTTTAGGTCGAGGAAACGGGTGTAGGTTTGTTCGAAAACTTTTGCAAACCGTATGAAGATTTCTTCATCTTCATACGGTTTGGTTGTAATCACCAACAGATAACCATATTTGTAATAGGCCGCATGCCATTTTTGCCATTTCGGGAATGTAATGCCGCTGTCCAACATTTCTTGAAAAATGGGTTGTACATCGGGAACAGAGAGCATATAGTTATAATGGGCTTCCAATTCCTTGCCCTCTTTTGCTATCGAGAAGATTTCCAACTGGTCCTGCCAGCCTTTGTGCATTTTTTTATGTACGGAATCTACGTTATTTGGGATTTTTAAATACGGCATAATGCCTCTTTCATTTACAAACCAAAATTCATCTTCAGTGGAATTTTTTTTACAAAATGCAAATCCGGTGCCCCACAGCTCTCCGCCCAAACCTGTGAGTTGTTCAAAGAGTACCTTGGCAACTTCTCCTATTTCATCACTTTGGTGCATGGCCATACTTCGGCTTCTTACACGCTCCAAGGCAGCTTCAATTTTTGCCTCTCTTGCCTGTGCTTCTGCTTTTTTAAGATCTTGATATCTTCTATACGTTTGACCAAAAACAGATGCAAAACGAACGGGGATTTGCTCATGCTCTTGTAATATTTCTTCATCGGTGAATAAATAAATAAAGCCTTCATTAAAATTGAAAGTGTAACACCATTCCCTTTCAGGGAAGGTGTCCAAATTAAACTTTACAGGAATATCAGTGTATTTATTTAGTGTCTTATAGTATGCTTTAAGATCATCCCCAATTAGTGGATATATAGTGCCTGAATTTTTGTTTTTCCATGCTTTATAAACTTGTTTAGTCAAGCCGTGAAGGCTCATGTCTAATTGCCAAGCCATTAATTCAATCTCATAATTTATATTGGGTTTAGCGGTCCATATTTCACCATGTTCTTCTTCATCTAATATTATTATTCCATTCCGGTTTGCTTTGATGCCTAAGCTTTCTAGTTCTTCGAACAATAGAACCATCGTATTTCCGACATCCTGACTAGAATGCATCGCCATGGTCTTGCTACGAACGCGTTCTAGTGAGGCCTCAATTTGCGCTTCTTTTGCCTGTGCCTCTGCTTTCTGTAGATCGAGGAAGCGGGTATAGGTTTGTTCAAATTCCCTGGTAAACCTTATGAATATATCGTGGGCTTCTGGATAATGTTCCTGGGTTATGAACATTAAATGCCCGTGGGAAAAGAATCCGCAATGGTTTACCTGATAGGTGGGTAGGTCAAATCCTGAAGCCACGATTGCCCTCATGGTTTCCCCAACTACCGGTAGGCCATCCATGTACTCATAGGTTTTTACGAGTGATTTACCCTTGGATTCAAATACCAAAAACTCTATACCTTCACGTTTTGCCTTTCTTATGGTTTTAAAAAAAATATCCTCCGTCAATGGGATTTTAAGGGGAGGTCCCATTTTACCATCAGGGCCGGGATTATAGCCCAAGAAATAAGAATCGTCATCATACCACAGACTAAAACCGCACGACCAAGGCTCAATGCCTAAATCCTTTATCTGCTGAAACAATAACTCTGAAGTTTCAACAAGTTCTTCACTATACTGCATGGCCATGGTTCTGGCGCGGACACGTTCCAGGGCCAATTGAATTTCTGCCTCCCGTGCTTGTGATTCTGCCTTCTTTAGGTCTAGGAAACGCGTATAGCTCTGCTCAAAAACCTTCGCAAAGCGTTTAAATATATTATGGGCTTCAGGTACGGGTTCGTACGTTATGAAAATGATATACCCATATTTAAAGAACGCTACATGATCTATTTGAGATGCAGGAAAAGGAATCCCGGCATCCTTCATTTGTTGAAGTTGCTCCCCAACCCCTGGCAGGGTGCATAGATATTCATAATGTGCCGGACATTCATCTTCCCCAATTTCATTTACAAGTAAGGTTTCTCCACTTTGGCCTACTTTGTAATAACGGAGAAATATACCTTCCCTAGGCGTTCTATAGTTAGGGAAAACACCTTCGCCATTGCTGCCCCATTCCAATGAGCCTTTTTCATCATCATAAATATTGAATGCACAGAACCAGGTAGCCACCCCTAATGCCTGGACCTGTTTTACCAGTTCAAAAGAAAGATCGCCCAATTCATCACTTTTGTGCATTGCCAGCGATCTTGATCTAACCCGTTCTAGGGCAGCCTCAATTTGAGCTTCTCTGGCTTGAGCTTCGGCTTTTTTGAGGTCAAGAAAACGGGTGTAGGTTTGGTCAAAAACTTTTGCGAAGCGTATAAAGATATTGTATGCGTCCGATACGTTTTTATGAGTAATAACCATTAAGTAACCCTTAGTAAAAAAAGCACAATGCATTATTTGAAAGGAAGGTAGGGGAACGCCCGTTTGTTCCATTCTGTCTATAACTTCCTTGAAAACAGGTAAAGAAGCCATGTATTTATAATGTCTCTCTAGTGCTTTTCCTTTTTGTTCTTTTACGAAAAGGGATTCACCTTTTTTTGAAGACTCATAAATTTCACGAAAAATATCTTCTTTACTAGATGTTTTAAAAGAGGGTTGGAGTCGCTCTTTTCCGGCCATCCACGAAGTCGCGGTTTCTCCATCTTCATCCCAAATATTAAAACCACAACCAAATAACGGAATTTTTAAAGCTTCTAATTGATGGAATAATTCCATGGCCGCAAACTGCAATTTATCACTATGTTGCATCGCCATTGTTTTGGCACGCACACGCTCCAAAGCCAATTCTACTTGGGCTTCCTTGGTTTGAGATTCTGCTTTCATTAAATCCTGATGCCTTATAAAAGCAAGATGAAATACTTCTGAAAAACGCTTCATCAATTGCCTCACTTCAGCATTAAACCGGGTTTCCTTAAAAGCAAATAAGCCCCCTGCCGGGAACATGGCAACATAATAATATTGTTTTGAATCTAATCTCAGCTTATCGGGTCCTGAGACGGGCAAGTTAGTTTTTGAAACTTTTTTGTAATAATTGATCAGATCCTGTCCTTCTAAGGTATATTCGAAGTCCTGCTGTTTTGTCCAATTTTCATAAATTGAATCTAAGAGGGGATGACCTTCTAAATATTCATCCCCAGACAGATTAGCGATATTTTTATCTTTAGGTTTGGAAGCAGACCACACATTGACTTTATTACTTCTGTCATCGAAGATCCCGATCCCGCACCTTATAGTCTTAAGTCCAAGATTTTCTAATTCCTTAAATACCAGTGCAACCGTATTATCCAGGTCATTACTTGTATCCATGGACATGGCTTTGGTACGAACTCGTTCTAGGGCCGCTTCTATTTCTAGCTGTCTATTGCGTTCTTCCAGCTCAATGGTCCTACGTTTAATAGCACCCCTTAATTGAATATTTTCTTCGCTAATCTTCTCATAACCTATAGTTTCTCCTTCTTGCGCCTTGGTATCTGGAGTAGAAAAATGCTGGTAGATAAAGCGCCATCCTTCTGTATTTTTCCTTAGGGCAGAGGTAAATCTAAATCTGCCATAATACTTCCATTCTTCTGCCAAAAACCAAGCGTCGAAGAGATGGGTGATGAAAATTAAACCATTAAATTCTTCGAAGGTATATTCATTATTTTCGAGCTTGGTTTTACCAGCGAGCTGGTCGGCAGTAGACTCTAAGAAATTTGTTGTGTTTTTACGATTGAGAAATTCTTCGTTTGCGGTAGAACCTATAAAATGATAGTCATCATCTAAGTAAGAATCGTAAATCGCAATATCACCGACAAGGTAACTATGTAACCAAGTGTCGTAAACTTCTTTTACCTCGGCGTGTGTTTCTTTTTCTAAATTCATTCCACTTTTAGCTATGCTAACATCTTTCTAAAGAATACATAGTTGTAATGTGATTTAGCCAGAAAAACAAAAGCCATAGACTACTTGAAACGCATGTTCCTTAACGCTTGTCTTAATTATCCTAGTTTCTAATCAAAAAATCTATTTATGTATTTATGCTGTTGCGCCTGCCTACTAGCAAAAAGCAACAGTGATGTTCTCGTTAAACTGAGTACTATTATCTTGTGGAAGAATTGTAATCTGTTTATAAATCTACAGAAAATTAATTGAGTAGTTATAACGATTCACCTTTAAAAATGAGGTCTCGTAACTCATTTATAAAATCTTCTTTTCATGCTTAACTATTGAAATTGGATTAGATGTTTTAATGACCAAGCTTTCCATCTCCATCTATATCCCTGACGAGATGGGTTTCTAGCGCATCGAGTGTCTTTCTTAGAAGTTTGCGGGTCGTGTCTAAATCTCTTTCTAATAGTTCTACTCGGTCCTCGAGGCTATTGGCGTGTTTTTGTTGTTTGTCTAATTCGTCTTGTTGCAGTAGATCCCAGAATATTCCCATGGTATTTGTAGTTGGTTGGTTAATAAGGTAAGGTACTCATATTTAGTTGATTATAGAATATGGGTCATTTGAAGTGTTGCAATCGAATATTATAAAAAATAAAATTAATAAATAATATTGTCCATGATTCTATCTAGTTGGCGCTCTAGATTCTTAAAATCGCAGTCTGAGAAGAAGATTTCGTACATTTCCTTCCGTAGCTTGGCCAATTCCATATTTGTGTAATGGTGCAGATTGATGTTGTCCTGAATTTTCTCCAGACTTTCATCTTCGCTGTCCTGTTTAAATTCGGCATAGATATTTTCAAAAGTTGCGCTATCTACCTTAGATTTTATCATGTTCATCTCTTCCTCGGACTCTACATTATCTGAATTTGCGCAGAGAAGGAGTATATAAATCTCTAATTCGGTCTTGGTAAATTTTCTGATTCCGGAACTCATAAGTTTTCAATTTAATTGGTTATACTAATTTCTGATATTTTTTGATGCTAAAGTGTTAAAAGAGAGTATTTTCGATTTTAATTTTTTGAAATAAATTCAATCGACAGGTTTAAAATTTGCTTATCTAAATAGCGATTAAGGTCACAATCACCACGAGGATGATTTCACTAATGGCATATTTCAAATATTTGGTGGTTTTGCCTTCTGAGAGAAGGTTTTGGCGAATGTTTCTAAATAGTTTAATCATTTCCTTTTTTGAGAATTTCGCCTATTGCTTCCTTCATCATTTTAAGGCTTTTGATTAAGGCTGCGAGCGAGCGAACATAATAGTTATAGATTTGATCGTATAGAAAGACAACCCTATTTCGATAGGTGGAATTGGTTAAAAAATAATCGTGTATTTCTTTACTCCCGACCTTCTGTGTAATGGTACTATTTATCCATTCTGGATACCAGTCATAAGTATCTCTGATATATTTTTTATGGTCAACGACTTCATTTGAAATTCCATTTTCTAGCGGTAACAACCTTGTGTCCATGAACTCATATATATCGTTGAGGTAAAGGTTAAGGTGTCGTTTTCTTGTAGTTCTCCTAATTGGGAAACACCTTTTTTGTTCAAAAGCGTTTTTGGGGTACTACTTATTAAGCCTGAAAGTCCTTGGTCTAATAATTCGGGCGTTATCGAATCCTGTACCACTTTTTCGAAAATAGATTTCTTCTCATTGAAGAAGTTTAGATTTGCTTCCAGTTCTTTTATGTCATTTTCAATATCGCTATAGATATGTTTATAGATGTTTAGAAGTTTATTGCGGTCTTTACGTTCTTCATTCCAATTATTGATTTGTAGCGCAATTAAAATCCCAATCACCACAAGGAAAATTTCGCCAATGGCGTATTTGAGGTACTTGCCTTTTTTCCCAGATTCCATAAGTTTGTAACGTATTTTCCTGAAGAATTTTATCATAATTACGGTCTGTTCAATTCATTTTCAATCACACGGATTAAATGGGCATTTTGCTTTATTAATATTTCCATAACATCAATGTTATTTACAATTTTTAGAGAGGCTTCAAAAAGTATTTGCTGGAATTCGGCGTCCTTTGAAAGTGCTATTAGTTCTGCGCTATCAATAAAATCATAAGATAAGTCCTGTACGGCTGTATTTTTATATTTATTTTCAAACCAATTGGTAAGCTTGTACATTTTTTTATTTCCCAAATAAATGCGCATTTTTGTTTTTATAATGTCGTCTAAATCAGAGTAGATATCGTCCATATCTTTCATTTTCCTGAAATAGATCAATATTTCTTTTCTAATGCTTTCATCAGTGATTTTTGTCGCCAAAAAGGGGTCGTTTTCTTTCGTTATTGGATTGTAATAGGGTAAAAATCTAATTATGCTAGGGTTCTCTATGATAATTGTGCTATCATTTTTTACGCCTATTTTATATAACTGTTCCTGTAAAAAATCGACATCTTTAAGTTCTTTAAGATTTATGCCATAGGAAATGGAATCTGATTTTAGGTCTTGTAATAGATTAGAGAGCACAGACCCCTGATGGATGTTTTCTTTTCTACCTTCATTCCAATTATTGATTTGTAGCGCAATCAAAATTCCAATGACTACTAGGAAAATTTCGCCAATGGCGTATTTGAGGTATCTTGATGTTTTGCCTTTTTTCAAAAGATTAAAGCGTATTTTTCTAAAATATTTAATCATTAAAATGCTATTTAATTTAGTTCAATCAAACCATTTGCGATTTGCTCACGGAGCTCTTTATTGATATCTCTAAAAACCAATAACTTTTCTAAAGTGCCACCATTATTATCTTGAAATGCCATAAGGAAAAAAGTTAGTTCCTCTATGAAAATTGGATTCTCTGGATCTTTAACTACCATTCTTACATCTTTTTCAATAAGCGACAAGAATTGGACTAAACCGTTTCTATCATTAAAAATTTTAAGTATTGTGACTTCAATATCTAGGATACTATTACTCATCTGAGGTTGTTCGTAATCGTAATATCTCGAAATTTTAGTGGTGAGCTCATTATTTGAAAGCTGAAGACCTTTGGATTTCAAAATTTCATAAGCATTATTGATAGGGAAATAACGTTCAAATGTGAGAAGGTCAACCAAGTAAAATTGTAATGAATCAGAATCTCTTGTTTCGGATTTCAGAAATTTTTGTAGTGTAATGACGGCTGTTTTTGCCTTCTGGCGTTGTGTGATGATGTCATCGACCAATAGAGCATCTTCTTCAAGGTTTTTTAAGACTTCAGATAAAACGTAGTATTCATCTTTTTGTGATTTTTGGTTTTCATTCCAATTATTGATTTGCAGGGCAATCAATATTCCAATGACTACAAGGACTATTTCGCCGATGGCGTATTTTAGGTACTTTGTGGTTTTACCTTCTGCGAGCAGGTTTTGGCGGATGTTTCTGAAAAGTTTTAACATTATGGTTTTCTTCTAAGTTCTTCATTGATGAGTTCAATGAGTTTACGAGCTTTAGTTCGCGTACGTGTGGTCATTTGAATTCCCCAATATTTGTTTCCAATATTTTTTCTAAGCCAATTTCTTGCACGGTTAGATTCAATTTTTTTAATCAAAGCTTCTTTTCTAATGTTTTCATTTTCAGAAAATGGTAATTCTGAATAACTGGATCCATCAGATGTAGGAATCTCATAATCATTGGTATCAAACCAAAAATCATTACTTTTTAAACTGTATTCTTTATCATAATCTATAAATGTGGCGTAATCAACTATATCTTGTGAGTAGTATCTATTTATAGCATCATTGAGTTCTATAGATCCTAATTCATCAGACAAACCAGAATTTTTTATTTTCTGATATGTCTGGTCAACCACTTTATAATTTCCAAAAATGCTAGGTATAAGAGAAAAAATAGAGTCTATGGATTGCTCCTGATAGGTTTTGTCTTTAAAAATTATCGAATTCCTTTCAACGTCCTTTTTAAAACCTTCAATAAAATTGGTGTAATTTTCGGTATCGCTATTTAAATCAATCAACATACTTTTTAAATAGCTGTTTGCTTTGGCTTTTTGCTTCCTGTACTCGTTCCAGTTGTTAATGGAAAGAGCAATCAAAATCCCGATGACCACAAGGATGATTTCGCCGATGGCGTATTTGAGGTACTTTGTGATTTTACCTTCTGCGAGGAGATTTTTGCGGATGTTTCGAAAGAGTTTAATCATATTGGTCTATGCTTTTTTTAAGTTTTCTAAGCATTTTTTTCCTCGCTGTTATAATTCCAAGTGCACCATAAGATCTTCCCAGATCTCCTATTAAATAATTTTCCATCGATGGTGTTCTCAAAATTTTCTCATAATCTGCAGTTTCATTTCGATAGTCTTTAATGGAAGCAACCTTATTGTAAAACTCTTGCACACTTCCTTCACTGATGACCAACTTTCCTGTCTCTTGATTCATATATCCTTCTGGCAACGTATACATCAAGCGTTCAAAGTGAGTTTCAATTAATCTCAATATAGAACTGAATGATTTGTCGATCAATGTAAAATCTGCATAGTATTGGGACAGATCTTTAATGATTTCTTTTTCTCTAAAATTGTTGAAGGTGCCTGAAGTCTTTGCAGATTCAAAGGTTGTGTTGTTATTTGTTGGATCTACAGCATAAAACAAGGGTTCTACATACATCGCAAATTTTTCAATTCCCATGGTTCTGTTTGGGTTTCTAACATAAGTCAATAAGGTATCGAGATAGTCTATCCTCTTAGTGTGGAATGTTTCATAATAGCTGAGTTTTGCTTCATCCTTTTCAAGATCCAATAGAACGTTTTCGAAAAAATTAGTTTCAGCTATTTTTGCTTTTCTACCTTCATTCCAATTGTTGATTTGCAAGGCAATCAAAATACCAATGACTACAAGCACTATTTCGCCGATGGCGTATTTTAGGTATCTACCTGAAGATGACGGGGTGTTATTAGTCCTGTTATTCCCAAGTGAATCTTTCCTGATTTTTTTAAATATGTTAATCATAATGCCCGCAAATACGGTAGTTGTTGGTTGGTGGAAGAGGCAACTCCAAAAAGGCAGGGAAAAATACTTTTAGTAAAGTAGAATATCGAAGAGTTTGGAAGACCTTGTTCTAATTTCTAAGTTAGATTTAAAGAAATATAATGTCCTGTTATACAGGACGGAAACTATCTTTAGCTATCCCAAAGGATAGTCTCACTTATCTGTGAAGCGTTAGACGAAAAAAAACAGGCAGACAAGAAATCTATATTAACTTGTATTTCGAGTAACTCGAAATCACTTATTCTTACAAATTGGTTAATAACAAAATCCCTTAGAAATTCTCCTCAAAATGTCATCTGCCTGTATGTTCTGATTTTTTAAATTAATTTGAAACTATTTTTGCTTAGCCCTTTACCTTTACTTAATCCCTATTAAAGGCATCGGCCAATTTTTTGGTGTCCACATATTGCTGAAAAGCAATGACTTTACCATTGTTTAAGGCCCATAGATGTGCAACTTGCGCATCAAAAGCGGCTCCGTTTTTCTTTAATTTTGCATCGTATCTTAAAGTTGCTAAAACTTGATTATTGGACATTTCGTGTAGTTTAATGTCTTTTAACTTAAAATATTCATAGTCTGCGCCAACTCTAGAAAATATGCCATCTAAAACGGCTTGTGGTCCTACATATGGATTGCCATCGGCATAAGCATTACCTTCGGCCTCATTCCATACTAAATTATCATCTAGACCGGCAAGAACTGTAGGTATGTCACCTTTTGCAAAGGCGTCGTATAAATTCTGGACAACGCTCAGGTTTTGTGGATCTGAAATGTACCCAAGTTGGGCCATGAACACCGATGAGTCAATAAAATCTTGCTCTTTTGCGATTTTTCCGTCTCTCATTTGTGCTAAGGTATCACCTTCAATATCCACTGACTTTCCAGTGGCAGGCATTCCGAAGAATTCACCGGTATTTTTCCCTTTAAATGCCCAATGTTTAACAAGTTTATCCCCTTGGCCAAAAATATCGATTATAGTAAATTCTATATCCGAAAATCCGGTCAAGTAATTCTGATAGTAATCCTTAAAATTATCTATACCAACGATGTTTTCTGGACTCAATACCATCACCACATCCGTAGTAAAATTATCTGAGTTAATGAGGTCGATTTTTCCTTCATTAATAACTTTGTCCCAGACTTCAGAATACATTTTAATATTAGTTTCTGTAGAATGTTGAGCAAAAAGGATTGAGATCCCTCCAAGGGCGAATAACAAGAAGACTTTAATTGATTTCATAAATGTATAGATTAATATTATTTTTTAGTTGGAGGTGTGATTTTATAACCTTGATTCTCTAGAAGATTTAGCATGTCATAATAATACCTTGTCATTACAATCTTTCCTCCTTCAACTAAATTAGCCACGTGAAATGGGATAATTATTTTTTCGCCGCTATCTTTAGCTGTGACCGTATTAGTGCCCCAATTAAGGACCCATTCACCTTTTACCAAATCGCTTTCATTTACCTTGATGGGTAGAAAAATCAAGCCTGAAAATGAATGATTAAAGTTTTTAGTACTGTTTATATAATACTCTTTATGCTGTGCAACACTTAAAGTATCTAAGGTGCCTCCCAAGCCAATAATTACGGCATTGTCGCTTAATTGAGCGGTCATTTTAGCAACGTCGCCATGTTCTAGCGCATCAATGTAATTCTTCACTAGCTGTAAAGCCGATTCAGAATTTTCAAATTCTAGGGTGGCTATTTTTGGGGACAGTTCTTGAGCGTAAGTAAAGCAGCTCAAAAAAATGCAGGTAACGGTAAGTAAAACTTTGTTCTTTAGTGTCGTCATCTTAAATAGGTAATGGTTAGTAATAGTCTAATTGATTTTTTTCGATGGGAGGCAAATTCGAACAGCTCTTAACTTGTGAACTACTCAGGTATATACTGAAAAATAACAGGCAGAAAAGGTTCTTTTTAATAGTGATTGGTTAGTCGCTAATGTTTTTAAGAACCCTAAAAGTCTTCCACAAAATTTATCTGCCTGTTTAGTTTTGGTTGGTTATAATTCTTATTTAGAGCTTCACTACACCTTTCGGTTTTTGCTTTTTTGCTCGAGTTAATTGTTGTTGTGAAAGCTTAATGTTAAGATATGATGAATATACATCTTAGCACATTTTTTAGGACGAAGCAGTGCTTTGATCTCCCCAAACTATGCTTTTATTTATCTAAGAATAAGATGTTTATATTTGTGTGAAACCTTCTACATAAAAACTGAGGTTCATAAATGAAGATCAGCTCAATTTTTTGTTCTGTAATTTTTACCTTTCTTCCAGTCCTGCAATCACGCTCCCAGATTGTTACCCATAATCCTGATACTATTTACCATAAAATATTTTTTGATACAGACGATTTTGGAAGCAACTACTTAGATACACTATCGGTGTATTATCCTATGCTTACCGATCAGGAGATAAGATTTAGTATGCTAAACGACTTGGCATATTACTGGCATACCCGTAATCTCAACACCGCCCTTAAGTATACAGAAGAAGGCTTAAGACTTACCAATTTTTCGAAGAATAATATTTGGCAGGGACGCTTCCAAATTACTCAAGGCAGCATATTATTAAGACAGGAAAAATTAGACTCCGCTTATGCGGTATTAGAAAGTGCAAAATCCAAAGTGCCCAAAGAAGATCTACCGTTTTTAAATACACAGTTAGGTTATGTTTTTGAAAGAAAAGGTGAGCTAGACAAAGCGGCAGACTATGCCATGATTGGCTTAGAACTAGGAAAAGAACTCAAGGATTTAAAGGCACAGGCGTTGGCCTACAGTGATCTGAGTAATTTATTCTGGAAACAATCAAAATTTACGAAGGGCTTAGAATTTGGGTTGAAATCTTTAGAACTTTTCGAGGAGCGGGGGATAGATGATTTGGATTATGATTTTACTTTGTACGTTGTGGGTAATAACTATCTGGCGTTGAAGGATTTTGCCAAGGCACTCGATTATTACGAAAAGTCAATGTTGATTGGCGAGCGTTACGGATTTTATAATAATCTAAGTGATGTATATATTTCCTTGGCAGAGCTGTACTCTGATTTAGGTGAAATCGAACAAGCCATCTCGGCCGGTGAAAATGGTCTAAAATACGCCGAGCTCTTAGAAAATGATTTTATGATTATGCGCTCTTGGCTATCGTTAGGAAAGGTGAACAATCAGGAAGGGAATTATTCGAGAGCTATTGAAGACCTTAATAACTGCATTAGGATTGCCACCGAAAATTTTGGCGATGAATATTATTTGAGTCAAGCCTATTTAGAATTGGCGACCGCTTATTCGCAAAAGGGACAGTATAAGGATGCGTTTGAAGCTAGCCAACGCTATGACACTTTAAAAGATCGAATCTTTACTTCGGAAGCGGATCAGCGTATTTCTCGCTTACAAACGGAATATGACGTATCGATAAAGGAAGAAACCATTGCGAGACAAGATGCGCAGATAGAGAAACAACAACTGAGTCAAATTATGACCGTGGTTGTGGTGATTTTTTTATGTGTGTTCTTAATTGTACTTGGGATTTTCCTAAAAAAGAATAATAAAAAGAACCGACTTCTAGAAAAACAGAATGAAGAGAAAAACTATTTGCTCAAGGAAATTCATCACAGGGTTAAAAATAACTTAGAGATAGTTTCTGGACTTTTGGCACTGCAGTCTGCTCAAATCGAAGACCAGAATGTTGTTAATGCTATGCAAGAAAGTCAGAACCGAGTGCACTCTATGAGTATGATTCACCAAAAATTATATCAAGGAAAGAATCTAGCAACGATAGAGATGAAAGATTATTTGATGAATTTAGGCGAGCATATTCTAGATTCTTTTGGAGCGGAAAATCGGGTAGACCTTAATTACGTGATGGATGAATTAGAACTCGATGTCGATACCGCGGTGCCACTTGGATTAATCGTAAATGAGCTTATTACCAATTCTCTTAAATATGCCTTTCCTGGCGAAGGAAATGGAAAAATACAAATTTTGTTGAACCGTCCCGATGCTAGGGTGCTTCAACTTGAAGTTCGTGACAATGGCGTCGGTAAAAATGATAAGGAAGAATTAGGAACTGGTTTTGGGACTCAGCTGATTCAACTATTAATTCAGCAATTAAATGGCGAAATGGTAGAAAAGAATGAAGGCGGTACTGCAGTAGCATTCAAATTTAATCTTAAAAAATCTGCCTAATAATAATTCGGCTTCTCATATAAACTAAATCGTCTGCAATCGCTTCACTAAATTTTCACGAAGATTTTTGCTGATGGGTATTTTTTTCTTTCCAATCTTAACGTGAACAAATCCGACTTCTTCAATATTCGCGATATTGACGATATAAGAACGGTGAATTCTTAAAAAATGTTCTTGAGGCAGTTTCTCATCTAAATCCTTTAGAGTGGAAGAGAGCAGGTATTCTTTTGCGTTGGTATAAACCCGGCAATAATTACGGTCTGCTTCAATATAATTAATGTCTTTGATTAGAAGCTTAACCATAAATTCGCGATGTTTCACGAAAATACTATCATTAAGAACATAGGCATCTTCCTCCGATTGCCGATCCACATCAGTTTTGGAACTGCGATTGCGTTCTAAAAAAAGTCGATTTGCGGTAAGTTCTATAGCGTGCTGCAGATCTAACTTCTTAAATGGTTTGGAGATAAATGCGTAAGGGTTGGTTTTTTTTGCTCTATTAAAATGTTCTTCATCCGAATTAGCGGTTAAGAATATAATTGGGATGTTTCCTATTTCTTGAATTTTTTCAGCAGTTTCAATACCATCATAATCACCCTTTAGCTGAATATCTAGCAAAACGATATCTGGCCTATTCTCTTTTATTTGTGGAATAGCATCTTCGCCCCTCGGTAAGATACCGGTGACTTCGTACCCAAGATTTGATAATTGAAGTGAAATATTGGCGCCGATTATCATTTCATCTTCGACAATCAGAATTTTTAAGGGAGAAGGCATACTATTTTAAACTATAGAAATTTTTATTAATGTTCATTTCTATTCTAGAACATATCATTTAATAATGAAAATTTGGAGGAGTATTGTAAATATAACCCATTAATAATTAATTATTTAATAAATCCGAAGATAGAGATCTTAATAACGTTAAGCAGGTATAAGTAAGAGCTGACTTTAGCAGAACTAGAATTATGATGTTGCTATTTATTCTCTAGCAAAAGGTTGAGGTTCGCAAGTATATCTTGAAATCTATCCGTATCCTTTTCCAAAACGAGCTTTAATTTAGATTTCATTTTAGACATTTCAGAATAAGAGTCAATCACGTTATTGGCAATCATATTTACCTTATTCGCTTTTTGACTAGACTCAATAAATGGTAGTATATCACTAGCCAAAGCGGTTATTTTATGTTCTACCAGCTTCTGTCGGTTCTTTAGCTTAAGCGATTTCCCATCCTTTTCTTGCTCAAATATTTTATCATCCTTAATAAAATCATCGACCCACTCACCATAAAAATCTTCGTAATCTACCTTATCCTGACCCGTGTTCTTGGAAAAAAACCGTTTAGATCTTAATAGCTGCCATTTTGAAAACGTGTTTTGCTCTTGTTGATAAGCCGTCCGGAAATAATTTATTTCATTGGAAATGTATGAATGGTAATCACTGAAAAAATTAGAATCTACCAAAAACGATTTGAAGATTGAGAGTTTATCATTCCTGTTTTTTCTGTAATATCTATTTAAGTCGACCAAGTTAATCTTGGCTAAAAAATTGTCGTTTAAAGAAGTTGAGATTACCGGATTCACAGAATTATCTAAATCGAGGTCGCGCTGAAATTCTTTTAGGTCAGAAATGATTTTATTGATTGACCCTTTTAATTCTGGCAGAGAAGCCTGAAAAAAGTCGAAGGCGTCTTGAGCCTTATCCTTTCTCTGTTTGCCGTACATAAAAAAGGCAATCAAAAAGCCTATGATGGTGAGTAAAACCGCAAACGTATCAAGAAAAATGGACCACTGATTAGGATCTAAATTCCATTCTTCAAAAAATAAATAGTATTCTTCGGGTTTTAAAATCAAATGCGTCTTCGGTTAACTATTGTTTAATTTATTATTGAAATGGAATCACTTCAACTTAATCTTTGCTCTAATCATTTCAAATTGAAATTTTAATCTATTTCAAATATTTGGCCAGTAAACGATGAAAGTGATGCACTCCTTTTTCACGGGTAGGGGAGAATCTTCCAGTGGTGTAATAGCGAGATTGAACACCTTTATGCACCGATTCTACCACAAACTCATCTTCCCTTTCTACCTTGTCCAATAAAGCGCCCGCACCTTTTCCTAATTTGCTTTCATCATACACATAGGTGATAAATGAAACCTTGGTTTTACTAATGCTTTGCGGTTTTATGATATTGATTGAAAGTCCCCAAGGATAAAAATTGAAGGTCATGTTAGGGAATATCCAAAAATAGTAAGCGCCAATATTTTTCCCGTAATCTGGATGATATTCTGGAAGGTCAAAAACCTCTTCGCCATCATTGGCAAACCCTGTTTGTAGAGATGCATGTTCATAGATCTCGGTAGTGTAATTGCCGTAATCCAAAACAGCATTTAAATCATCATGTACAAATGGAATATGAAATCCTTCCAAATAATTGTCTACATAAAGTGCCCAATGGCAGTTTACGAGATAATCCTTGTTCAAACTTTTGTCAGCTTTAAACTGATGCAGCGGTAAAAACCCGATTTTCTCTACCATGATTTTAATGATTTCATCAAAGTCGAAAGCGGGATTAAGGCCAACAAAAACAAAAGGGTCTAGAGTTCTCACCAAAAATTCGCGGAGATTATCACAAGGTCTGGGAAAGTTTTCGGCTTCAGCAAATTCTGGCATCGATTTGAATGAGCCGTCGAGATTAAAACGTCTTCCGTGATACATGCATCGAAGTTGACTAACCTTACCCGGATTAATAACCACAATATTTCCACGGTGCGTACAGACATTGCTAAAGCACATAATGTTGTCTTGCTTATCACGAACCAAAACTAAAGGCTCCGTAATGTAATTGTCTAAAAGAATAAAGGGATAGACGGTTTCGGTAAAGGGAACTAGACTTTCATCTCCTATTAGCTGCCAGGTCCTAACAAATACCTTTTCTTTAATTTCGTCAAAAACAGTTTTACTGCGGTAAAATTCCGCCGGCAAGGTTTCAGAATATCGGATATCCTTATTAATGTTGAAAGATTCGCTCATGGGAATATTAAGGGTTCACTACTAAAAAATTTTCATATTAAACAAATTCCAAATTATAAATTCCAAATTCCAAATTCCAAATTCCAAATTCCAAATTCCAAATTCCAAATTCCAAAACCAAGCTATTCCTCAGGCATAATAATAGCCGGCAAACCTAATTGATTGTACATACTATTATATTTGGCCATTTCGTCATTTATGATTGAATTTCTTTCGCTTACATAGGTATTCCATTCTTTCATTAGATCATCGTATCTCAATTTTGCTCCAGAAGTCAAGGCCGGTTCAGAACTGCTGGCATAAGATTTTAATTCCATAAATTCCGCATTTAACTGATTTTGAAAGTTGATTACATCTTGAAACGTCTTTTGGTTTGGCTGAATTAACTTCTGTTCCCAACGGTCAATCCTTTTGATCAAAGAATCTCCCAAGGTCACCAATTCTTTAGCCTTCTCGTTATCCTTCAATAGTTTCTTATAGTCCTTTAACTGTTTTTGTGCAGAACGCATATTTTGAACCGACTCATGAATATCTACAATAACATCATCAATCTTAGTTAAGAATTGGCGCTGTTCTGCATAATCCGCTTCGGTTGCCTTCACATTAGGATTTGGTGTAACCTTCACCATTTTTTCATCTGAATTATCTCCGTAAGTCATTTTTAACTTATAAGTACCTGGTGCAACTCCGGCTCCGCCGTAACTTCCATAGGCAAAAACATTTTCGACGGCCGGTAGGGGATTGGTAGTAAAATCCCAGACAAATCGGTTATATCCTTTTTTGTCGGATAAAACTTCCGGTTTAGAAGGACCGCCTGGCCAAGATTTAAAATCATCTTGCTTTTTATTGGTAATGGTTTTGATAACCTTATTGTTTTCCATTATTTCTAATTTCAACTCAGTACTATCAATTTCTTTTCCGATGTAATAGTCTATTGCCACACCTTGCTTCGGATTTTGTCCAAGACCAGAAACGTATTGATCCATACTTCTCCCATAAAAACGTGAGGTGTCATTAGGTTTGAAGAGTTCTAAAGCCTTATCGCTCTTCACAATATTTTGAAGCGAAACCACATCATCCAAAATCCAGAAAGACCTTCCAGCAGTAGCAACAACCAAATCATTATTTTGAATGGTCAAATCATTGATAGGAACCACCGGTAGGTTAGATTGAAATTTTTGCCAATTCTCCCCATCGTTAGTAGAAATGTATAAGCCGGTTTCTGTACCCGCGTACAACTGTCCTTTTACGTTCTTATCTTCTCTTACCACTCGTGCAAAAGTGTTATCGCCAGTTATGCCATTTACAATTTTTTTCCAGCTCTTACCATAATCGGTAGTTTTGAAAATATATGGACTTAAATCCATTTCCTTGTATCGCATTACTGTAATATAAGCAGTTGCTTTATCGTGAGGTGAAACTTCGATACTATTAATGATACCGCCATCGACTCCGCTAGGCGTAACGTTGGTCCAATTTTTTCCGCCATCTCTAGTCATATGCAATAAGCCATCATCTGAGCCAGCCCATAAAAATCCTTCTTCATGTGGCGATTCGGCCAAATAGGTAAGTGTGTTGTAATTTTCACCCCCTGCAGCTTCGTTGGTGTAAGGTCCACCACCTGGGCCTTGCTTACCTTTTTCATTTTTGGTAAGGTCGGGACTAATAGCTTCCCAATTTAAACCACCATCCGTTGTTTTAAATACTACATTACCGCCATGGTAGATTACGCTGCGATTATGTGGTGAACTTATAATTGGAGCATTCCAATTATAGCGATACTTAAAATCCTTCGGGGTACCACTTAAAGACAATTCTGGATATTCTTTTATTGCTTTTCCTTCTTGGGTAGACTTCCTCCATTTTTCAATAATACCTTGGTAACAACCACCGTAAATGTCGTCTGGGTTATCTGGGTCGAAGGCCAAAAATGCACTTTCGCAACCTGCCACAGAATACCAATCCTTCCAACCGATACCTTCGCCATTGGTTCTACTAGAAATTGCAATGGCCGAATTATCCTGCTGTCCGCCATAGACGTTATAGGGCATTAGATTATCCGTAATTACCCTATAAAATTGCGCAGTAGGTTGATTTTCTTGAGTACTCCAGCTCTTTCCGCCGTTATTTGAAATATTTGCACCTCCATCATTACTATTGATCATCTTGGAGTTGTCATTTGGGTTTATCCATAAATCATGATTATCGCCATGAGGAACTTCAACGTTACTAAAAGTCTTTCCGCCGTCGATAGATTTCATCACTGGGGCGTTAAGTACATAGACAATATTTTCATTCTGCGGGTCAGCAAATATTTCCATATAGTACCAAGAACGGGTAATATTTACTCGGTCAGAATTTACCTGAGCCCAAGTCTTCCCTGCATCATCTGATCTATAAACGCCACCTTTTTTATCTTCAGCTTCGATCACTGCAAAAACTCGATCGGGATTTGCACGAGAAACTGATATACCCGATTTCCCAAATTCTTCTGGAAGACCTTTTTTCATCTGTTCCCAAGTTGTTCCGCCATCAGTAGATTTATATAAACCTGAATTTTTCCCACCGGAAGTAATGGTCCAAGGCTTACGCTCGTGCTGCCACATAGATGCATAAAGAATCAACGGATTTTTAAAATCCATAGAAAGCGACGAAGCTCCGGTAATGTCATTAACATATAAAACCTTTTCCCAAGTGGTCCCACCATTCATAGATCTGTAAATTCCACGGTCAGCCGAAGGTCCATATTGAGCACCTTGCACCGCAACAAAAATATTATCTGGATTATTTGGGTTTATTATTACATCCGAAATGTGACGGGATTTGTCCAGTCCCATATGTTTCCAAGTTTTACCGGCGTCGGTAGATTTATAAACACCATCGCCCATAGAAGTCATAACGCCACGTGCCGCATGTTCTCCCATGCCCACAACTACAAGGTTGGGATTGCTTTCTGAAACTGCAATATCACCCACGGTCCCGGTTTCAAAAAAACCGTCCGAAACGTTTTTCCAGTTGATACCGTCATCGGTTGTTTTCCAGACTCCACCACCAACACTTCCGAAGTAATAAGTCATCGGTTCACCAACCACGCCAGTAGAAGTAACGCTTCTTCCGCCTCTGAATGGTCCAATATTTCTCCATTTTAATCCATGGAAAAGGGAGTCGTTAAGACTATTATCGGGTTTGGTGTTCTGTTTTTTCTTTTGTGAGTAAGAAGTAATCGGTAGGAGTAGGAGGCAGATTGCAATTAGTTTAATAATCTTCATTCTTGTTCTATTAGATGGTTGTGAATTTCTTTACCTAGTTTAGATAAAAAAGGAATTCCTATGGTTTCAAATTCATAGGTATCGTCATTAAAAATACCATTTTTATTGACAAATAGTGTAGCGGTCAAAATATATTCAACCCCAGATTTTTCATCCTTTATGTATGAGCAATCGGTGAGATAACCATAGGCATAACCCACTTTATTGAAAATCTTGATGTTATCTGGAATTCTTTCCTTGCTATCGCCGAACATAAAAAATTTGCCGTAGCTATCGTAATATTCAACTTCATCGTATCCAACTTCCCGCGGTAAAGCCTTCATACTATTCAAAAGAAATTCTCGATCTGCCTGATTTATGTTGAAAGTTTCGTCTTCAGGAAAACTTTCAGGAAAAATTACGCGCTTCATGAGTTCGTGCAAAGTCGAAATTGGGAAATAATTTTTCTTTGAAAAATCCATCGGCTCTTTAACTAAAGTAGAATCTAAATAATACCCTTTTCCTTTTTGCAGTTGTTTAAGTTGAAGGGTTTCAACTTCAGAATCAACTAGTGAATCCTGAATATAGATAATTGAATCGTTTTCCCAATAACTAATCGGCCGGGTATATCGATAGGTAGAATTTGGAACTGAAAGCCTATGATTAATATGAGCAGGACCAATTTGCTTAGTTTTGAGTTTGTCATTAATATAATCACGACCTAAAAATTCGTAAAGCCGATTAAAAGCACCGTTATCGCTCACGGCAAATATTTGCCGGATGTCATCTCTAATCGTGTGAGTAATCGAATCTCCCTCTAGAATATAATTTGTGGTGCTCTTGATTTTTTCTAGGGAATCAATCTTTTCTAGAGCCAATAATGCAATGGGAAATTTTACTGTTGAAGCCGGATAAAAATAGTCTCGGTCATCGACCCTATATTCAAAATCATCAAAAGATACTGATTCGTTTTCCCTGTTTATAGTCGATAATTTGATCTGTAGTTCATAGTTGGAGGGTTCCTCTAAGACCTTTTTCATTATATCATCGTTGGAATTAAGGGCTGCCTCTATCGGATTTTGCTTCACTTCCTGCTGGCAAGAAACACAAAGAATTAGGATCAGGAAAATAACTCTTTTCATTCTGAAATTAATGGTTTGCCTAAAGATACTAAAAGGACTTATAAGTGTAGGCAAATTGAAGAAATGTGAGCTTCCTTCAATTCAAATTCTAGATATCTATTTTAATATAATGGAATTTAAATGGCTAAATTTGAGAGACATAAATATTTCTGAATATGAGATTAAAGCAATCACTACTAGTAATAATAATTTTAATTGGTACAAATAGCACGTTTTCACAAAACATTCAAGTCCTTAAAGGAGCAAAAATCTTTATCGGAAATGGCGAAACCATAGAAAATGGAGTTGTTATAATCGAAGGAAATAAGATAAAGGAAATTGGAGGAAATGGAACAAAGTTCCCTGCAAATTCAAAGGTTGTTAACTTAAAGGGTAAATATGTAATGCCCGGTTTGGTCGATGCGCATATCCATTTTTTCCAAACCGGATTCTTCGATTCGAGACCTGATGCAGGTGATATTCGGGATTCAATTCCCTTTGAAAAAGTAGTCGCTTACCAAGAAAAAAATCCAGAAAGATATTATAGGTCATATCTCCGTTCTGGTGTGACCGCCGTTTACGATGTTGGTGATTACTCTTGGACTCTTGGCTTGCAAGATCAAAATGAAGAAACATCATTTTCTCCACACGTTGCAGCAGCTGGCCCGTTGCTTACACCAGCTCCAGAAGAAAGCATAGCTATTTTCAATATAGGAGACAATATAACAATGATTCACCTAGGCTCAGAAGCAATAGGGAGGAACATGGTAATAAAAAATTCTAAAGCTGGTTCAACCGGGATTAAAATTTGGGGCTTCGCTCCAGATGACCCGGTCTTTGTAAAACATATTGAGGCCGTTGCAGAAGAAGTAAAAAAACAAAACAATAAAATGATTGCCCACGCAACTACTTTAAAGGAGGCTAAACTCGCCTTGAGAGTAGGAGCACAATTACTAGTGCATAGTGTCGAGGACTCTTTGGTCGATACTGAATTTCTAGATTTACTAAAGAAAAATAATGCCCTCTATAATCCGACTCTTATCGTCGGAAAGGGATATTACAATACCTATAAAGCCGTCCTCGGGGAGAATTTTAAGATTAGGGATCCTTATCAGGTCGTTGATACAGAGACAAAACACCTATTAGAAAATGCTACGAAATTTGAATCTATCATGGGCGAAGAAAGAATAGTTCGATTAAAAGCTTATCTACCCAAATTTCAGGAGACATTGGACTATTCGAAATCCGTGATGCAACAAAATTTGATGAGGGTTTATAGAGAAGGCGGTACCATTGTGGTCGGTACGGATGCTGGAAACCCAGGAACCTTACATGGAATTTCATTTAATGACGAAATTGAAGCTATGCAAAGCGCTGGTATCCCAGCAGAAGATTTAATAATCATGGCAACCAAAAACGGCGCAATAGCGATGGATCGCTTAGATGACTTTGGAACCCTGGAAGAAGGTAAAATAGCCGACCTTATTATATTGGACCAAGACCCCTCTAAGGATATTTCGAATCTTCGGAGCATAACTCACGTTATGAGAAATGGTGAACTGAAGAATATTAAAAACAGCGAGGAATTTCTTTCAAATGAGTAAAGTGAAAATCGTATTTCTAAGATTATCGTCAATAAAAATTTAAAATATTTTAATTTTGATTTCAATGAAGTATTAGAAATTTTTTGATGGATAGAAATTTAAAGGTGGTCGAGCTCTTTGCAGGGGTCGGTGGATTTAGACTTGGATTGGAGAAAAGCCCTTTTAAAGTTATCTGGAGCAATCAATGGGAACCATCTACGAAGACACAACATGCCTCAAAAGTCTACGAAGCCCGGTTTGGTTCAGAAAACCATTTTAATCAGGATATTGCGACAATAGATGTTGCAGAAATTCCAGATCATGATATTTTGGTAGGCGGCTTTCCTTGTCAGGATTATTCTGTCGCCACCACTTTAAATAATTCAAAGGGACTTAAGGGAAAAAAAGGTGTTCTTTGGTGGTCCATTCACAAAATCCTTGAAATAAAGAAAAAAAAACCTAAATACCTCCTCTTAGAAAACGTTGATCGATTATTAAAGTCGCCTTCACAGCAACGCGGGCGGGATTTTGCGGTCATGTTACAAAGTTTAAATGAACTCGACTATGCTGTAGAGTGGCGGGTAATAAATGCCGCAGATTACGGAATGCCCCAAAGAAGACGGCGTATTTTTATCTTGGCATATCATCGAGATTCTAAAATCTATAAGAAGTTTAATAAATCCGAAGGTCTGGAGTGGATTTCAACTATTGGAATATTCGCCAAAAGTTTTCCGGTTAAAATTGAAGCCAACAAAAGTAATTTTGACCTGGATGGCGATTTAGTAAATCTTAGTGATCATTTTAATGAAGGTGGAAAACTTTCACCTTTTAATAATAGCGGAATCATGTTAAATGGGAAGGTTACTACTATTAAAACACTTCCAGATTATGATGGTGAAAGGACCGTGCTTGGTGAAATATTAGAAAGCGGAAAGATTCCCTCGGTTTTTTATATCGATGAAAAAGACTATGACAAATGGGAATATTTGAAAGGAGCCAAAAGAATTGAAAGAAAATCGTCGGAAGGTTTTGTTTACAACTATTCTGAAGGTGGGATGATATATCCAGATGCATTGGAAAGTCCATCGAGAACGGTGGTAACTGGTGAAGGCGGTAAAACTCCATCACGCTTTAAGCATGTTATTTCGACTAAAAATGGACTGAGAAGGCTAACTCCGGTAGAATTAGAGCGCTTAAATATGTTTCCAGATAATCACACCAAACTTGAAGGTGTTACCGATGCAAAAAGAGCTTTTTTTATGGGGAATGCACTTGTGGTTGGAGTGGTTGAAAAAATAGGAAAGCAGCTTTACCAAGAAATTAAAAACCTAGAATGAGGTGTCGCTTTATAAGAATGATATCCGCAAAGAACAAATCTTAAATCAATATTTAGATAGATTTTATAATGACAAAGGCTTCGAGTTCAATAGAATCAGTGATAAGAATCTTCAACTAAAAGGAATAGATTTACTCATCCATCATGATCAAAAAGAATTTAGGATTGATGAAAAGGCTCAGCTTCATTATCTCAATAAAGATTTACCGACTTTTACCTTTGAGCTTTCCTATTTGAATAATCAAAACGAACTCAGAAAAGGTTGGTTATTGAATTCCGATAAGCAAACGGATTATTATTTTTTGGTAACGGCAATATTTCTGAAGGATAATGCCGAAGAATTACTGAACATGAATGATATAAAAAAAGTGAAAATTACCAGCGTTAATCGGTACAAACTTCTATCACTTTTAACTTCAAAAAATCTCAATCTGGAACAGCTTCAATTTTATGATGAATCAATCAGGTTCAATAATTATTATGGCAAAAATTTAATTTCAGAACTCGACTGCAAAACAGAAGGCCTCATCCATTACAGCGAACATCTTTCTGAGAAACCGCTTAATCTTCAACTTAGATTGCAATTTCTTTTGGACTATAATGTGGCGAAACGATTGTGAGTTGTAAGTTAGGAGTTAGGAGTTCTGAATTATGAGTTCTGAGTTCTGAGTTAGGAGGTAAACGTTGTTAGTTTTGAAAAATATAGGTTACAACAACCAACAACCCACAACCAACAACCAACAACCAACAACCACCAACCACCAATCAACAACCATCAACCAACAACCAACAACTAAGCTATTTCTATTTCAACCTGATTCGCTAAAATATCATCAAAGGTTTCTCGCTTTCTAATTAAATGTGCTTTCTCCTTATACCAAAGAATTTCGCATGGTCTATATCTAGAATTGTAGTTGCTAGACATGGTGAAACAATAGGCGCCTGCATTTTTGAAACATAGAATATCGTCTTCCCTTATTTCGGAAATCCTGCGGTTAGTGGCAAAAGTATCGGTTTCACAGATATAGCCAACCACTGAGTAAAAACGTTCACGTCCTTGTGGGTTGGAGATGTTTACAATATCGTGCTGAGAACCATAAAGCATCGGTCTTATTAGATGATTAAAACCTGAATCGACTTGCGCAAAAACAGTAGAAGTAGTTTGTTTTATGCCGTTGACCTTGGTCAGGAAGAAGCCGCTCTCACTCACCAAGAATTTGCCTGGTTCAAAAGCTAAGGTTAGCTCTCGGCCGTATTTTTTGCAGAACTCATTAAAGCGTTTAGTCAACTTTTCGCCGAGCTCTTCAATATTGGTTTCGATATCATCTTTTTTATAAGGCACTTTAAAGCCTGAGCCAAAATCAATAAATTCGAGGTCTTTAAAGTGGGTAGCAGTATCAAAAAGTATTTCGCTGGCATACAAAAACACATCAATATCCAAGATATCACTACCCGTGTGCATATGGATACCGTTGATGTTCATATTAGTATTTTTAACGATACGCAGTAATAAAGGTATTTGATGAATCGAAATCCCAAACTTACTATCGATATGTCCTACAGAAATATTAGTATTACCACCGGCCATTACGTGCGGATTGATTCTAATACAAACTGGGACTTCCGGATGTTTAGTGCCAAATTGTTCTAATATTGAAAGGTTATCAATATTGATCTGAACTCCCATTTCTGCAACTTCCTCAATTTCCTTTAAGGAAACCCCGTTGGGTGTATAGATAATATCCTCTGGCTTAAAACCGGCTTTTAAGCCAAGTTTCACTTCTTGAATGGAAACCGTGTCCAAGCCAGATTCTAAACTATTTAAAAGCTTTAAAACTGAAATATTTGATAAGGCTTTCGCCGCGTAGTTGACTCTAAGCTTCTTTACCTTACTAAATGCTGAGGTTAGACGTTTATATTGAGATGTAATAGTTTTAGCATCATAGACATAAACAGGACTTCCAAAGTCCTCAACAATTTTTAGTAAGACATTATTTTTCATGAATTATCATTTATTAAAGAGCTAAACTAATCAAAGTATAAATAATTACGACTGCCTCAATTTGATTTTAAGGAAATTTTGAAGAATTCATAATTTCAATTGGGATAATTAGAGATTATAACATTTTGTTTCAATTTATCCATAGCGCTTAGACGACCGGTCCTTAAACTAGATTAAGATTTGTTGGTTTAATTTGCGAGTATGCGTACTTTTGTAACACTTTAAAAACGAAACAGAACATGAATTTACACGAATACCAAGGAAAGGAAATACTGAGCAAATACGGCGTGCGCATCCAAAGAGGGATTGTCGCTCAAAATGCAAATGAAGCAGTTGCTGCAGCGAAGGAACTTACCCAAGAAACAGGAACTTCTTGGCACGTTATCAAAGCTCAAATACATGCAGGTGGACGTGGTAAAGGTGGAGGAGTTAAGCTTGCCAAGAATTTAAGGGAAGTAGAAAAGATTGCAGGAGAGATTATCGGAATGCAATTGATTACTCCGCAAACTTCTAAGGAAGGTAAAACCGTTCATCAAGTTCTAATTGCAGAAGACGTTTACTATCCTGGCAAAAATGAGCCAGAAGAATATTATATGTCAGTTCTATTAAATAGAGCTACAGGAAGAAATATGATTATGTATTCTACCGAAGGTGGTATGGATATTGAAACCGTTGCTGAAGAAACGCCTCATCTTATTTTTACTGAAGAAGTGGATCCTTCAACTGGGTTAATACCTTTCCAAGCGAGACGTATTGCTTTCAACCTCGGATTATCTGGAACTGCTTTTAAAGAAATGACAAAATTCGTTTCATCTTTATATACTGCTTACTTAAAATCTGATTCATCTTTATTTGAAATCAACCCAGTTCTTAAGACGTCTGATGATAAAATAATGGCGGTAGATGCTAAAGTAACCATCGATGACAATGCTCTTTTTAGACATAAAGATTACATGGATCTTAGAGATCTTCGCGAAGAAAATCCAATTGAAGTAAAAGCTAAGGCGGTCGGTCTAAATTATGTGGATTTAGATGGTAATGTTGGTTGTATGGTAAATGGTGCAGGATTGGCAATGGCCACAATGGACCTTATTAAACAAGCAGGGGGTGAGCCAGCAAATTTCTTGGATGTTGGTGGTACTGCAGATGCGGCTAGGGTAGAGGCTGCTTTTAGGATTATACTTCAAGATGCGAATGTAAAAGCAATTTTAGTAAACATCTTTGGTGGAATCGTAAGATGCGACCGTGTAGCACAAGGAATTGTGGATGCCTATAAAAATATGGGTGATGCGATAAAAATCCCAATTATCGTTAGATTGCAAGGAACCAATGCCGATGTCGCAAAAGAACTTATAGATAATTCAGGACTCGATGTAATGAGCGCTACAGAGTTTCAAGAGGCTGCGGATAAAGTTCAGTCGGTTTTAAATTAAATTTATAATAGTAGGGAACATAATACCTCTAGAGATTTTATTATATCAGGGCAGAAATAATCTTCTGCCCTTTTTTTTATGCTTGATTTTGAAGTATATAAAAATTGAAAAATTTGATTTCAAAAGTTAAATTTTGTTTAAAACCTGATTTTACTGTAACAGATGCATCGCTTACCCGTCTTTATAGTATCAATCAATTTTAAATCGAACAATTATGAAATCAATCAAAAGCTTAGTGCTAGTTGCAGCAATTGCATTCAGCACAGTGCTTTCAGCAAGCACACCAAAGGCGTCTAACCCTGAAAATGCGTTATTGACTACCGAAATCCATCAATTATTGAGCAACCACGAGTTTACCTTCAACAAAAAAGTGGAAACCGATGTGTTATTAACTCTTAATAAGAATGATGAAATCGTAGTGTTGTCGGTAGACAATTGCAACGATGATGTAAAAAACTATATCAAAAGTAAATTGAATTACAAGAAACTTAAAACGGCTTACCTAGGTAAAGACAAGTTATTTAAGGTACAAGTTACATTGATGCCTGAATCTTAATCCCGCTTATTTTTTAAATTAGGACCGGAGTTATCGCTTCGGTCTTTTTTATTTTCTTTTTTTGGCATTGGCCCGCGCAGGTGAATTACCAGACCGTTTAGGAAGTTTCTTAAAATTTGATCCCCACATTCCATATAGTTGGGATGATCTTCTCTTCTAAAAAGAGCGTTTAGTTCGCTCTTGGTTATCTTAAAATCGACCAACTCTAGAATCTTAATAATATCATCGTCCCTCAGTTTGTGAGCTACCCTAAGTTTTTTGAAGATATCATTATTGGTCATCATAATTCTAAGTCTTTTTTAAAGTGATATAGCAATTCTTATAGATGTAAAAGTAATTGTTTCTTTTGGATTGGGTTTAACAGTAAAAATGAAGGTTTTAAGAATTTTGGGATTTTTTACCCAATTCACTCAAAAAAGCTACAGAAAAGCGAATTGAGGAATTCTAAAATATATTATAAATTACTGATAATCAATAATATAATATATTAAATTGATGAATTATTTCTTCATAAGTTGGCGTCTATATGAAAACTTCAAAACCAAAAACTTGATTAACTCTCAATATGTTCGATAAAGGACATTCCATTATTCGATAAGATACCTGATATCAACGACTATAATAATGTGAATCTCTCTAATTTTATATCAGTGAAATTGTCAATCCAACAGTTATGATAAATAGAGTAGAAAAGCTTAGTTTGTTGTCAGAAATGATATCCTTTGCGCAAACTGACGCAAGTATAAAATCAATCGAATATAAATTTCTGTTGGGTGTAGCAAAGCAACTTGAGATTTCTAGAGATGATTTTGATTACTTGTTTGAGCATCCTGTAACTTATGTGCATCTAAAATCACACAGTGAACGCATTGTTCAATTTCACCGTTTAGTACTTCTGATGAATCTCGATAAGGATATATCTAAAAAGGAATTGGTAAAGCTCTATAATTTTGGTTTAAGAATGGGATTGAGCAACGAATCTATCAGCCGTGTCTTGGATCTAATGGAAAGCTTTCCTAACAAAATCGTGCCGCCAGATTTTTTGATCGACATCTTTAAAGTTCAGTATAACTAAGAATCTTACTTTACTTTTAATTCTTCGAGTTTTTCCTGATAACCTTTAAGCTCATCCCTATAACGCGCAGCTTCCATAAAATCTAAGGCTTTTGCTGCTTGTTCCATTAATTTTCTTCGTTCTCTAATCTTATTTTCAAGTTCTGGCTTTGTCAAATATTTACTTTCTGGTTCAGCCGCTTTTAAGGCGTCCATTTCATATTTATAAGTACTAACCGAGTTCTTTGCTAAAACACTGTCTAAGTTCTTCTTTAATGCGGTAGGCGTGATGTTATGCTCTTTGTTATAAGCCATCTGTTTATCGCGTCGATAATTTGTTTCGTCAATAGTGCGTTGCATACTGCCTGTAATGGTATCTGCGTACATAATTGCCTTACCATTTAAATTACGTGCGGCACGACCTACTGTTTGGGTTAACGAGCGATTAGACCTTAGGAAACCTTCTTTATCTGCATCTAAAATTGCTACTAAAGATACTTCTGGTAAATCCAATCCTTCCCTTAATAAGTTTACTCCAACCAATACATCAAATATTCCTTTACGCAAATCCTGCATAATTTCCACTCTTTCTAAAGTATCCACATCACTATGAATATATCTACAACGGATATTTATTCTATCAAGATATTTGGTAAGTTCTTCTGCCATTCTTTTAGTAAGTGTGGTTACCAAAGTTCTTTCGTCTTTTTCAACTCGCTGATGAATCTCTTCTATTAAATCGTCTATCTGGTTTAAGCTAGGTCGCACTTCGATTACTGGATCTAATAATCCTGTAGGTCTAATAACCTGTTCTACATACACACCATCGGTTTTTTGCATTTCGTAGTCCGCTGGTGTCGCGCTCACGTAAATGACTTGATTCTGCAACGCTTCGAATTCTTCGAACTTAAGCGGGCGGTTATCCATTGCTGCGGGAAGACGGAAACCGTATTCAACTAAATTCTCTTTTCTGCTTCTGTCACCACCATACATGGCATGTACTTGAGAAATTGTAACGTGGCTTTCATCAACGACCATTAAATAATCATTTGGAAAATAATCCAACAAACAGAAGGGTCTACTTCCGGGAGAACGTCCATCGAGATACCTAGAGTAATTCTCGATTCCTGAGCAATAGCCAAGTTCTCTAATCATCTCTAAATCGAATTCCGTTCGTTCCTTAATCCGTTTTGCTTCTAAATGCTTGCCAACATCCTTAAAGAAGTCATGCTGTTTAACTAAATCTATCTGAATTTCATGAATTGCACCTTGCAATTTATCCGGTGAAGTTACAAACATATTCGCGGGATAGATATTCAGTCGATCATATCGTTCTAAAATCTCGTTGGTAGTTACGTCAAAAGCTTCAATCTCTTCGATTTCATCTCCAAAAAAGTGAATGCGATAAGCGTGGTCTGAATAGCCTGGGAAGATATCTACCGTGTCTCCTTTTATTCTGAAATTTCCATTATGAAAAAGCGCTTCCGTTCTCGAATAAAGACTTTGAACGAATTTGTGCAGTAAATTGGTTCTAGAAATGTTCTGCTCTCTTTCTACTGTAATCACATTTTTCTGAAATTCGACAGGATTACCAATTCCATATAAACATGAAACCGAAGCGACTACAATCACATCTCGACGCCCTGAAAGTAGGGAAGAAGTAGTGCTCAAACGCATCTTTTCAATCTCCTCGTTTATGGAGAGATCCTTTTCGATGTAAGTTCCCGATACTGGGATATAGGCTTCAGGTTGATAATAATCATAATAAGAAACGAAGTACTCTACTGCATTATCAGGAAAGAATTGCTTGAACTCCGAATACAATTGCGCCGCCAACGTTTTATTGTGAGCCAAGACCAAGGTCGGTTTTTGGACTTCTTCAATAACATTTGCTACGGTAAATGTTTTACCTGAACCTGTAACTCCAAGTAAGGTTTGGTATTTATCATTGGATTTGATTCCGTTAGTAAGCTGTCTAATAGCTTGTGGCTGGTCTCCGGTAGGTTTAAATTCTGATTTTATCTGAAAGCGCATGCCACAAATTTACGATAATGATGAGCATCACGATAAATGTAAATTGTAGTTTAAGAATGCTTTAACGTATCAGAGCGAAATGTCCTTTAATTTGAAATTCATATCCGCCACGTTTCACATCCGCAACGAACCAATAGTCGGTTGCAGGCATGTCACGTCCATTGTGTTTACCATCCCAACCAATATCATCGTACTTGAGTTGAGAGAGTTGTTTTCCGTAGCGATCGAAAATATTTACAATAGTACCAGGTAAAGTCTCGACACCGATAATGTGCCAATAATCCCAATAACCATCACCATTTGGGGTCATAAATTTAGGAGTGTCAATCACTAAAACCTCTTTTGAAACACTAGCACAACCATTTAAGTCGATTATAGTAACGGTGTGATAGCCAATAGGAACACGTTCGAATACATTTGAATCTTGAGGCTCATTTTGGTCTAATTGATATCTGTAATTTCCAATTCCACTTATGGTTACAGTAATGTTATTTGGATCTGAAAAATCAACTGTTTCGGTAGTTTCAATGTTCGCAGGTTCTGATTGAATAATGTTGAAGCTTTGCGTCGTTTCGCAACCATGAGGCGTGCTCACGGTAACCCAGTAATTTCCTATGGTTGAAATTTCTATCTCAGGAGAAGTCTCTCCAGTTGACCACAAATAGGCATCATGAGTTTGATTGGTATTTGCGCTAACCAACAATGTTGGATTCTCCGGACATAATGCTTGATCAGGAATGTCTACAACCGGTAACGGATTTACTTCAATCATGAATTCGGTAATCTTGAAGCAACCTGTTAGGTTGTTGGTAACCCTAGCGTAAATATATTCTCCATCAATTGCCTCGTAGGTAGGGCCAATATCATTGGTCCCTGCTTCAGCCGATTCAGAATCTGCGTGATAGGTCAATCTAAAATTTGAAGGATTCTGATTGGCCATAATAATTGCTGACTGTTGGCTCAAATCGAATTCTAAAAAGCCATCGTAATCGTCATCACAGCTAGTTAAATTATTTGGTTTAACTGCAAGTGGTAACGGATTAACTTTTAATCGGAAAGGATTTAAGGAATAGCATCCAGATTCGTTGTTTTCAACCCTAATAAAAAGAAGGTCATTATTAGATTGATATCGATAAGGCATCACTAAATCATTAGTTTTAGCGTGAGCTTCAGCTTCAGTTTTGTAATAGCTGATATCCCAGACTTCTGGTGTATCCACTACATAATAGCTGAATTCTGAGATATCATAAGTCCCATCTGAAGTTCTGCAAATTTGCTGCTCATCGAATTTATTGATAACTGGCGGCTCCATCACCTTAAGTTCTAAAGGAACCGAGTTGTAGCAATTACTAACCGTATTTGTAAGCCTCACAAAAACGGTCTGGGGATTAGATGTATTGGTAAAGTTTTTTGGATTGTTTATAGCGTTACTGTTGCTATTTAAATCATTCATGTTCCTGAAGTAAGACACCACAATATTGTTCTGACGTACATCAAGTATTTCGATAAGAGAATCTTCTAGGTTAAAAACGATTGTCTGATCACCATCAAGATCACACATAATCAAAGGTTCTGGCATGTTTGCATCTGGAACCTGCACCACATTCAATTCAAAACTTGTGTAGGCATTACAAACGTTTCCGTTTCCTATCCTAACGAATATGGTCTGTGGATTTACGATGTTAGTATAAACCAAATCAATCGGTGCATTGCCTTTCTCCGCATCGTTCCTACTTTCATAAAAGCTTACCTCTAAGTTTTCATCTATTCCTTTTTTAATTTCGTTATAGGTCGAAGTCAAATCAAATTCTTCTCTTTGGTCGTTGCTAGAATCATCACATACAAACCAATCTGTTGGTTCGTTATATCTCGGGCTGGTACCAACTTCTAAGCTGAATGAAGATGTCTTAAAACAGTTTGGGTCAGTAATATTCTGTACCCTGTAAAACAAGGTCTGTGGATTAGAAGAATTACGATATGCTTGATTTTTATTAATCGGATTTAAACCTGATTCTGAATCGGCCGCATTTTCAAAATAAAGAACTTCTTTCCCGGCTTGGCCATTTAAGATGTCTGCGTCCTTATCAGAAAGTATAAAATCCCCAATGCCATCCGTGTTATATTCGCAGTATTCTAAACTGCCAACATCGCTGATATTTGGAACAGTATTGATATACACTTTAAAACTAACTATCGACGAACAGCTACCCGCAATATCCGCAACACTTACATATATCTCCTTAGAGGAAGTATAGTAATTAGCCGAATTCATTATAGGATTTTGTTCTGTCTCTGCGTCTTCAAGCGTAGTGTAGAAGGTTATGATTTTGGTCGAACTATCGTTAACTATTTCGGGAATCTTAGAGTCTAGATTAACGGTGTAAATCCCATCGTCGTCCGTATCGCAAACGATTATATCGGTTGGAACATTTACATCTGGAGCAGCTTCAATATTTAATTGAAATGGTACAACATCAAAACATCGACTTCCACCAGCAGAAATACGAGCGTAGATAGATTGCGGTGAACTAAAATCGTTGTATTCATTAGGAAGGCGATTACGGTCGTAATCGGCATCATCTTCGGACAAGTAGTACCTAACTTGGTATCCAACTTCACCGTTCAATAGAACGGCATCAAAATTTGAAAGTATAATAGTTTCAAGGTCATCTTGTGAATTCGAACATATATTAATTTCTGAAACATTACCGAAATTATAAGCAGGATCTTCTAATAGTTCTACTTCAGCATATTCTGAACAGGTCGGACTGCTCAGTATTAGATAAAGAAACTGTGGTAATTCAACAGGGGTGTAGTCTGCAGAAATATTTAATTCGTTGGTTTGATTATCTCGGTCTTCTTCGGTTTGAAAAAATCTTATGCTTACATCGTCGATTTCATTTATGATAATATCAGCAATTCTTTCAAGGTCAAAACTATTTGCGCCGCTGTCTACATCACAGAGAGCGAAATCCCTAAGAATGGTTCCTGTAAGTAAGAGGTTGCTATGTATTTCAAAAAATCTTATAGATGCACAACCGGTGTCATTGTCTTCAACCCTAATAAAAATCTTTTGGAAATCCTTAGTAACGTTGGAATAATTGGTAGTGTCGGTTATTGGGTTGAGATCCAAAGCTGCATCCTCTCTGCTTTCGTGAAAAGTAATGGTAACCCCAGATTGTCCGTTGGTAATTTCATTTATAATCGACGTAAGGTCAAATGTTGCAAATCCATCATGTGCTTGATCACAAGCGTCGATATAGACCGGTTCTATATTTATGGTAGGGTTGGATTTAACTTCTAAATTAACGGTAGTAGAAGCGGTGCAGCCGGTTTCGTAGTTGGTTACATTGGCATAGAGAACTTCGGTACTACTATTATTTACGTAAGGCAGGGATAAAGGATTTTCTCCAGTATTAGCATCAGCCAAATTTCTGTGATAGGTTACTACGAGATTTTTTTGTCCATTTGTTAACTGATTGTCATAAAGGGAAAGGTCAATTGCAACAGTACCATCGTTGGTTTGATCATCACATGCGAAGTAATCGTAAACAGGTTGAAGATTTGGTTTCTGATTAACGATTAAGTCAAAAGTTGAATAAGCCAAACAACCATTTATAATATCCCGAATCCTAACGTGAATCTCTTGAGGATTCGTAGCATTTGTAATCGGTTGCGTAATTGGGTTCGAATTATTCTCGGCATCAGCGAAATTTAAGTGATAGGATATTTCATATTCAGATTGTGGTACCGAATTAAGTACTTCTTCTGTCTTAGAGCTAAGGTTGAAGATTTCTTTTCCGTCATTGCCCTCATCGCAAATTTGGTAATCAGTTAAATCTTCTGCCGCTTGGGTCGAAGATAAATTCATAACCACGCTATCTTCTATAGTACAAGAGCCATCTAAAAATGGCAAAACGATTTCAATCTTATAGGTTCCAGACGTGTTTATTTCTAATTGAGTTCCTGTTTCGTTGGCGATTTTAGAACCGTTTTTGTACCAACAATAAGTTGCGTCAGGATTTCCAATATCTCCATAAAGCGTATAGTTCTCTGCGCAGCTTGTAATATCTTCTCCTAAATCTACGGTAGCATTAAAACTGTTTCCTTCAATAAAAACTGCCGAGTCATAGTTCTTATCGGTTTGATCTGCGATGACTAGTTTAATGTGATATTTTACATTAGGTATAATGTCTGCGCTTGCAGTCATCGTTTTGGTTCTACCATTGTAATTGGTGTCCCCCATATTATAACCATCAAAATACTGAACGTTTTCAGCATCACAGAAACCGACTATTTCATCATGAATTGTTTTGGTGTTAACTGGGATATTGGTATCTGGAATAACCGCGATGTTTCTATAAGGCTCATTAGTATCTACTCGCTTTATCAATAGAGCAAAACCATCTGAGTATTCACAAGGAAAGTTTCCAAAGTATTCTTCTGAAGCTAATATATAATTGAAAGAAATCTGGTTTGAAATTGAAATGAAGTCGAATTCTATGGAAGTTGCATTTAAAGTTCCGCTGATGCCTAAGGCACTTTCAAGATCGGAATCCGTTAGCCAAGTGGGCTGTCCGTCATTTAAAATAGCATTAATTACGCCATTTGCGCCCGAAGTTGCTTTACCCGTACTAAGTATAATCCCGTTTTGAAATGGGAAGTTAGAATTGGCTTTTTCGAAGTAGCCGAAACTTTTTATTCCGTTAACCTCGCCATTTACTTGTGATTGAATATCTGATATCTCGACACAACCTTGTACAAGATAATCTTCAACAAGTTGCTGCTCTGTAAAGCTATCATTTATGTTAAGTTGCTGAGCTTGCAAGGTAAGGGTGCAAGAGACCAACAAAATAATCAAAATGAAATAAAGTTTCTTCATTGTAGGATTTAGTTATAGTCGATTTGGATCATTAATTGGCCGTAAACATATCTATAACATAGATGAAAAGCAAATAAATCCGACAAAATGCACGCTATTTTAACAATTAATAAGGATTTCTGAGATTTAATTCTTTAAAATCAAAGAATTAGACCATATGTAACTAATCTAGCCTATTATAGCTACGGTCATATTTTGCCGATAGACGTCGAAAATTGTGTGGAGAAATGTTAAACTTTTGTAGATGAACGGAATCCAAGAAATACTGTACAATTCAGGGAAGTGTGCAAAATGTTAAATGTCAAAAGTGTTAGTTTTTGAGTGAAAAATGATCAGTAAAGAAACGACCATCTTCAAGTCTCACCGAGAACCAATAATCGGTCGCAGGGAGAAGCTGATTATTAAAAGTTCCGTCCCATCCATTAGAGGTAGGATTTAGTTCTTTAAGCAATTTTCCGTAACGATCATAGATATGGATTATGGTCTGAGCTTGAAAACTTGCTGTGATTCCTTCTACCTTCCAAGTATCGTTGAAGCCATCACCATTGGGCGAGAAAAATTTTGGAAATCCAATGACTGAGACTATTTGTTCAACCACGCCACATTCATTCCTGTCTCGTACATAAACGGTGTGCAAACCAGGAACAACGTCGGTAAACTTAGTTTCCGTTTGAAAATAATCTGCCTCATCCAATGAGTATTCGTAATCGCCTTCCCCTGAAACTGAAATGAGTATCGTGTTATCGTTCGACGCATCTTCAACTTTAATATTGGTAATTGTTGCAATATTTGAAGGATTTACCCGAATGGTTCTCGTGCTACTACAGCCATTATTATTGGTGATTACTACTGAAAATGTTCTGATTTCATTCACCTCAATAGTTTGGGTCGTTTCGCCGGTTGACCATTGGTAGCTAAACAAAGATGCACTTTGTGCGCCTAGTCCGGCGTCTAGTGTTATAGTCGCGGGGTAAAAGTTCAGGCAATATAAAACTTCGCTTTCTTCTTCGACAATCGGGAGTTCGTTCACGATTAATCGAACCGAAGTGATTCCAAGACATCCATCAGAATTCTCAACCCTTGAATAAATAACTTCTTCACCTTCAACTGAATTGATATAATTTAAGCCAAGAGGGTTAATTTCTAAAAGTGCATCTGCCGAAGTTTGGTAATAGGCGACTTCGGAGTCTGCCGGATTATTACTCAAGATTTCTTCATTCAAATTATTAAGGTTGAATGAATAAAATCCATCGTTTGCACCGTCATTATCGCATACCGACAACGTTTTTTGATTGATAGACACCACCGAGCCCCGTAAGGTCACCTTACTGATATTATAACAATTAGATTCTAAGTCCAAAGCTTTCGCGTATAAGACTTGTGGGTTGGACGTGTTTTGGAAATTACCAGCGTCTAAAGGCGATTCGCCATCTTCCGCCCTATCATAGCTAAGAAAAAAATTGACCTCTAAATTGGTGTTGCTTTCAATAATCAGGGGCAAGGCTTCATTCAAATTGAAAGTAGTGAGACCATCGCCGTTTCCGTCAATATCGCATTGAATTAACTCAACATCGGTCGATGAGGGTAAATCTTGATAAATTACATAGGCATCGCCCTGTAATGGGCATTCGCCATTGTTTGGGTCTACATAAAGTGAATACTGTCCAGGCTCTGAAACCAATAATTCATTGCTGCTTTCTTTTAAATCCTTCCCATTAAAGCTCCAAGAATAAGTAGCATCTGGGATAGACGGCGTATTTAAAGTATAAGTTTCTCCTTCACAAATGGTCAAGGTAGAACTGTCTGTTCCGTTTTGAATGATATCAATATCCGTATTAAAAAGTGATTGTATAAAAGGAGGAAGACCTTGGGCGCTTTTATTTGGAGCAAGGCTAACGGCATTATTGATGTAATTAGCAGCCTGCCCGTCTTCATTAGGTCTATCGATTACCCCGAGATACGGAAGACCTTCATCGTAAGTTGCACTTAGGGCTCTATATATCTTCCCGTTTGGACCCAGTTGAAGTGCTCCTCTATATAGATTTTGCTGGTCGATTATGGTAGCGCTATTTTGAATGGAAGTACTTTCCAAATCAAATTGAGTAAGGATTGAATAATGATTAGCCGGGTTATTATTTTCTAAAAAGCTGTAACTATTAAAATAATCATTGGATGCGTGGACATAAAGAAAGCGATTGTTTGGCGAATAGGCTAGACCGTAAGGATTAATGGCTCTGTTGTCCAGGTTCAACGTCGTCTGATTGGAAACGACGCCAGTAAGCGCATCAAAATCGTAAGTATAGAGACCATTCGTCATGTTAGCGCTCGCAAGTTTGCTTCCATCCGGAGAGAGAACTAAATATCCCCGCAAATCATTTACTCCATTTCCTTGGGGTCCCATTGTAAAAGTCGATTTAACCGAGGTGGTATTTATTCCGTCCGCGCTAATCTCGAAGGCATGATAGGTATTGTAGTTGTTTGTCGTTCCATTTTCTGAGGCTAAAGTTACCAGCCATAATTCGCCGGTTATACAATTTTTCTGCACTACCGTTATTTTTTCTGTAGAAAGCCTAAGAAGATTTACATTCTTCTCAATGATGCCACCGAGACCATTGTTCAACCTAATATCAACCACGGAATAATTAAGACCATAATTGATATTATCCAAAAAATTATCGACGGTAAAAATATAATAGATGTTTGGTTCGTCTGGTTTAGGTGCGATAATGGCAGATTGTGAGCTTGAAGAATCGCCGTAAAGTCCAGAGCCATTTTGCATCACAAGATGTTGACTGTTATAAACTTTGGTACCATCAGTGTAAAAAAGAAGTTGTCCGTTTTGGTCTGAAATAGAAGCGCAGCCTTCATAAGTTGAAATCTTTCCATCATCCACCGATCGCACCGTTCCGGCTGAAGAATCGAATTTTAACCCTGCACCGAACCCGAAGTACCAGTTGGCTGCTTCATTTTGAGGGAAGGCGACAGTTGCCCAAAAAATTGAGCAAAAGAGGATTAACGATTTCATTTTCAATAGCGCTTGCTATCAAATATATTATAAATCGCGCTTCTTTAATAATCTGTAGGATAAAAAGACGAATACGGCTGTCCAACCAATTACGATAACAAATTCATACCAATGCACTGCGTAATCATAGGCTATTTCGGTCTTTTCTGGGAACTTTGTCATTACCATCCGTTGTACCGGCTGATCAATCAACTTGTACATCGATTTTAACGGAAAGAAATTTTGAATTTTCTCAGCAATATCAGAATCAGCTCTCCAAGCGATAATTCCGAAAATTATCCATTCTAAGATAAATAGGATAAATAGAAAGGCGAGCGCAAAAGCTGAGCGCTTAACCAACATTCCGCAGAATAGGCACAAGGTAAAAAAGCCGACCAGCTTTACAAAGTAAGCAAGTAGAAATTCCGTTCCTCTAATTATGATTCCGAATTCGGTATAGCTCGAATAATAAAGACCAATAAGCAGAGAAGCAACACCAATTAATAAGGTGGCAACCAACGAAAAGAAAACAATGGTGTAAAATTTAGAAAGGATAAATTCCTTCTTGCTAAGACCATCGATCAAGTTCTGTTTAATGGTTTTATTACTGTATTCGTTACCGATCATACTTACAACTACAATCGCAAAGAAAAATTTGAACTGCGCCGCAAAGAAGGTTGTGATATGCCAGATTATTGGAAAGTTGAAAAGTCCTAGCTCTCCTAGTTCTAAGGTGAAAAAGCCAAAGAAATTTATTTTTATGGAAGATAGGATTAGAACCGTAAAGGGTAAAATGAAGGAAACGAAAATCAACACTTTACTCGCTCCATTCAACCACAGTTTTTGTAGTTCTAAATTGATTAGTCTAAGCATTTGGTTGATTTTAAAGGTTGTCGGTTAGTTGTAAAAATTGTTCTTCTAGACTTTCTTTTCTTTTAACAAGGTGGGAAAGTGTGATGCCTTGGTCAAACATCATCTTATTGAAGGTGGTAGCGTCTAGTGGGTCATTAAGGAAGGCGGTGATCAAATCATTTTCTACTTTAATCTTTCCGATAGAAGGAGAATTTTCAAGAATTGAAATCAGTTGCTTATTGTCGGTAGCCTTAAGCTCAAAAAATCCGTGACTATTGATCATCTCGTCAACTCTTCCGCTGTAAAGCTTTACCCCTTTTCTAAGCACAACCACATGGCTGCAAACTTTTTCAACTTCATCCAAAAGATGCGAAGCCAATAAAATCGTAGTTCCTTCAGAAGCAATCTGTTTTATCAAACTTCTGATTTGGTGAATTCCTTGAGGATCTAAACCGTTAGTTGGTTCGTCCAATATCAGAATCTCGGGATCATTAAGCAGGGCAGAAGCGATAGCTAAACGTTGTTTCATCCCTAAGGAATACGTACTGAATTTGCTGTCCTTTCGGTCCAAAAGCCCAACAAGTTCTAATTTCTCATGTATTTTAGAATAATCTACTCCTTTGATTTTGCAAACCAATTTTAAGTTTTGGTAGGCGCTCATATAGGGATAAAAATTTGGCCGCTCTATAATGGCACCAACTTTTTTAAGAGCATCATGAGTGGTTGTATTACCATCGAACCAATGAAAATCGCCAGAAGTTTTATTTACGACATTTAAGACAATCCCTAAAGTTGTGGATTTTCCACTTCCGTTAGGACCTAAAATACCGTAAACGTTCCCCTTATGAATCGTAAAAGTAAGGTCATTGACCGCGGTGAGGTAACCAAATTTTTTTGTAAGATGCTTAATGGTTAGAATATCTTCCAAGTGAATATATTTTTGGTTGGTTATAAATGTTCGACGAGCGTAATCTGTAATTGTTACAAGAAAATATAATATTTGGTTTAAATTAGGCTTATTATAGAGAAAATGAAAGACTTAAAGATATCATATAAAAAACCGAGTTATCCGGTAACTGATAAATTGAATTCTTATCTGGCGGAATACAATCGAAACATAAAATTACCCATATTTTATGATGATTTACTGCGTTTCCAAGGTTCGGTGGTGGTGTACGATAAAAATGATGAAGACACCTTGTGGATCCGAGTTTATTATAATGAATATGAAAGACAGGACATCGACCATAGTTTGAAGAAAGTTTACACCATTCTTCATTCTGACGGAAATGAAAAAACCATTCCATTTCTTAATGTAGATGCCATTGATTTCTGCACATTTGGGAATTCTAACCCATTTAGGATAAAAATCAGGAACATCTTAAATGATAACTACACCTATTTTTATATAAAGAAGGCAGATGCATCAAGGATTTATGGTCTGGAATTGGAACATATGCTTTCTCCGTATAATCTGAATTTTCTGGTTTCCAAAAACACTTTGATTGAAGAACATATTGCGGGAATACCGGGCGACGAGTTTATAAAAAATATGCTCGAAGATTGCTCAGAAGCTGAAAAATCGCAGATTGCCAAAGAATTTGTAAAGTTTAACGAACGCTGTATGATTCGGCTATTGGGCGATATGCGCTCGTATAATTACGTAATCGTTCCTACTCACGATTTTGATCACGTGGTTTTCAAGATTAGGGCAATCGATTTTGATCAGCAATCTTTTGAAGGTAAATTCAATATTTATAGACCTCAGTTCTTTAAAGAGAATTTAAAAATGGTGGAGTTGGTCCAAAAGAAATTTCAACGGGAATCTGTTGATCAGTATAAGATGGAAGAGCGCTCAATTGTTGCCAAACGTCTAATCAGTTATCACGACAGGATCGAAGAACTGTTGGATTGTATGGTAAACGATTCAATTTCTAAAGAACAAAATATAGAATTGCTAAAGCTTACCATTTTTGAATATACCCAGGATATCAGCTTTAAAGCGAGCAAAAATATGGGAGAAATTGTAAGGCACGCCTTAGAATTTGTGAAACGGAATTATGAAGATGTAAATATGCCGTGGAGGTAACTATTAGATTGGAGATACGAGAATTAAAAATTAAGACTTGAGGCTTGAGACAAATTTGGCTTGATAGAATAAAAACTAAATATAAAACCGAAAAATTTAAAATTTTAAAGTTAGTTTTTGAATTACTACCAACCAAAAACCAAAAACCAAAAACCAAAAACCAAAAACCAAAAACCAAAAACCAAAAACTAAAAACCAACAACTTTTAATTCCAGTTTTCGTCAAAGTCAAGACTGCTATAATCATCGACATCTAAATCATCGTCGAATTCATCAAAATCATCTTCATCTTCAAAACTTTCTGCCTCAAATTTCTTGGTCGGAGCATCATCAGGAATCTGACCTTGTACATACATTAAATTTGGGTAGACATTCCCGATTTCTTCATCTGTAATTTCGCCAAGCTCCACTAAAAATGTGTACATATTCATAAAATCGTATATGTAGATTAGCCTGGTTTGTGCCTCATTAACCACATCGATAATTGGGGTATCGGACATGAGTCTTACATCATTACCATCGTCACTCAGGTCAAATAAAGAAATTTCTTCACCTTGGTCCCAATATTGGTCGCTGACATAAAAGGACGCCATTTCCGAGCCGTCAAAACCAAAAGATTGGGTTATAATGTTGTGCAAATCCTCCAAAGTGTCTTCTTCCTTTATTTCAAGATCCCGGAAAATATCTTCGTCAGCTTCGTGGTCGTAAAGAATTCTAAACCTATATATCATGGTACAAAAGTAATTTATTTAAACTATTTGCTAAAACGGTGTAAAGTAAAAGTCATTGCAGCGAGGAGAATAAATGCGCCGATTTGGTGGGTAACTCCTAACCAAACTGGTACGGCAAAAATTAGGGTCAATATTCCAAGTATAAATTGAACAAACACCATTATCAATAGAGAATTTACGCCAAGCTGCTGAAATTTAGTGAGGTTGAGGTTCTTGGTTTTGTACCAAATCATCACAATGACCAAGACTACAAAATAAGCGAGTGTTCTATGAACGAATTGTACGCCACTTTTGCCTTCAACAAAATTTTTCAAGACAGGCTGTTGTTCGATATAAACGGTAGGATGAATAAATTTTCCTTCGCTCATCAATGGCCAGTGATTATGGATAAATCCGGCATCTAGTCCCGCGACAAATGCCCCATAAATAATTTGAATCAATAAAACAACCAAAGAAAATCTGATAAAATTCCTGACTGATTTATGATTTTCTTTTTCTTTTGGAAATATTAAATCCAAGGCCACCCAAAAAGTAAAGCCGAAGGTGATGAAAGCAGTGGTAAGGTGCGCCGCAAGCCTGTAATGACTTACATCGGGATTATCAACTAGCCCACTTTTAACCATATACCATCCCAGAAACCCTTGAAACGCCCCAAAGAATAAAAGAACGATGCATTTTTTGATGCTGCTTTTGGTTAACTGTTTTTTTAGTAAGAAGTATAAAAAAGGAATGATAAAAACTATCCCAATAACCCTACCGATCAAACGATGAAACCATTCCCAGAAATAGATGTCCTTAAAGTCGGCAAGAGTAAAATTTACCCTCAGTTTCTTATATTCTGGGTATTGTCTATAAAGTTCGAATGCTTCGCTCCACTCGGCTTCGTTCATTGGAGGCAGCGTACCCGAAATCAACTTATAGTTTGTAATCGATAATCCAGAATGCGTTAACCTAGTTATTCCACCCACTATGACCATAATAAATATCATGACACAGCCGGTTAACAGCCAATAGATTACGTATTTATTATCTTTTTGTTTCAAAGTTTCAAAGTTTCAAAGTTTCAAAGTTGCAGAGTTTCAGAGTTTAAAGGTTTCAGAGTTTAGGAATTATAGATTTTAATGAGTTTAAGCTAAAAATTAATTATTTTTTAATGTATTAATTAGGCTTGAAAGCATTCTCTCAATTTCTCTTGAATCGGCATATATTTCATTAAATACATTGTCATTTAAAAATTTCAAATTCATTGCTATTTCTAACTGGGTTTTAAGTTCAAACAACGAGCTCATGCTAATATTTAAAAATCTTAGAAATTCTTTCTTTCCATCTCTTCCATAACCTTCTGCAATATTACTGGGTATCGAAATTGAGCTCCTTTTTACTTGAGATGATAATCCATATAATTCGTCTTTAGGAAAATCATTTATCGATTGATAAACTTTTGTAACGAGCAACATCGATTTTTGCCATACTATTAATTTTCTGTATGTCTGATTTTCCATGGAAACAGTATTTAGCAATTACACTTTGTCACTTCTGCCTTTGTTGCTTTGCAACTTTGCCACTTTGTCTCTTTAAAAGCAACAACTATTCTTTAGGATAAAGTTTCATCTTACTCCCTTTTTTCAACATAAAGTCATAAGCCGCCGAATGTTCGTTAGGGATTTCGCCTTCTAAAATTGCTTCTTTAATCGCTTCCTTAATGACTCCGATTTCCCTACATGGTTTCAGATTAAATGTTTCCATAATTTCTTCCCCACTTACCGGAGGTTGAAAATTCCTAATGTGGTCGCGTTCTTCAACTTCAACCATCTTATGTCTGACCAATTCAAAATTCTGATGGTATTTATGGAATTTTTTAGGATTCTTGGTAGTGATATCAGCTTCGCATAAGGTCATTAAGTCTTCAATCTTTTCCTGAGCATCAAAAACTAATCGTCTGACCGCCGAATCTGTAACGTTTTCATCTGACAAAGCGATCGGGCGGGAACTCATAAAAACGAGCTTCTGCACATATTTCATCTTATCATTTAAAGGCATTTTTAACCTTTTAAAAAGATGATAAACCATCTGTGAACCCTTTAGCTCGTGACCGTGAAACGTCCAACCAATCCTCTTATGGAATTTTTTGGTCGGTGCTTTTCCGATATCATGCAGCAAGGCAGCCCAGCGTAACCAAAGATTCTCGGTATTTCTTGAAATATTATCTACCACTTCTAAGGTGTGATAGAAGTTATCTTTATGGGTTTGTCCATCGATTTCGTCAATGCCTTGCAATGCCGAAAGTTCTGGAAGAATGTATTTTAGAAGTCCGGTTTTATTAAGTAGAATAAAGCCTAATGATGGTTTTTCGGTGAGTAGGATTTTATTTAATTCATCTACGATACGTTCTTCGGTGATAATCTTTATTCTTTCACTATTTCTAGAAATCGCCGAAAAACTTTCATCTTCAATCCTAAATCCCAGTTGTGCGGCAAATCTGATCGCTCGCATCATTCTTAATGGATCGTCACTATAGGTGATATTTGGGTCTAGCGGTGTCCTTATTATTTTATCGTTGAGGTCTTTAACACCATTAAAAGGGTCTAGCAATTCGCCGTAGTTCGCATCATTCAGTCCTAATGCCAGCGCGTTTATGGTAAAATCTCGACGTTTTTGGTCATCTTCTAAACTACCTTCTTCCACGACCGGATTTCTGCTTTCTTGAGTGTAAGATTCTTTTCTAGCACCCACAAATTCCACGTCGATATCATCATGCTTCAACATGGCGGTACCATAGGTTTTAAAGATTTGAACCTTTGGCTTGTGTTCAAGATTACTTGCAACTTTATTGGCAAGTTCTATCCCGCTTCCGACAGCCACAATATCAATATCTTGCTTGTTGCCTCTGTCTAGCAAAAAATCACGCACAAAGCCGCCGATAACATAAGAGTCGATATTGAGCTCTTCTGAAGACTTAGAAATCAGGTTGAAAATTGGATGTTTTAGAGCCTTTTTAAAATTCATTATTAGGTAACCACGAATTCACAAATATTCTTTATAGGACAATTCTTTGGTGATTCAGAAAGTCACGATGGAAGTTGACCAATATAGATACCTTGCCTCGTAATTTTAAGATTGTTAATACATTTAGTTGAAATTTGGTGATTTATCATCGGTCTTCAAAAGGTTTCGTGCTTATACTTTGCCATTTTTAATTCTGTATTCGTGGTGTTTTTTATGCCACGAATTCACGAATATTTTTATAGGACAATTCTTTGATGATCTAAAAAGTCCCTATGAAAGTTTGCCAATATTGCTAGTTTATAATTTGACACTTTTAAGTAGTTGATACATTGCGATAGATTTTTATCATTTAAAGCCTCCACACTTTTAATTTCAAGAATGATTTTATCAAAAATCGTGAAATCAGCATAAAATTTATGTCTTAGTACAATATCCTTGTATTTTACCGGGAATTCCTTTTCTCTACTGTAGGGAATACCTAAAATGTTCAGTTCATATTCAATAGCATCTTTGTACACAATTTCGGAGAAACCACTACCTAAATTGTTGTAAACATCGAACAAAATGCCCACAAGCTTATAGCTTTCATCTTTATAAATAATGTTTGCCATTAACCGATAATTTTAAAATCATGTTTGTAAAAATGATTTTGAGAAAGGATTTACTCCAATCCGATATTTTGTCAATTTTCAAATTCATTTATCAAAAAATCGATAGTGATAATTTCAAAACATTTTATCTTTTGAAATCCAAATCACAGAAACACATTCGTGAATTCGTAGCAAATATCAGCACTATTTCCGAATTATCTTTACCATTCCATCGTTCGCCAAGCGTATAATGGTCGAAGGTTTAGCAGTCGATTTTTCGTTGTGCAAATTTACGACATAGTCCACACCTTTAAAAACGTCATCGCTTATTTCTTTATAAGTTACTGGGGTCGCTTCGCCACTAATGTTAGCTGAAGTAGAAACAATAGGTCGTCCCAGTTTTCTCACCAAATTATGAGCGAATCCTTCGGTTACGATTCTTATAGCCAAAGTGTCTTCCTCAGAAATAAGATTTTCGGAAACCCTAATCGGATTATCGTAGATGACTGTGGTTGGTCGCTCAGTGTATTTTAAAAGGTCATAAGCAATCTGAGGTAAATCTTCGATGTGATATTGCAACATCTTTAAGTCGCTAACCAAACAAATCATGCTTTTTTTCTCGTCTCTCTTCTTTAAACGATATATTTTTTCTACCGCATCAAAATTTGAAGAATCACAGCCAATTCCCCAAACCGTATCGGTCGGGTAAAGGATGATTCCTCCATGTTTTAATATTTGAATCGCTTTCGTTAGTTGCTCTTGCATGATATTTAGCTTAGATTTTGCAAATTTCATCAAAATACTCTGATAAAACCTGAAACCTTTCAACTAAATTGAAATTTCAACATTTAAATTTTAAATAGTAAAAAGAATATCTTTGAAAACTAAGTCTTGAAAATGAAAACCGCCCTTTTGCTATCTACCTATAATTGGCCTTCGGCTTTGGGACTGGTTTTGAAAAGTATTGAGCAGCAGACGTTAATTCCGGATGAGGTTTTAATTGCGGATGATGGTTCTACCGACGATACAAAGGATTTAATAGATAAGTTTAAGGCTTCAACCTCATTAAATCTGAAACATATTTGGCATGAGGACAATGGTTTCAGAAGGTCTTCAATTTTAAATAAGGCAGTCGCCCAATCTAATGCTCAATATATAATACAGACCGATGGCGATTGTATTCTGCATAAGAATTTTGTAAAAGATCATGTTCATTGCTCCTTATCTAATACCTATTTATATGGAAGTAGGGTCAGCATTAAGGAAAATTTATTGCCTGAGCTTTTCGAGAAAGGGATTATCAATTTTAATTTTTTCTCAAGCGGAATTAAAAAGCGCAGCAGAACGCTGAGAATTCCATTTTTGGCCAACAATTATAAACCAGACAAGGTCCTTTCTAATAAATTAAGGGGTTGCAATCTCTCATTTTGGAAAGATGATTTTATTGCTGTAAATGGTTATAATGAAGATATGACAGGGTGGGGGAGAGAAGATTCTGAAATGGTGATAAGGATGATGAACAACGGAATTTTAGGAAAACGGATTAGATACGGAGGAATTATCTATCATATCTGGCACAAGACGGTTTCCAAATCTAACTTAAATGTCAATGACAGTTTGCAGCAAAAAGCTATAGATAAGAATCTAAAGTGGTGCAAGAACGGAATTGATCAATACCTGAATTCTTAACTTAAAGTGAGTTATCCAAATATTCCACGATGGCCAAAGCGGCCCTTTCGGATGCAGTGGTATTTTCTTCGGTATAAAAATTTTCATCCGTAATTTTTTGTTGAATCGTTTTAAACTCATTAAAATCTTTTTGCGATTTATTTAGGGCATCACTTAAATTTGATAAATCTGAAACAACCTTTCCGCACTTCCAGAATCTAAATTCAATCGACTCTTTGTAGTCAGCTGCAGTTGGATTTAGAAACACACATGGTCTAGGTTTAATGATGAATTCGTAAACTTGACTAGAAACATCTCCAAGATAAATGTCCGCTGCGTTCACATAGGTCATGTTTACACTTTTTTCACTGCCTAAATCGATATAGATGTTTTCGGGTTTATAGAATTTTTGGTCGATCAAGTCGGGTTTTAATCCTCCTTTATGTTTAAAAAGATTGATATGAGGAGCAAAAATTAGATTGAAGTCTTTGTTTTCAAGAAAAAAATTCAAAATTTCCTGACCCCAATAATGCCATGAAGAAAGAGGCTGAGAAAAGTGTGGATTATAAACCACAACTGGATTGTCATTTTTGAAAAATGAAATTTTAGTTTTTACAATTGAATCCACTTTAGGATAACCTACAACCACGGGATGTTCTCCTAAAAGTCCTCTTTTTTTTAATTCTTGAAACTGAAAGTCGCTATACAATAACTGAAAATCAAAATCTGCCTGGTCTTTTCTAAAACTGTAAGAACGGCCAGGAGCACCGTGGGCGAATTTTAAAAATTTGGGTTTCTTTGCGTCCTTTCTGGATTTAAAAAGTTCGTGATGAAAATAGTCCGTGAAGACCACCGCATCAAACGTATCTAGAATATAATTTTTGTTCTTCTTCAGCCAAAATCCTTTTCTCGGAAGTTCGCGTCCTTTAAGTCTATCGGTCAAGGCTCTAAACCCCATAGTAGGGAGCTGTTCAACTTTAACAGCTTTACCATTCAGATTTTTTAAAGTTGAAAGAAGATAATCATGTTTCCCCGGGAAGGTGAGAATTTCTACATCATGTTCTTTGGATAATTCGATTGCGACGGATATAAAATGGTTTATGTGATGGATTTCGTCTAAATGGAGAAATGCGATTTTATATCTACTCATCGATTTTTTAAAGTTGAAAACATATTGCTAATGCAATTTACAACGAATTAATAAATGTAATTTTGCAGGAGAATCATAATATTAAAGACAATTTCTGCTCGTAAGTATTAAATGAAGGTTAGTAAAACCATACATACCAATTATCTAAAATGTGAGTCAAGGCTGGATAAATTCATTTCAAACTTTGATAGCAGCGGTAAGATTTTTGGCAAAGCAGACAGGAATACGATCAAATTGTTCCACTTAGATAATCAGATTATCAATGTGAAATCTTTTCGTATTCCTAATCTCATCAATCAGGTTGTTTATAATTTCTTTAGAAAGAGCAAAGCGCAACGCTCTTACGAATATGCCAATAAATTAGATGCTTTAAACATTGGTACGCCGCAACCAATTGCATATTACGAGTTTAAAGGCTGGTTCCTGTTTAAACGCAGTTTCTATATCTGTCAGCACTTAGATTGTGACTTGACTTATCGAGAACTTACTTTCAATTTTGATTATCCTGATTTTGAGAAGATATTACGAGAGTTTACGCGATTTACCTATAATCTTCATGAGAACGGTATCAATTTTTTAGATCATTCCCCTGGAAATACTTTGATAAAAAAAGAAGACGAACATTACAAGTTTTATTTGGTAGACTTAAACAGAATGGAATTTGCTTCTCTGGATTTCGAAACTCGGATAAAGAACTTTGCCCGATTGACCATCCATAAAAATATGATCGAAATTATGAGTGATGAATATGCAAAATGTTCGGGCGAGGATTATGATAAAATCTGCAATCTAATGTGGAAAACCACAGAAGATTTTCAAGAGAGATTTCATCGTAAAAAACGATTGAAGAACAAATTATTCTTTTGGAGAGCCAAGAAATAATTCGTTTAAATACTCGTATCTGTATTTTACGCCATAGGCGTTAAGCTGGCAGATAATAAGTCCTTCATTTCCATCTAAAAATCCAAGCCTGAATATATAATTGTACAAAAATTTATAGACGGGCTTGATATAAAGGTCAAACCAAGTTGGGCGTGCTCCTTTTTCAAAAAGCATTTTTGCCTTTAATCTGGCGTAATGTTCCGTCTTTGCTTTGTAACTTTTATAATCGCTATAAGAATAGTGCAACATTGGATTTTTAAGTTTTCCAATCCGTCCATTAACTTTCAGAACTTCGTGAACTTTTATGTCAGTATCGTAATTAGCTTTTCCTCTTTTAAATAAACGTAGAATAAAGTCGGTCTGCAGACCGCTATAGTTCAAAATCTTTTCTTTGAAAACAAATTTTCTCGGAATTTTATAAGCTACAATATTGGTTGGAACGTTGATTTTTTCCTTGATCTCTTCAACTAAAAGTTTTGGCAAACGTTCGTCGGCATCAATAAACAATATCCAATTAGAAGTTGCTTTTGAGATAGCAAAGTTTCTCTGATTCGCAAAATCCAAAAATTTATTCTGAAACACTTTTACATTAGGGTATTGCTGCAATCTTTCTATTGTACCGTCCTCGCTAAAGGAATCTACCACGATTATTTCATCTGCAAATGAAACGTTTTCGATAAGCTCGTTAATATGATTTGCTTCATTATGGGTGATGATTAGAGCGGAAAGAGTAGAGTTTTGGAGTTTCAAGTTATTAGAAGCGTCAAGTCAGTGTATAAAAATAAGTATTTTTACAGCAAATGAGACCTTACCAAGCCACAGTCATTATTTCAACTTATAATCAGCCAAAATGGTTAGAGAAAGTCTTGTGGAGCTATGAATATCAAACTTTTAAGGATTTTGAAATTATCATCGCCGACGATGGCTCAGAGAAGGCTACCCGGGATTTAATTGAAAGTTTTAAAGAAACTTCTAAACTAGCTATAAATCATATTTGGCAAGAGGATAAAGGTTTTAGGAAAACAAAAATTTTGAATCAGGCCATAATCGCTTCAAACTCGGAGTATATCATTTTTACTGACGGCGACTGTATCGGCAGAAATGATTTTGTGCAGACACACCTACAACTTAAACAAGAAAACACGGCATTGTCTGGTGGTTATTATAAGCTTAATCTAAATGTTTCTACTAAAATAAATAAGACAGACATCGAGACTCAGAACTGTTTCAAATTTAAATGGCTAGAAGCACAAGGGCAGCAAAAGGATTTTAAGTCGAATAAATTATCAACTTCAAAATTTAAGACCAAATTTTTAGACGCGATTACGCCAACCAAAGCGACCTTTGACGGAATGAATGTTTCTTGCTATAAGCACGATTTATTGGCGGTTAACGGATTCGATGAACGGATGAGCTACGGTGGTGAAGATCGCGAGATTGGAGAACGTATGATGAATAATGGCGTAAAATTCAAACAAGTGAGGTACAGCGCCATCTGTCTTCATCTTTATCATGAGCGGCCATATGCCCAAGCCGAAAATTCTTTAAATTCTGAAATACGTAAAATTACCAAGAACAAGAAGATAGTCAAAACAGAATTTGGAATCGACTCTAAATGATTTCTTCCTTTTTAAGAGTTAAAGGTTTATCGTAAGTGTTCGTTGTAAAAAATTTTAAGCGCTTTCTAATTTTAAATTTTCTAATTAGGTTGAGCGGCTTGTTCTTTAGATGTGATTTATCCTTGTGAAGTTGTGCGATACTTGCATCAATAACCCGTTTGCTGCTTTTTCCATCGAAATAAGGATGTAGATTGCTTATAAATTCCTTGGTTTTTGAAATCACATTTTCTGGGTATTCAAGGGCAGTTTTAAATGCGTTTTCGATGTTTTGGCTCTCATGGACGTGGATTAAATAATCATTATTTACTGTATGATTAAAAACCACGACCGGCTTAGCTTGAAGTAGAAATTCTTGTATGGCAGATGTATTATCAGAAAACATAATATCTGACTTTTTAAATAAAGGGACCAGATCGGTAGTATCGTAAAAATTGAAATTCTCGTTGTTTAAAGACTTCCATTTCTCTCTAGTTTCAATATATATTTTTGGATGTAAGACCATCAGAAAATCATATTTCCCGGTATTTGAGAGTCTTTTTATTTCGTTGAAGACAGAATCGTTGTAGGCCATGCTGACCTTAACTGTAAAGGTTGAAGAGATTAAAATAACGGGCTTATTTTTAGGTGGAATTTTTTCCAACGGGAACAACGGGTCCACTTTACTCCATCCGGTTTCAGCAACCTCAAAAGAACCATATTTATCTGCTAATTTTTTAAATACCGACGTCGTTGATGGCCCTTGAGTGCAATACAGGTCAAAGAATCCTCGGATCCTGAAATGGTCAAAAAGCTGGTTTCGATCCATTCGTTTTTTGGTAAGAAACCCATGAAAAATTTGAACCTTTAAACCAGGAATAAAATCTGCTACGATATCCGAAATCGTTAAAACTATATGAGGATTGTATTTTAGAACTTCCTCAACCGTATTTAGGACATTTGGTTTAGTCAACAAACCTTTTCGGCCTTCATCTTCATCTGCAAACCATTTTACCTCATAGCCACGACTAGTTATTTCGTCAACCAAAGGCTGTCCAATGGGAAGAGCGTAACTGTAGGAGATATAAATGAGGAATCTGTACATTTAAAGATTTAAGGTCTCTATAAACTTTTCGAGTTTAGGAGTTACAAGCTCAGGGTTCAATTTTAAATAAAAAGGAGTTGGATTCTTCTTTGCTTTTTTGATTTCTATAGGCGACATCGCTATATAATCGCGAAGGTGAATTGCAGTATGTTTTTTTTCTTCAAATTTACCGAACCAATTTCGTTTATTGAGATGCGGATTAAAGATGCTGAAAGTTGGAATATTTAATGCTTTCGCCATATTATTAGCGCCACCTTCATTCCCGATCATGGCATCACAGAATGAGGTAACACCCAAAAACGACCTTAAGCTTTTTGCATATACATCTAACTTAATCGCCGATTGGGTTTTTTCGTTGCACAATCTATAAACGTCTTGAACCTCTTTAAGCTGAGTAGGAATGTAATTGAACAGCATCTGGCAATCGATTTTTCTCGAGATAAAATCCAATAGTAACGCCATGTAATTGTTAGGATAACTTTTTTTTAGATTGCTACCTAAAACACTAATCATAATCAAAGGTTTGTCTAGATCAATACCTTTCGATTTTAAAAAGTTTGAAGCTTCATCCTTCTCGACGTCGCTCAAATAAATTTTTGGTAGAACTTGGTTGAATTCCATATTAAGAGGAAGGAGCAACCTTAACCGATTCTCTATGGCAAGGCTGTTATGATTTTCCGGAGCCCTTAATCTTTTGATAGGATGAGTGTAAATAAATCTGCTATAAGATTTATAATATCCAATTTTTTTGCTGGCATTTATGGCCAAACAGACGGAAAGACTAGACATCTTTCCGTAGGCGTCTATTATGATTTCGTAATGTTCGCTCCGTAGATTTTTTATGAGCGAATAAAACTTTAAACTGTCCTTGATTGTTTCCTTTGAAACAATTTTTACTTTGTCTATAAAAGGATTGTTTTCTACAACCGCTGCAGTATTTTCATTAATGAGGTAGTGAAGTTCACTAATAGGATGTTTATCTTTTAATTCTTCAAACAACACGGTAGATGTAAGCACATCACCAATCATTTTTTGTTGAATAATTAAAACCTTCATCTAAACAGCTACATTATGTTCTCTCAAAGCATCGTTAAGAGATGTCTTTTTATCCGTACTTTCTTTTCGTTTCCCAATAATCAGCGCACAAGGCACATTAAAATCGCCGGCCGGAAAGGATTTTTTATAGCTTCCTGGTATTACCACAGAACGTGAAGGAACAACGCCTTTCATTTCTTTAGGAGAATCTCCAGTAACATCAATTATTTTGGTTGAAGCAGTTAACACCACATTAGCGCCAAGAACGGCTTCTTTTTCTACTCGCACACCTTCAACCACAATACAGCGCGAACCAATAAATGCGTTATCTTCAATAATAACAGGTGCAGCTTGAAGTGGTTCTAGTACGCCACCAATACCAACACCGCCAGAAAGATGAACATTTTTGCCAATCTGCGCACAGCTACCAACGGTAGCCCAAGTATCTACCATAGTACCTTCGTCTACATAAGCTCCGATATTTACATAACTCGGCATTAAAATGGTTCCGTGTGAAATATAGCAACCATGTCTTGCGACAGCCGGGGGCACTACTCGTATACCTTTATCTTTATATCCTTTTTTAAGCGGAATTTTATCATGATATTCAAAAATACCAACTTCCATAGTTTCCATTTTCTGAATCGGAAAATATAGAACGACTGCTTTTTTCACCCATTCGTTAACTTTCCAGCCGTCTTCGGTCGGTTCGGCAACTCTTAATGTTCCTGCATCCAAAAGGTCAATTACAGAGCGAATGGCATCAGCAGTCACTTTTTCTTGAAGTTGACTTCTATCTTCCCAAGCATGTTCTATTAATTGGATCAATTGTTTCATAAAGCTGTATTTTAAACAAAGATACTTCTATATTCCGTTTTTATAAAAGCTCAAAATGATAACTTTGTAGTCTATGGGAAGAATTTTAGCCTTAGACTATGGTACAAAAAGGACTGGCATCGCGGTAACCGATGAACTTAAGATAATTGCATCGGGATTAACCACGGTTAAATCCATCGAGCTTATTCAATTTTTGAAGAATTATATTTCTATAGAAAAGGTTGAATTGATTCTTGTTGGTGAGCCAAAACAAAAGGATAATTCGCACTCTAAAAGCGAAACCGATATTCAATCTTTTTTAACTAAGTTGGAAGAAGCAATTCCAGCGATTCCGATAACACGGGTCGACGAAAGATTCACTTCAAAAATGGCGTTCCAAACTATGATAGATAGCGGGCTTAATAAAAAACAGAGAAGAAACAAGGCATTGATAGATGAAATCAGTGCTACCATAATCCTACAAAGCTACTTATACAATCAATAAGCTATTATTAGTTTCATAGATTACAGTTGCAATAAAGAATCGTATTTTTGCAGTCGAAAATTTTATAAGAATGATTTTACCAATTGTCGCATACGGCGATCCAGTCTTAAAAAAGAAATGTGAAGAAGTTTCACCAGAACATCCGGAACTTAAGGAGCATATAGCTAATATGTACGAAACGATGTACCACGCAAAAGGCGTTGGTATTGCTGCGCCACAAATAGCCTTGCCGCTAAGAATTTTTATAGTAGATACCTCTCCATTTGCAGAAGACGATGATTTTACAGAAGAAGAGAAGAATGCTTTAAAGGATTTTAGAAAGACCTTTATCAATGCCGAAATATTAGAAGAAGAAGGAGAGGAGTGGGCTTTTAATGAAGGTTGCCTAAGTATTCCTGAAGTTAGGGAAGATGTTTATAGACAGCCAAAGATTAAGATTCAATATGTAGATGAAAATTTTGTGGTACATACGGAAACTTATGATGGTTTGATCGCAAGAGTTATTCAGCATGAATACGATCACATTGAAGGTAAACTTTTTACCGATAAATTATCATCCTTTAAAAAGCGTCTGCTTAAAGGAAAATTGAATAATATTTCCAAAGGAAAAATCAGTGTAGATTACAAGATGCGTTTTCCAAATATTAGCCGTAAACGTTAAATAAAAAAATAGTAAACCAATATGAGTTTAGAAAAAATATTATCGATTTCAGGTAAACCTGGACTTTACAAAGTAATCGCAAGAACCAGAACTGGGGTCGTAGCAGAATCCTTGCTAGACAAGAAAAGAATGAGCGTAAATGTTCATAGTAACATCAGTATGCTCAGCGAAATTGCAATCTATACCTTAAAAGAGGAAGTGCCGCTTAGGGATGTCTTTAAGAAAATTAAGGAAAAGGAAGACGGAGGAAAAACCTCTATTGACCATAAAGAGGATAAGATAAAACTAGAAGAATATTTCTTTGAAGTGTTGCCAGATTACGATGAAGATCGCGTTTATGCCAGCGACATCAAAAAAGTGATTCAATGGTACAATCTTTTACATGAAAATGATTTGTTGAACGATTTAGACGGAGAACAAAAGAAGAGTGAAAATGAAGACCAAGTTGAAGTTAAGCAAGAAGACAAGAAAAAGGAAGTAAAAGAGAAGTCTAAAGCTGAAGGCAAAAAGGACGTCAAGAAAAAAGAAGTAAAAAAGAAAGATACTGTCGCAAAGAAGGAGGCTACTAAAAAACCTGCGCCGAAGAAAGAACCATCTGAGGACAAAGCATAAAGAATATAATTTAACCCGATTCTAAATCGGTACAAACAATGTCTGACAGAACCCATCAACTGCAATCATTTGAACGTCTATTGAACATCATGGACGATTTACGTGAAAAATGTCCGTGGGACAAGGAGCAGACCATGGAATCCTTACGGCATCTTACTATTGAGGAAGTTTACGAATTAGGTGATGCAATTCTTGACGATGATTTAGAGGAAATAAAAAAAGAACTGGGAGATGTTTTGCTCCATATTGTTTTTTATTCAAAAATAGGAAGTGAAAAGAAAAGTTTCGATATCGCCGACGTTTGTAATTCTATTTCTGAAAAATTAATCAGCAGACATCCGCATATCTACGGCGATGTTAAAGTTGAAAATGCCGAAGAGGTTAAACAAAATTGGGAACAACTAAAGCTGAAGGAGGGCAAAACAAGTGTTCTAGAAGGCGTTCCTAAAAGTTTACCAGCAATGGTTAAGGCTAGCCGAATCCAAGATAAAGTTGCGGGCGTTGGATTTGATTGGGAAGAACCGAGCCAGGTTTGGGAAAAAGTTGAAGAAGAAATCTCGGAACTTCAGCAAGAAGTAAAAGTTGGTAATCTTAAAAACATGGAAAATGAACTCGGAGATGTTTTTTTTTCATTAATTAATTATGCCCGATTTTTGGATATAAATCCAGAAAATGCACTAGAGAAAACCAACAAAAAATTTATGCAACGATTTGTCTATCTGGAATCTAAGGCAAAAAATTTGGGTAAAACCTTAAAAGAAATGTCCTTAGCAGAAATGGACGTTTATTGGGAAGAAGCAAAAAAAATATAATTTTTTTTAATCTTCGTGATCCAAACAAAGATCTACCAACGTATATAAATTGAAACTTGTTTATAGTTTCATAATCATAAGTAGGTAATCTTAATTATATGTTTAAGCGGATATAATTAGGATTTAAAATTTAGTTTAGTTAGGGGTAAAATCCCGCCTGTAACCAGGCGGGATTTTATTATAATATAGTTTCGTGTTTTTAAATGTACAAGGAGAGAATTAGTACATTTTCCTGAGCTTAATGAGTTTGTCTTCCCATAATTTTAGCTCTTCTTTTTGTTTTTCAATATTCTTTACCACGTCACGAACCAAAGGATTATCGGATTTTACGTTAGAGAAAAACTGCATGTTATTTTCAAGCTGATTTATCTCAGCTTTTAGTTCATCCATTTTCTTGCGGATAAAATTCTGCTCATTATCTAACAGATTCGTTCCTTCTGGCTTGCTAAGGTTATCAAGTTTATTCTCGTACTTGATCATTTCAATATCGGCTTTGTCCATCTTTAACTTATCGTAAAGATCATTGACCGCCTTATTGAATTTACCTTCAACATATTTTTTGTTGTGCGGCACTTCTCCAAGAGCATTCCAATCGTTTATGGCCTCTTGTATTTTTTCGGTATCCTTTTCTGCCTTGCCGCTAAGTTTCATAGAAGATACAGAGTCCAACAATTTCACTTTTTTATCAAAAGCTTCATATAGCTCTTTGTTATCGTCTTTTTTCTTAGAATTTAAGCGATCAAAATACTGGTTACAGGCTTTTTTAAACTGCTTCCAAACCTTATCGCTGTCTTTGCGAGGAACGTGTCCTATTTTTTTCCATTCGCTCTGTATACGCTTCATTAAAGGAGTGACGGTTTCAAAATCATCACTTTCCATATTATCTTGCGCAACCTTGATCAAATCTTGTTTCTTCTTAAGGTTATCGTACTGATCTTGCTTTAAACTCTTATAAAATTGGTTTTTATCTTTGTTGAAATTCCTAACCGCAATCTTGAACTTTTTCCAAGTTGGTTCATTATCCTTTTTCGGGACTTTCCCGGCGTTAAAGAAATCTTGACGAAGTGCCTCGACAATTTTGATTTTCGTTTGCCAAGCTTGGTGAGAAGTTACTTCGTCCTTAGAGAGGGCTTCAATTTCTGAAATTATAGTGTTCTTGCGTTCTAAATTAACTTCATGAGCCTTGTCTAAGTCAGCATAATAGGCTTGTCGCTTATCATGGATTTGTTTGGTAGCATTGCTAAATCGATCCCATATTTTGTCCCGATGCTCTTTGCCAACCGGTCCAAGATCTTCTTTCCACATTTTGTGCAGTTCTTGAAGTTCTCTAAACGAGCGATTAATATTATCATCCTGCGCCAATTCTTCTGCTCGGTCAATAATCTTGAGCTTTTGATCTAGATTATGTTTAAAGTCCATGTCCCGAAGGTCACGGTTAAGGTGAAGAAAATCGTAAAAAATCTCTACGTGGTGGTGGTAAGTATTCCAGGTGTTATTGTAACGATCTCGAGGAATTGCGCCAGCATTTCTCCACTGTTCTTGTAAATCCTTAAAGTGTTTGTAAGTGGTATTTATATTCTCTTCAACATTTATAAGCCCCTTAATTTCTTCAATAATAGCTTCTCTCTTTTCTAGATTGCCCTTAAGGTTTTTTTGAAGGTCGTTATAATAACTTTTTAAATTGTCCTTATAAGTTTTATAAAGAGTGTTGAAAGTTTTTTTCTCCTCTGAAGTGTAGTAGAAATCTATTTCATTGCCGCCCTCACTTACAAACTGTTCTTTTTTCTCTTCGAGAAGGTCATCAAATTTAGATTTGAATTCCGATTTTATATCCTCTACTTGGGATTTAATTGTCTGAATCTTTTGATTGTCTAACAGTCTTACAAACTCTTCATTGAGTTCGTGCATAGACATTTTTTCGTAATCCTTAGATTCTAATGTGTGTCTTTCATTGTTAGATGAATCTTCTGAATCTTCTGCATTGGCGTCGTCTATCTCATTAACGTGTGCGTTGTTCGAGGATGTTTTGTCATCTTCTTTATTCGAATTTGATGTCAGCTCATTCTCATCTTCATCTTCATCCTCATCCTCAGAATCTTCTGCTTCGACTTGTGCAGTACTTTCTTTTGAAACGGATTCTTCCTTTTCATCTAAGTTATCAGCAGCATCATCTTGATCATTTGAAGATTCAATTTTTGCAGTTGAAGAAGTCGTAGCAGCTTCAACTGTTTCCTCTCTTTCTACTTGTTTTTTAGATTCTTCAGGTTGGAGCAGATTAGCGCTTTCCTCTTTAATATTCTCTAAAATCTGTTCTGGATTGTTTTCATCGTCGGCAGCAGCATTTTTAACCTCAGTTACTTTCGTCTTTCCGGTTTTATCCGCCATTAATTCTGAAGCATCCTGCTCTTCAATTAAATTATCAGGTTCGTCCTTAAGCTTTTTAACGATTTCTTCTGAATTATTCTCGTCAACCGATTGGTTGTCCTTCTGATCTTTTCCATCTGCATCGTGCAGGTTATCTTTCTCTAACATCTTACAATGTATTTTGTTTCAATTGTTAAAGATACTAACAAGAGCCTGAATAAAAAAACGTTATGGACAAAGGGATAACTTAAATCTCGTTCCAGATATGCCAAGCTTTTTCAGCTTGAAATTGTAGCATTTCACTTCCGTTAATCACCTGAGCGCCTTTCATCTCACCGCAAGCTAAAAATTTTGTTACAGGAGGATTATAGACCAAATCATATAGAATATGGTTTTCGGTTAGGCCTTCGTACGGTATGTCCGGACAATTATTTACATCTGGAAACGTCCCGATTGGGGTGCAATTAATGATAATAGAATATGAATGGATTATCTGCTCGGTAAGGTCAGAATAAAGAAATTTTGATTTTTTGTTAGCTGTACGCGAAACATAATCGTAAGAGATGTTTAATTGTTTAAGAGTATGAGCAACCGCCTTAGAAGCTCCGCCTGTTCCTAATATCAGCGCAGTCTTATGATTGGGTTTTAAAAGTGGTTTAAGTGATTTTTTAAATCCGTAAGTGTCGGTATTGTAACCTTTTAATTCACCGCTTCTGCTAACTTTTACAGTATTTACCGCTCCAATTCTTTTTGCTGTTTCATCGATTTGATTGAGAAAAGGAAGGATTTCTTCTTTATATGGAATAGTTACATTAAAACCGATAAGCTCGGGATTACTCGAGAGGATATTCTTTATATCAGATATCTGCTGAAGGTCGAAGTTTTCATAGGTATATGGCAAATTCATTTTCTTGAATTTTTCAGCGAAATATCCTTTAGAAAATGAATATGAAATATTTTTACCTACGAGCCCGAATTCTGGCATGTCTTTCTTTTATTTTTTCACCATACCAGGCAAGCGCTAATATGCCCATAAACCCAAATATAATAAATAGAATTGCTATGAAGGTTTCTTTTGATAATTCTGGAATATAACGCTCATAATTAGAGACGATCTGTTTTCCCGTAGAATCTAAAACATAGGCACCGTCGTGATCTGTTCTGTATAGAGTGACCTTCCAAGGCCAAACAACGCCAAGCGATCCAACAATAAAACCGATGATAGTGGCTATCGTAATATTCTTATAATTTTTAAGAATGTAACTTAATATGTGTGAAAATGATACCAGACCAACCACAGAACCCAAAGTAAAAACCAATAAGACTTTAATCATCCTCATCCTTGGTCCGTTGTGGATGAAACTAAAATCTCCGCTTATTAATTCTGAAAATGTATCGTACAAGGCATTTACCGAATCGACCAAAAGCAACACGTAATTTCCTAATAAAATAAGAATGAAGGAGCCAGAAAAACCTGGAAGCGTCATCCCCGAAACGCTTATTATTCCGCAGAAGAAAACGAACCAGAGATTATCATTTTCTCTTGCAGGGTCTAAGAAACTAATCGCTACGCCGACAACGGCTCCCAAAACTAGCGCTGTGAGAGTGCTAGAATTCCAAGTTTTAAAATCTTTATGAATGTAATAAATAGAACCTACTATCATTCCGAAGAAGGTGCTCCATACATAAAGCTCGTAATGAACTAGAAAATAATCAAGGATTTTTGAAACTGAAAAATAGCTGAAGAGCATCCCGAGAATTAGGACACTGAGGAATTTTCCGTTTAAATAATGGTATAGACTTTTAAACCTGCCGCTAATAAGTAGCTTGAAGGCTTTTTTATTTATTTTTTGAAGTGAATAGATAAATTCTTCATAGAAACCTGCCACAAAGGCAACAACACCGCCAGAAACTCCAGGAACCTTATTAGCAGCTCCCATACCTAATCCTTTTAAGAAGAGATAAAATTTGTCGCTTAAGGTTCTAGTGCTTTCCATCTCACTCCTTATTTGTACCTATTTTTTCAAGTAGAACGATGGTCAGAAATCCAACGATAATTAAAGTGATTGCCAACCATAGTTGTGGGTCTCCTTCAAAAGAGAAAGGAGAAATGCTTTTTTCTAATACCGGAATTTTGATTCCTTCTTCATCTACTCTCCAAGTAAGAACTTCTTTCCAAGGCCATATTTTATTTAGGGAGCCAATTATAAAGCCAGTTAAAACGGCAAGAGTGAGATTAGGATAATGCTTGAATAACCACTTTAAAACACGGCTAAAACTTAAAAGGCCAATGATAGCGCCTAAACCAAAAATAGCAATTCTTTTAAAGTCGAAATCGTGCAGTGAATCACTTAGAGATTTGTAGGCTCCGATAATAACCAGAATAAAAGCACCCGAAATCCCAGGTAAAATCATAGCACATATTGCTAAAGCTCCTGCAAATAAAAGAAAGAACGAACCATTATTCTCAGACATTCCGGGTAATATAGATATATAGTACGCAAAGGCTGCTCCAATAATCATAGAAATGATTACACTGACTGACCATTTTTCAATTTGCTTGCCAACAAACAAGATACTTGCTATTACAAGTCCAAAGAAAAAGGACCAGATTAAGATTGGTTCATTCTCGATCAGATATTTTGCTAACCTCATAAAGGATACAAAACTGATTAGAATTCCGCTAAAAAGTGCGAGGAGAAAATTCCCGTTTAGGGCTGTCCAGAAAGATTTAAATCCATCTTTTCTAAGTGTCGTAAAGAGTGAAAGGTCTACTTGACTAATCGTTGTAATTAGTTCTTCGTAAATACCTGCAATAAGTGCAATCGTTCCACCAGAAACACCTGGCACGGCATCAGCAGCTCCCATCGCTATTCCTTTTAATGAAATAACAACATAGTCTGAAAAACGTCTTTCCATCTAGTTATTTTAGAATAAGAAGGCTAAAGGTATGGAAATTTAATGCTTAGATTTTTCTGATCTAGAAATTATATTTTTTACAGCACGCATTTGGCGTATTGAAGGAAAAAGCTCATCTATGATGAAGTTAAATTCTTGATCTAACATCACTCCGTTTTTGAGATGATAGGTGCCTTTTTCGGTTTCGTGCAGCATAAAATTTAAACCGCCAAGGCGATATTCAATCTCGGCATTCTCAGGATAGAATTCCGCTGCCTGCATCAAATTTAAGATTGCCGCTTCATACTCTCCTAAGTTGGTAAGAATGTCTGCTCTAGATAACCAGGTTTCAATTTCATAGTTGCCAAAATCCAAGGTTTTCTTGTAACCGCGTTCAGCTTCCTCCAGATAGTTGAGTCTATGGTTTATACGAGCATACATCTTCCAATAAATAACATTTTCAGAATCTATGTTTATGGCTTTGTTGATATAGTATAACGCTTTTTGATAATTTTTTTGTCGATTGTAGAATTTTGTAATTGCAATCCAGCCCTTATCCAATAATGGATCCTCGTGCACAGATTTTTTATAAAATTTAAGCGCTTGGTCTAAATTCTTTAATTTTTCATAACAATGGCCTATTCGCAAAAGTGCAAACGATGTAGGCTCATCTAAGGCCAAGGTTACCTTGTAATTTTCTATTGCTGAATGGTAATCTTTTTGAATTTCTAAAACCTTACCTTTTTCTAGATACGCTCCTACAAAGCCTTCATCTGAAATAATCGCGAAATCGAAAGCAGTTAAAGCCTTATCGAATTCTTTTTGGGAAACATATTGTCGTCCCAATTGATGCCAAGCTACTTCACAGTAAGGATTGTCATCTATATAATTGTTTAGAAACTCAATTGCTTCTGCATTTTTATCCAATACATCAAAACAGAAAATAATATTATATAGTGCTGAATAGTCATATTGATCTATTTCTAGGCATTTGGCAAAGTAATAGCCAGCTTCCTTAAATTTATCCAAGAAAAGATATTCCATCCCTAGTAGCGCAAAAATATCCGCGTCCTCATCTGATTCCTCAGTCATATCTAGGGCATATTTTAAGGCGTCTATCGCCTTACCATGTTCATCTCTTTTAGAAAGTACATTTGCTTTTTGAATATAAATCTCCTCATTGCTCGGCTCTAGTTCATAGAGTTCGTGCAAAAGGTCGTCAGCTTTATCGAGGTTATCCTCAATAATGAAGATTTCGGTTCTGAACAATCTCAGATTCACAGAATCTGGATGCTGTTGTAATCCTAACTTAATCGCTTTTTTTGCCAGTGAAATTTTACCATTTTCAAGGTAATGATGAATTATGTTTTCGAATTCATTTGAATCGAAAAATAAAACATGATTTGTTTTAAGCATGGATTCGAAGCGGGTAAGAGAAAGATTATAGTTATTGTCGTTGGGACTAAACTCCATAAGCAGATTTAATTTTTCCTTATTTTAAATTTACAGTTATCATGTTGGTTAGGGCAACTTAAAATCTATTCTTTTTAACAAATTAATTAACATTTACAAAATTGAGTTTTTCCAAAAGCCTTTAAATAACTGATTGACAGTAATATGCTAATCATGCGTCGCTGTTTATTTTATTTAAAATTGTTAAAATAACATCACAACCAATTTTAATTTCTTCCATCGAAATAGTAAGAGGCGGAGTAATCCTAATCGCTTTAGCTTCAAACAACAGCCAAAACAAAATTAACCCTTGATCTTGAGCTTCTAATATTACCTTGGTCGCGATTTCCTCTGAAACTGTCATCGCTGCAAGCATGAGTCCAATACCTCTAATTTCTTTTATCAGTGGATGCTTTAAATAAGAACGTATATATTCCTCTTTTTGCAAAGATTGGACCATTAAATCTGAGTGTATTATCTCATTTACGGTAGCCAACGCGGCTGCAGCAATCACAGGGTGTCCGCCGAATGTTGTAATATGTCCGAGTTTAGGGGATTCCTTTAAACATGACATCATGTCTTCTGAAGCGGTAAATGCGCCAATCGGCATTCCGCCACCTAGTCCTTTTCCTGTCACCAAAATATCCGGAACAACATCGAAATTTCCAAAGCCGAACAATTTTCCGGTTCGACCGATACCAGGTTGTATTTCATCTAAAATTAAAAGGGCACCAAATTGCTGACACTTTTCCTTTACTAATGTTAGATAATTATTTTCAGGTTGAATAAATCCGGCGCCGCCTTGAATCGTTTCTAGCAAAACGGCTGCGGTTCTATCCGTGATTTTATCTAAGTCCACTCCTTTGTTGAATTCAATAAATTGAATATCCGGAATTAGCGGTCTATATGCTCTTTTCCTTTCTTCAAAACCCATGACGCTCATGGCGCCCATGGTATTGCCATGATAGGCGTTATGGGCAGAAATTATCTCGCTTCTGCCAGTATATCTTTTTGCCAACTTAATGGCCCCCTCAATTGCTTCGGTCCCAGAATTTGTCAAATAGGTCGTGCTTAAACTTTCAGGAAGATTGTCAGCTAGAAGTTTTGTGAGCGCTACGGCAGGTTCTTGAATATATTCACCATAAACCATGACGTGCATATAGCGATCCAACTGATCTTTTATGGCATTGATAACCTTAGGATGGCTATGGCCCAGACTACAGGCTGAAACTCCAGCAACAAAGTCTAAATAAGCTTTTCCGTCGGTGTCATAGATATATGATCCTTTGGCAGATGAAATTTCCATAGCCAACGGGTGAGAAGTGGTTTGTGCCTGATATTTAAAAAAGTCATTTCGCACTAATTGTCCTTTTTCTTTTTAATCACTGGATTTTTCATTGTCGCTGCCTTGATTATTGAATCGCGTTTCCGTTGATTCTCCCTAGCTTCATTCGGTAAAGAACGTCCCGCTTTTTTGTTGAAGGTTTTCGTCGCTGGTTCGGTTTTTTCAATTCTGGTCATAAGACCTTCATCAAAAAATTCTTCTTGTGGAACATATTCTTCAAGTCCTTTAATGACAGGAAGATTTAAAGGCGGGTCATCTGAAAATAAGTCTTCTACCGATTTGGGTTGCTCCTCTTCACGCCAAACAAAACCTCGAAACTTATCGGCGTTTTCAGGAAATTGAGATTCTGGATACATCTTCCCATCCACTTGATTGATTAAGGTTAAGGTTTCAATTTCATCCTCAAAGATGTTAATGTTTATGCTTCCGGATTGTGATTTGTTTATAAATTGTAATTCGCCAACTTCATTCCTGTTGTAGTAAATAACCTCTGCATTCTTAATGATGTCTACCGTTCGCAATTTGTTATTTTCAAATAGACCGAAGAGTTTTAGACCTTTAACTTGATTAAAGCCACTTCCTAAGGTATCCTTACTAATCAAAAAGGCATTGTCGAACACCTTTAAAGAATCTAGTTCTTCTTTTTCAACATTAGAAATAAGATGAATAGAATCACCGGTCATCTGGTTTCCCATATTCCATAATACGGGATTTCTTTTTTCGGCAAAAGCATCCGTAGATGAATAGCGTAAGAGGTTGATCAGTTGGGTAAGGCCGCTTTTATGATCGGCATGGATAGAATCTGCTTTTCCACTTAAATCACTTTTATAGATCTTAGCATTATAAAATGCTCTAGTGATACGATGTTCTGGTTTGCCAGTTACCATTAAAGTATCACTATGAATATAGAGTGAATCGTTTTCTTGAACCGTTATGGCCAAAGCCCGTTTCGTTATAAAAACCGAATCTCTTTCTCTAAAAACTTCTGCATAATGTCCTTTAATCACACTGTTGTTTACGGTGTCAGTGACCTTGATGTTATTTGTAGCAGAAGCGAAACTTCTTTTTCTATCAAAATACATACTGTCACCCTCCATTCTTCGGCTTTCGTAATCGATTTTAGAATTTTTTACGAAATATCCGGTGTCATTATTGGTGTCGTAAAAACCTCTTTCGCAATAGATGGTGCTTGCATCACTGGTAATGGTTGTGGGTCCAAAAAGATAGGCGTGACCTGGCTCGGTATAGAAATCTAGTTGTTGGGTATCGATTACGTAATCTGGATTAACCAACTTTACATCGTTAACGAATTGGTATTTACTAGTTTCCATATAGTAGCGCCCAATCTTGCTGGTAATGGTCCCAGAAGTATCTCTAACCACTTCGCCGCCAGTTCTATAATAAGCTTGCTGTTTTACTCGGTCAAAATACAAGGTGTCCGTTGTAAGTCGTGACTGAGGTTCATTTAGTAGAACATTCCCTTTTGCAATCGCTAATTTAGTAGCTCCACTGTATTCTAGGTAGTCCGCATTCATGGTAATAGAATCACCTTGATTCATCTTTACATTGCTAAAAGCTTCAATAAAATCTTCCTTGATGTAGTAGAGAGCCTTGTCGCAATAAAGGTCTATTCCTTCGTGAATAACATGAATTTGCTGCGAATTATCCCTTAGAAGATTCAGTACGTTTTCTCCAGTAATACTATCCTTGAAGGTAACACCGGAATATTCGATATCTATTTTCTTCGGCTGTTGACCAAAGGATTGGTTTACAGCAAACGGAAATATCAGAATCGTAAAAAGTAAATTGATATTTTTAATAATCAATGAATGTGCGTTTGTACAAAAATAACTTTAAAATGAAGCGTTGAGTATGGCTTAACAGTTATTTTAACGGTTTTGCAATAATGGAAAATAGATGTTTTAAGTAGAAAGTCTATGATAATACACCGTCCATTGCTCTTATGATGGTCTGTTTTCTATCTGGACCAACCGAAACGATGCTAATCGGGATTTCTAATTTTTTTTCTAAAAAGTCGATATAGGCATTCAAAGACTCTGGCATATGGTTTGGATCAGTCATGCTAGTAAGGTCTTCCTTCCAACCTTTAAAATCCTTATAAATTGGAGTAACGTTTTCAGCTTCAATATTATACGGAAGATGGGTAATTACATCGCCTTTGTAATTGTATTCCGTACAAACTTTTACCTTGTCAAAACCTGAAAGCACATCGGCCTTCATCATGATAAGTTGAGTAACTCCATTAACTTGGCAGGCATACCGTAGCGCCACTAAATCTAACCAACCACAACGTCTAGGTCTACCGGTTGTTGCGCCAAATTCGTGACCAACCCGTCCCATAGTAGCTCCGACTTCATCAAACAATTCTGTTGGGAATGGTCCTGAACCAACTCTAGTGGTATATGCTTTAAATATTCCGAATACTTCGTTTACTTTTCCTGGAGCAATACCGAGACCAGTACAAGCGCCAGCGGCAGTAGTATTAGAAGAAGTTACAAATGGATAAGTTCCGAAATCAATATCTAAAAGTGACCCTTGAGCACCTTCTGCCAAGATTGACTTGCCAGATTTTTGAGCTTGATAAATATATTCTTCAGAATCAATAAATTTTAAGGATTTTAATGTTTCTATCGCCTTAAAGAAATCGGCTTCGAGTTCATGCAGATCATATTGAACATCTACATCGTAGAATTTTATGAGTGCTTCGTGCTTATCGGCTAAAGCTCTATATTTTAATTTCCAGTCTTGTAATTCTATATCACCAATACGGATTCCGTTACGACCGGTCTTGTCCATATATGTTGGTCCGATTCCTTTTAAGGTAGAACCGATCTTTGCTTTTCCTTTAGAAGCTTCACTGGCGGCATCCAATAAACGATGCGTCGGAAGGATAATATGGGCTTTTCTAGAAATCATCAGGGATTTTCTATAATCCACATCCTGTTCTTCTAGTTTGTCTAATTCCTTTTTAAAGATTACCGGATCTATAACGACGCCATTTCCAACCAAATTAACTTTGTCTTCATGAAAAATCCCAGATGGAATGGTATGTAGAACGTGTTTTTTTCCATTAAAGACCAACGTATGTCCAGCATTCGGACCACCTTGAAAACGCGCTATAATATCGTATTTTGTGGTAAGTACGTCAACAATTTTTCCTTTGCCTTCGTCACCCCATTGTAAACCGAGTAGTAAATCTACTGCCATAAAAAATTAGTTTGGTTGGTTGTTTTTTGTTCCGTAAAAATAAAGCGAATGCTTATTGATTTTTATATCGAAAACTTCTTCTATCGTTTGTTTGATGGATTGAATCCGTGGATCACAAAACTCTATTACTTCGCCAGTGTCCGTTAAGATAACATGATCATGTTGTCTGTCAAAATAAGATTTCTCGTACTGCGCCTGGTTCTGACCAAATTGGTGCTTTCTTACCAGACCGCATTCTAAAAGAATTTCTATTGTATTGTATAGAGTTGCACGACTCACACGATAGTTCTTGGATTTCATCTTAATATAGAGTGATTCTATATCAAAATGGTCATCGCTATCGTAGATTTCTTGGAGTATCGCGTAACGTTCTGGAGTTTTTCGGTGACCTTTATCTTCAAGGAAACTGGTAAAGACTTTCTTTACAATTTCTTGATTTGTCTGTTCTACTTTTACGCTCATATTAAGGGTGCAAATTTACACAAATTTTAAACTCTGATTACCTTATCGATACCATTAATTTTTCTAAGATTGGTTATCAATTTATTCAACATGGTGTTATTGGTCACGATCACATTTATCTTACCTGAGAACACCCCATCATCGCTTTGGAAGCTGATACTCTTCATATTAACGTGCATATTCGATGATATTAATTGAGTAATATTGTTCACCAACCCCAAATTATCGATCCCTGATAAAGTGATTTTTGCTGCAAATTCTTGCTGGGATGAATCGATCCACTTGGCCTTCATGATACGGTAAGCGTAGTTAGATTGAAGGCTCAGAGCGTTAGGGCAATTTTTCTTGTGTACTTTAATCCCTTCATTAATCGTTAAAAATCCAAATACGTCATCTCCAGGAATCGGGTTGCAGCAAACAGCAAGTTTATAGTCTAACTTTTCTTCCTCCTTGCCAAAAACAAGCATGTCGTAATTAGAAGTGATTTCATCTCTATGGATATCTTGAGCTACTGAAGGTTTTCTAATCTTATTCTTGATATAGCTCATAAAGGCGTTGCTGCGCGAAGCGGCAAATTCCTTTAGCATAGGGTTATCGATGGTGCCAATTCCTATCCTATAAAATAAGTCAAGACTTGTTTTTAATTTAAAATGAATCACCATTTCATTAATGGCTTTTTCATCTAAAGTGATTTTAAGTTGCTTTAATTTTCTTCTTAAAATCTCTTTGCCATCCTCAGCAACGGATTTTTTATCTTGTTTTAAAGATGATTTTATTTTTCCCCTAGCTCTTGCGGTGGTCGCATAATCGAGCCAGTTTGGATTGGGCCTGGCATTCTCGGCGGTAAGGATTTCAACTTGGTCACCGCTATTTAGTTCATGACTTAAAGGTACTAATTTACCATTTACCTTGGCGCCGCGGGTCTTCATACCAATTTCGGTATGAATACTGAATGCAAAATCTAAAGGTGTCGCACCTTTTGGAAGCGATTTTAAATCTCCTTTGGGAGAGAATACATAGATTTCTTTTGAATAAAGATTTAATTTGAATTGCTCTACGAAATCAACTGCGCTGGCGTCGTTGTTCTCTAAAGTTTCTTGAAGTTTGTTGATCCAGTCGTCTAATGCATCTTCTTCATTTCCTTCTTTGTATTTATAATGGGCTGCGTAACCTTTTTCGGCTATTTCGTTCATTCTTTCCGAACGGATTTGCACCTCTACCCATCTTCCTTTAGGTCCCATTACGGTAATGTGCAATGCTTCGTATCCTGTAGATTTTGGCGAAGAAATCCAGTCTCTAAGTCGTGTTGGGTTGGGTGTAAAATGGTCGGTAACAATTGAATAAATTTTCCAGGCTAAAAATTTCTCGTTGGCAGTATCTGATTTATAAATAATCCTTACCGCAAATTTGTCGTAAACTTCGTCAAAGGAAACCCCTTGTTTTTGCATCTTCCTTCTGATGGAAAAGATACTTTTTGGTCTGCCTTTTATAGCATATTCTAAGCCTTCTTTATCTAGGGAGTCCACGATAACTTTGGAAAAAGCATGGATATACAAATCTTGCTCTTCCTTACTCTCCTTGATTTTTGAAAGAATATCTTCGTAAACTTCGGGGTCGGTATATTTTAAACCTAAATCCTCGAGCTCGGTTTTAATATTGTACAAGCCTATTCTATGAGCTAGGGGAGCATATATGTAAAGGGTTTCAGAAGCGATTTTCTCCTGCTTGATGCTCGGCATAGAATCCATAGTCTGCATATTATGCAAACGGTCAGCTATTTTAATAATGATAACACGTATGTCATCATTAAGGGTCAGTAGCATTTTCCTGAAATTTTCTGCTTGTAAGGAAACGTCCATTTCCTTTTTTAGCGAAGAAATTTTTGTGAGCCCGTCCACAATCTTTGCCACAGTTGTACCGAAAAGCCGCTCGATATCAGCGATGGTGTAATTCTCATTATCTTCTACCACATCATGAAGCAGGGCAGCCGCAATAGAACTTGCATCTAGACCTATTTCACTGGCAACAATTTTAGCAACGGCTATGGGATGAAAAATGTATGCTTCACCCGATTTTCGCCTCTGATTTTTATGGGCTTCTACGGAAACATCAAAAGCCTGGCGAATTAACTTTTTATCTTCAACCGTAAGCGTTTGATAACTTACTTTTAGAAGCTCTTTATAGGCCTTGGCAATTGCAGAATTTTCTTTTTCAATCTCGACTTCGGACATAAAACTAATGTAACAATAACAATTTTAATGGGCAATATTTATACCGAATTAATCGACTAACAAAGATGTCTGATGTTGTCAATTAAGAAGTCAATTATTGAACTTTTAATTTGAAGAATTTAAAGTTTTGAGAAAGGAAAAATGGACTATTTACTCCGATCCGTTTGTCGATTGATCTTACGGATAGCCTGTTCAATGGATTTCTCTGGTTCTATGATATTATATTCTCCCCAGAATTCGGGATCTTGAAAACCTGAGGCTTCATCTGCCAAAATTACCGAAGGTCTAAGTTGGTTTTTAACTTTATTGGTATCTGTAGAATTCATTTCCCAGTCCGTTATGACCATTTCAGAATTTAAGGTATATACACTGTTGAACAATTTCCCTTTCCAGTCTACCTTAAAAGTAAGTTGAATGTTGCTGTAACCATAATACCATTTACCATCTTTGTTTTTGTAATCGACCCTATACTTTGCTTCAGTTGGAAAAACACTTACTCTTCTAGGTTTTCTCTGCACAAATAAATTGGCAGCTAATTCTTCGTTTTCTACATTAAGATCATAAATTGCACTGTTTAGTGCATAAGTCGCTGCATCCACATAAATTTTTCCAAAGTAAAGTGGAGACAAAATCTGAGGCTTTTGTTTGAAACTGATTACGTAAACCAATCGATTGTCAATTCTGGTAGAGTTCTCCATCTTAAAATCATACACATCGAGAAAATCATCGCTAAAGACAAACTCTTGATATTTGATGAGGTCGGAATATAAGGTGTTGAAAGGGCCTCCCTGCAATTTCAGCGCAATGGTATCTAGTTTTGAATAGTTGGTGCTCTTTCTAGATTTTAACAAGATAACTTTATCGGTTCTGTCGGAATTGTAAGGCTGCTTATAAACATCTACAACTGCTTCTGCCAACGAGGCATTTTGCCTTCTTTTTTTTATGGTTTCTCGGTAGAAGGCGGTCATGAGTGTGCTCTGGTTTAGATAATTAATATCTTTGCGCTTTAGCATTTCCGTGACAATTTCTCCGGCAGATTTCGGTATGTTAATATTTACCTCGCCCAAATTGGTAACCAGTCTAGTTAATGAAAACTTGTTATCCTCTTTTTTCAACTCAGAAATCTTGACCGTTAATTTTTCGAAACCCAAATAGCTAATGATAAGATTTCGGTCTAAGTATTCGTTCGGGATTTTAAGAAGAAATTCACCTTCAGTATTTGTAACGGTTCTAATATTGGTATTCTCGATTTCTAAATCTGCAAAAACCAATTCGTCGCCATTTTCCGCATCTTCAATTTCTCCTGTAAATTCAGTGTAAGATTGGTCGCTCTCAGTATTTTGAAACAAGGCAAAAGATTGGCAAGATACACCCAAAATTAATACTAAAGTTATCAGTAAGAGTTGAGATTTTATGTTGAATCTAATGCGGATGAATTTCATATTAAACAATTGAGATTAGCGAATGACGTAGGTTAAGATACTAAAAACCAATGAGCTTAATCCGCCAATAATTGTTAATTTTTGTTGAGAAAACTACAATTCGAAAGCATTATTATTTACAAAGAATATCGAATTAACCAGGAACAGCTTTCCGTTTTCCCAAAAGCTTCTAAACAATACATCATCCACAAAATAGATAAAGCTACCGCTCCCCATTCGTTCCTCACCAAAGACCACAGTTTCTCCTAAATTCTTGATTGCTTCGGAGCCAGTAAAACCCGAAACGCTTTTAGCTCCTTCAGCTAAATACCCAACGTTGTATCCACGATCCAAAAGACTATAAGAATCGTTTCCAAGTTTTAAGGTGAAATAGTAATCAGGGTAGCCAAATGCCATTGGGTGGGTATTATCTAATTTCGTTTTAAAAATTGCTCCGGTTATCAGGTTTTTGGCGTATTCTCTTTCTCTATCTGCGTACGGAACAAGATTTTTGGTTGAATCTTTTTTGTCTTCATCAGTTTCAGGTTTTTTCTTGTTCTTCAAATTGAAACCTTCTTTGTCCACAAACGAATTTAATGCGCCATCAATGGCGACAAGTTTTCCGCCACCTTTTACAAAATCCTTAATTTTTTCCATTATTGGCTCTTTCATTAAACCGCCGTAATATCCGTTTGGCATAATCAGGACGTTGTATTTTCCTAAATCAACATCATCTAAATCATCCGTATTTATGGATGTTACTGGATATTTTAACTGTTGTTCAAAAAAGTGCCATAACGCGCCATAGCTTAATGATGACGTATATTTCCCAGAAAGCATTGCAACTTTCTGTTTGTTTATCAGTTTTATATCTGGCGAACCAAAATCTGGACCCGCAGTAGCAAATCCGGAAGTCGCAGCATGCAGGGTTCTGTTGTGTGCATTTGCGATGCTTACCAATTTGCTATCAAAATCCTCAATTTTTTTATTATCTCCTCTTGTTATAATCAATGAACCTCGGTTAAAGGCAACGCCATCTGAAGAAAAAGGCTTTTCTGTAAAACGTACCCTAAAATCTGAATTTACCAACTCTGCCAAAAACTTGCCGTCGTTCAACGAGGTCCAATTTAAAATGTAGGCAGTAGAGCTTTTATTTTCAGAATTAATAACTGAATTTACGGTTGTGGTTTGAGTGCCAATGATTTTCTCGCTTTGTATGCCGTCCAATCCATAGGCATATGGTAAACTCCAAGCTGTAATATCGTAAGTTAAAGAATCGCTGAGCATAGCGTCTGGTTCAAAAAGAACTTTTACCATTTTTCCTTTTGGTTGATCAACACTTACCACTAAATCGGCCGAAGTAGTTTCAAACGAACCTGATTTATTAGTGGAATAGTTGTAACCAGTAGATTTTCCTTTTGAAGAGAAGCCATATTTAATCTCGTGACGTTTCAACAAATCTGCGACCGCAGCGATCTTATCCGGATTTCCTCTTAAAACGTAACTTCTATTTTTTAGAGAGCTCGTATCAAAAAAGTTTTTGAATTGGGTATTTAATTGTTCAACATTTTGAGAAGCAACTTCAACGGTAGAAAGCCCAGTTGTGGTATGATGAGCAACCCGATCCTTTAAGGAGAGTTCAACGCCTTCATCTGTAATAATCCCCAAACCGCCACGTCCGTGACCAGCTTGCTCAAAGGTCATCCCAATTGCTCCCATATACATTGGGTAGGTATCGCCATAACTCGGGTAAAGTAAATCGAATCGTTCTTTGGTAAAATATAACCAGCCATTTTTATCAAAATAAGAAGCGTTGTTCTTACCGATTTTTGTCTGGAATTCTCGCTGCCAATCAGTGATGATTTCGTGATATGGTTCTGCGGCTGGTGCAAAATAATAAGGTGCGTTGATGCCTTGTTCATGAAAATCTACATGAACTTGTGGCAACCATTTATTGTAAATTTTTAGTCGAGATTGAGATTCTATCTGGGTTGCCCATGCCCAATCGCGATTTAAATCGAATAGATAATGATTCGGTCTCCCGCCCGGCCATGGCTCATTATGTTCGCTCGCTTGTGGATCTGTATCGTAAGGGGTGCTTTTGGTTTCATTATACCAATTTGCGTAACGATCTCTACCATCCGGATTGATACAAGGGTCAATGATGACCAAAACATTTTTTAGCCATTCTTGTTTTTCTGTGAGTAACTTATAAAGAGTATTCATAGAAGCTTCGGTGCTTGAGGCTTCATTTCCGTGCACATTATAACTTAACCAAACGATTGCCACTTCGTTAGAAGATGGGCTACCATCTAATAGACCAGCTCTTTTTAGGTTATTCTCACGAATAGTTTCAATATTCCGCATATTTTCTTCAGAAGAAACGTAGGCAACATATAACGGCCTTCTTTCATAAGTTTCACCATAATTTACAAGCTTTACTTGATTCGGCATTTCTTCGGCAACCTCTTTAAAATAATCTACAACCTGACTGTGTCGGCTAAATTGAGTCCCGATTTCGTAGCCAAGAAAATCGCTCGGAGAAGTTATAGATTGTGAAAATGTTGGTGATAAAGAGAAAAAGTAAAGGGTAAGGACGAATAGAAATGACTTCATTTAAAAAATGTTTTAGTATGAAGTAAAGATAGAAACCGCTGATGAATTAACTAAAAATTAGTACTTAAAAAAAATTTAAGATTCTATATTTACCGTCCACTTAAAAACCAACTATGCCGTCGGACAGTATTCCTTTTAAGGAGACAAATTATTTTTCTCAAATTATTTGCGATTACTTAGATGAAAAGCCCGAACTGAATCCTTTCTATAATCAGTTTCCTCGATTAGAAAATTTTAAACTTCAAATTGAAGAAAAAGCCAAAAATTATGACCAAGAATTCCGTGAGGTCCTGGTTAAGAGCTTACATAATCAGTACCGCGATGTTTCCACTTCGGATTTAACCAAAAGCCACATAGAATCTTTAAGTAATAACAATACTTATACGATAGTTACTGGGCATCAGTTAAATCTTTTTACGGGTCCACTTTACTTTTTTTACAAGATTATTTCTACCATCAACCTTTGCAAGATTTTAAAGCTGAAATATCCGACTTCCAATTTTGTACCGATTTATTGGATGGCGACCGAAGATCATGATTTTGAAGAAATCAACTATTTTAATTTTGAAGGCAAAAAGGTTCAGTGGAACCGCGATGCTTCTGGTCCTGTTGGTCACCTAAAGCTACTTGGTTTGGATGAAATCTTCAAAGTTTTTTCTAAACATTTAAATGACTCTGAAAATTCCGATAAACTAAAAAAACTCTTTACCGACGCCTATCTTAAAAACGAAAATCTTACCGATGCCATGCGTTTTTTGGTCAATGAGCTCTTTAAAGATGAAGGTTTAGTGATTATTGATGGAGACGATAAGGACTTAAAAACGCTCTTTAAACCGACCATGCAAAAGGAGATTATCGAGAATATTTCTTTTAAAAAGGCCGAAGAAACCATCGATGAAATCAACAAACTCGGAGCTAATTATAAAGTTCAGGTTAATCCAAGGGAAATAAACCTTTTTTACATCAAGGAGAATTTACGGGAACGCATTGTGGAACTAGAGGGCAAGTTTTACGTGAATGATTCAGATATGTCCTGGGACAAAGCAGGAATCATGCAGGAGTTAGATGCGCATCCAGAGCGTTTTAGTCCAAACGTAATTATGCGCCCGGTTTATCAAGAACAGATTTTACCTAATCTTTGCTATATCGGTGGAGGTGGAGAATTGGCGTATTGGCTTCAACTTAAATCGACTTTTAAAGCTTACGATATTACCTTTCCGTTTTTATTATTAAGAAACTCGGCCTTAATATTAACCGAGACTCATCTTAAAAAAATCGATAAGCTTAATGTAGAGGTGAAGGATTTATTTTTGAAGAATTCAGAATTAAGAACTTTGGTTACCAAAAGAGTATCAGAGATATCCCTTGATTTTTCTGAACAAAAACAACATTTAAAGAACCAATTTGAAGATTTATACAAACTGGCTGAAGAAACTGATGCTTCTTTTAAAGGTGCTGTTGCTGCTCAGCAGCGTAAACAGATAAAAGGTTTAGAAAATCTTGAAAAGCGTTTGCTGAAAGCACAAAAGCGAAAGGTGAGTGATTATTTAGAGCGAGTTACGGAAATTCAAAATGAATTATTCCCCAGTCATAGTCTGCAAGAGCGAAACTCGAATTTCTCCGAATTTTATATGAGATACGGTGAAGCCTTCAAACTAAAATTACTGCAAAATCTAGAACCTCTAAAATTCGAATTCCTGGTCCTAGAAATTTAAAAAATTAGGCGGCAGCTAAAACGGTTTTTAGAAATCAATCCTTATTTTTGCGCATGCAGCACGATAAGGTACTTATATTGGATTTTGGGTCACAGTATACCCAACTAATTGCAAGGAGAGTTAGGGAACTCAACATCTACTCAGAAATACATCCTTACAACAAACCACCAGAAAACATAAAGGAATACAAAGCGGTTATACTTTCGGGTAGCCCGTTTTCCGTGCGCGCAGAAAATGCTCCACATCCAAATCTAAAAGATATCAAAGGAAAGATTCCGCTATTAGGGGTGTGTTATGGCGCCCAATATTTGGCCCATTTTGGTGGAGGTGAAGTAGCGCCTTCCAATACTAGGGAATACGGCCGAGCAAATTTAAATACGGTGAGCAGCGATGATTTTCTAAGTGGTATTTCCGAAAATAGCCAAGTATGGATGAGCCACAGCGACACGATTAAAACGCTTCCGGAAAATTCGACTTTGCTAGCCAGTACTTCCGACGTAAAACATGCTGCTTATAAATTAAATGAAGAGCAGACCTATGGAATCCAATTTCATCCTGAAGTTTACCATACCACTGACGGAAAAAAACTTTTAGAAAACTTTTTAGTTAAGATCGCTAGAATCAATCAGGACTGGACCCCACAATCTTTTGTCGAGGAAACCGTTACTGACCTTAAGGAAAAACTTAAAGATGACAAGGTGGTCCTTGGCCTTAGTGGAGGCGTAGATTCTTCTGTGGCAGCCATGTTGTTGCACAAGGCAATTGGCAAAAATCTTTACTGCATATTTGTAAACAACGGATTATTAAGAAAAGATGAGTTTACCAATGTTCTTGAACAGTATGAAGGAATGGGCTTAAATGTAAAGGGTGTCGATGCTTCGGCACGTTTTTTGGATGCCTTGGAAAATGTTAGCGACCCAGAATTAAAGCGTAAAGCTATTGGCCGCGTGTTCATTGAAGTATTTGATGATGAAGCTCATAGGATTGAGGATGTAAAATGGTTGGCTCAGGGTACTATTTATCCAGATGTGATAGAAAGTGTTTCTGCAACCGGTGGGCCTTCTGCGACCATTAAAAGTCATCATAATGTTGGTGGTTTACCAGATTACATGAAGTTGAAAATCGTTGAGCCATTAAAATCCTTGTTTAAGGATGAGGTAAGACGTGTAGGCGCTTCGATGAATATGGCTGAAGATATTTTGAAACGTCATCCATTTCCAGGTCCTGGTTTAGCGATTAGGATTTTAGGAGAGATTACAAGAGAAAACGTTCGCATTTTACAAGAAGTTGATGCTATTTTTATAAATGGTTTAAAAACGTGGAATTTGTACGATGAAGTTTGGCAAGCGGGTGCTATATTATTACCGGTTAATTCGGTAGGTGTAATGGGAGATGAGCGGACTTACGAAAAATGTGTGGCGTTACGAGCGGTAGAAAGTACCGACGGAATGACCGCAGATTGGGTAAATTTACCCTATGAGTTTTTGCAAAAAACCTCCAATGATATTATTAACAAAGTAAAAGGTGTGAATAGGGTAGTTTATGATATTAGTTCTAAACCTCCCGCAACCATTGAATGGGAATAGTATTGCCCTAAAATAAATAGATCAATAGCAAAAATGAAAAGACTTTTTATAATTCTATGTTTCTCGGTGTGTTGTGCTCTACAAGTAAACGCGCAACAATATATTACTCACGAAGTAAAATCGGGAGAAACCATCGAAAGCATTGCCAAACAATATTCAGTCACCCCAAAAGATTTACTGGCTCTTAATCCAGATGCAAAAGACGGAGTTAAGAAGTATGACATCATTGTAATTCCTACTGCGAAGATGGACAAAGAAGCCAAAGAAGATTTGGTTTCGGACACAAGAGAGCTAGTTGGTTACACCACTCACAAAACCAAGAGAAAAGAAACACTATATAGCATCTCCAAAGAATATAATGTTTCTATTGATGAGATTAAAAAGCATAATACCTTTTTATACTCTAGCAATCTTAGGAAGAATGATAAAATCCGAATTCCTAAATATAAAACCGTTATAAGCACTTCGCCTTTAAATGCGGATACCAAATCTTATACAGTATTACCAAAGGAAGGAAAATGGAGAGTTGCTTATAAATTTGGATTAACTGTTCCTGAACTTGAAGCGTTGAATCCTGAAATGAGTGAAATTCTTCAACCTGGAGATAAATTAAACGTTCCAAATATTGCCAATAATAAAGAAAAAGTAGTAGAAGAAAATTACAATTATTACACTGTTCTTAAGAGTGAAGGCTATATGGCCTTAGAAAGAAAACTTGGATTGAATAAGGATGCATTAGTAAAGTTGAATCCGGGGCTAGAACATGATGGACTTAAATTGGGAATGGTCTTAAAAATTCCCAAGGATATTGAAGTTTTTGAAGCTCCTGAAAGTGTAAAGACGTCCAATCTCGCTTCTAGAATTACCAATTTTAAGCCTAAGAAAATAGGGTTGATGCTTCCTTACAGTCTTCATAAGATAGATGTGGATTCAGTATCAGATGCCAAGCGAGCTATTAGGGACAATATGCTTCTCTCTGTTTCTCTAGACTTTCAATCTGGAGTAATGATTGCTTTAGACTCTGCGAAACAACTTGGTATTTCCACAAATCTTAAAGTTTTCGATACAAGAAACCATTCTACAGGAGTATCAAAAATTTTGAGTGAGAACAATTTTGAAGATTACGACGCGGTAATCGGACCAATGATGGAAGTTCATTTTGATCGCATTGCAAACGAACTAAAACGTTTTGAAGTGCCTGCGATTTCGCCTTTAACGACACCATCAAATCTTTATTCTAATGTTTACCAAACCGTTCCTACCAAGGATGTTCTAGAAAAAACGATGATTGATTTTGTCAAAAAGGATTCAACTGCAAATATTATCATTGTTTCGGACTCCAAACACAAGCCTAGCAGCGATAGGATTAAAGCTGCGTTTCCTTCGGCTAAGCAAATTTTTGCCAAAAGAGATAAGGAAGGTAAAGAACAATTCTATATAACTATTGGGAGTTTAGAAAATGTGTTTAGAGAAGGTAAAAAGAATATCGTTTTCCTAGAATCAGAGCATGAAGGTTTTATTTCTAATGTTACGAGTATGGTTAATGGATTTAATACTGCGGATCAGGAAATCATACTAATGACAACCGATAAGAATAATGGTTTTGAAGGCGAATCTGTTTCTAACCTGCATCTTTCAAAATTAAAATTTCATTATCCATCGGTCAACCGTTCATTTAATACCGAAAGCCAGAATAGCTTTGTAAGAACTTACAAATCTATTTATGGAGTTGTTCCAAATAAATATGCTACCAGAGGTTTCGACTTAACCATGGATGTATTGTTGAGATTGTCTGTAGGGGAAAGTTTTTATGAATCTTCCCAAAACGATATCGAGACAGAATATGTCGAAAATAAGTTTAGATATGGCAAAAAGATGTTTGGGGGTTATGTGAATGAATCCGTTTACATCGTTCGCTACGATGACCTCGCGATTGTTCAAGTTCAGTAATTTCATATTTTTTTTAGATTAAATATTTAGTTTCAATAATGTAATTCACAATATTAGCGGCCATTCATCGTTTTTATTCTCACACAATTATTTAGAATATTTTTTCTTAAATCGTTCACTTATGCTAATAAAGGTCTTAGTCTTTGCTGTCTTCTTTTTGATTTTTAGTGGTGAAAAACCCGTTTCATGGAATAATCATTTCAAACTTTCTTGGAAGGATTTTAGAGGTGAAGCCAAGTCTAATACCAAGGCGGTAGCAGTAACTTCAAGTGGCATCACCTTTTCATATTCTTTAAAACGCACTAATGACAAAATCGTAGATTTTGAAACATTTGTACATGCGCATTTTTATCCCGAAAATTCTTGGTATAACAAAGAAAAGTCCGATGCCTATATCTTGGCTCACGAGCAACTGCATTTTGATATTACAGAACTTCACGTTAGAAAATTAAGAAAGAATTTAGCGGAGCTTAAAGTTTCCGAAAATCTTAAATCAGAACTTAATTCTCTGCATGAGAAAGCAAATTCTGAGCTGCGGACTATGCAATTGTTATATGATGAAGAAAGTAAGAATTCCATTGATGTCAACAATCAAAAGAAGTGGATAACCTTTGTCAATACTCAATTAGCTCTTTACAAGCAGTATAGCTCTAAGTAGACCAGTGGCGAGTAGAGAATTTCCTATTAAATTTTAATTCTCTATTATCTCTTCCATATCTTCTAGTATTGTCATTTCTTCTTTGTAAATTTGCAGGCGTTTACAAGCGCAATATGGCAACCAGCACAAAATATATATTTGTTACCGGAGGTGTAACTTCTTCTCTAGGAAAAGGTATCATCGCCGCCTCTTTGGCGAAACTTCTGCAAGCGCAAGGTTACCGTACAACTATCCAGAAATTAGACCCTTATATCAACGTAGATCCAGGTACTTTAAATCCTTATGAGCATGGCGAATGCTATGTTACGGACGACGGCGCAGAAACGGATTTAGACCTTGGACATTACGAACGTTTTTTAAATGTTCCTACTAGCCAGTCTAATAACGTAACCACCGGAAGAATTTATCAAAGCGTTATTGAAAAAGAACGTAGAGGTGAATTTCTGGGCAAGACCGTTCAGGTGATTCCGCATATTACGGATGAAATTAAGGAGCGCATCCAACTTTTGGGTCTTTCTGGTGAATATGATATCGTAATTACCGAAATCGGTGGTACCGTCGGGGATATTGAATCCTTACCTTATATTGAAGCAGTTAGACAGTTAAGATGGGATTTAGGAGAGCATAATGCACTCGTCATACATCTTACACTTATACCTTTTTTATCCGCTGCCGGCGAACTTAAAACAAAACCGACTCAACATAGCGTAAAAACTTTGATGGAAAGTGGGGTACAAGCAGATGTACTGGTCTGCCGTACCGAACACGAACTTCCTGAAGATTTACGGAGTAAATTAGCTCTTTTCTGCAATGTTAGACAAGAAGCGGTTATTCAATCGATTGATGCGTCTACTATTTACGACGTGCCTAAATTGATGCAAGAACAAGAACTAGATAAAGTTGTTCTTAAGAAATTAGATTTACCCTGGTCAGAACCAAATTTAGATAGATGGAATGTCTTTCTAGACCGTCATAAAAATCCTAAGGGCGAGGTAACTATTGGTCTTATTGGTAAATATGTAGAGTTACAGGATTCATACAAATCAATTCTAGAATCATTTATTCATGCCGGCGCGGAAAATGAAGTGAGAGTGAAAGTTCAAGCCATTCATTCAGAATACCTAACTCCTAAAAACGCAAAAGAAAAACTAAGTCATTTACATGGGGTGCTTGTAGCACCAGGATTTGGTGAAAGAGGTATCGAAGGTAAGATTGATGCTATTCGCTATGTGAGAGAGAATAATATTCCGTTTTTTGGGGTCTGTTTAGGGATGCAGATGGCAGTTATTGAATACGCTAGAAATGTAATGGGATTAAAAACGGCCAATTCGACCGAGATGGATCCCGAAACAGAATTTCCGGTGATTGATTTAATGGAATCCCAAAAATCAATTCAGGATAAAGGCGGCACGATGAGATTGGGAGCTTGGGAATGTAAATTGAAAGATGGAAGCAAGGTCCGTGAAATTTACGGCAACGAAACCATCATGGAGCGTCACAGACACCGTTATGAGCTTAATAATCTATACAAGGAAGACTTAGAAAATGCAGGGATGGTCGCAACCGGTTTTAATCCAGAAACCAATCTGGTCGAAATCGTTGAGATTCCCGATCACGATTGGTTTGTAGGCGTGCAGTACCATCCAGAATATAAAAGTACCGTAGCGAATCCACATCCTCTTTTCGTGGCATTTGTAAAAGCTGCACTTAATTATAAAAACGAGTCTAAGGGTGTCACTATGGCACAAAAACAATAATGGTCGCATAATTGTTTGCTACGACCCCGACTAACTACGTACAATTGATTTGTCTTTAAATGGAAGAAAAAAAATTTGATCTAAATTCTTTAATAGGATTTATACTGATCTTTGGAATAATGTTATTCTGGTTTTACAAAAATCAGCCAACTCCCGAAGAACTTGAAGAACAGGAAAGAGCAAAACAAGAACAGGTTGAAGCAGAGCGTCAGGACTCAAATCCTGAAGATACCAAGCAAGTCACTACTAACGACTTTCGCAACCAGCCAGCTTCAGATTCAATAAGAAATATTCAACTTCAAAATACAGTAGGCTCCTTTGCTTACGCTTCAAATTTACCTTCCGCAACAGACAAGGAAACCGGTGTAGAAACGGAATTCTTCAAATTAAAATTTAGCAATAAAGGGGGTTACCTTTCTGAGGTTGTACTTAAAAAATATGTCGATTACGATTCCTTGCCGATTTACTTGGTTAAAGATGGCAATACCAGATTCAACCTTACTTTCGGAACTACTGATAACAGAACTTTAAATACTCAAGACCAATATTTTCAACCAACAGTTACGGAGAATGGCGAAAATACCATCGTTTCGATGAAGCTCAAAACTTCTGAAAGCGATTTTCTGGAATATCGATACGTGATTAGGCCAGCGGATTACATGATAGATTTCTCTATTATATCGCAAGGTTTAGATGATGTATTGAATAGTTCGCAAGACATCGTTCTAGATTGGGAGATGAAAGGCCTTCGACATGATAAGAGTATTTCCTATGAAAATCGATATACGCGATTAACCTACCAGCATGACGATAGAAATAAAGTAGACAAACTTGATCAAGGTGGGGAAGATGAAGAAATTGAAGAAGATGTTAACTGGATTTCTTTCCGTCAGCATTTCTTTAGTTCTATACTTATCGCAGATAAGCCACTAAAAAAAGCCAATCTCGCCTCGGTAGATCTTGTCGAGGACGAAGATATTGATACCGTTTTTACCAAGCATTATTTGGCGAAAATGCCTTTGAGTCTACAAGCTGGAAACTTAAACAGAAATCTTAAATTTTACTACGGTCCTACGGATAGTAAAATCCTAAAAAAATATGATGAAGATTTAGAGAAGAGCATCCCGTTTGGTTGGGGAATCTTTGGCTGGATCAACAAGGCATTATTTATTCCTCTATTCGGTTTTTTAAGTGGATTTATGAGTTATGGTATTGCCATTATCGTGATGACAATTCTTATTAAGCTCTTGCTTTCTTTTGTTCAGTACAAACAGTTTTTGTCTCAGGCAAAATTGAAAATATTAAAGCCTGAATTAGATGTTATCCGAGAAAAATACAAGGATAATAAACTGAAAGCTCAGCAAGAAACAATGGCTCTACAGAGCAAGGCCGGAGCAAGTCCGCTGAGTGGATGCTTGCCAGGTATAATGCAGATTCCGGTTTTCTATGCCCTATTTATGTTTTTCCCCACTGCTTTTGACTTAAGGCAAAAGAAATTTTTATGGGTAGATGATCTTTCTTCATATGATGTAATTGCAGAATTACCTTTTAACATACCGTTCTACGGTGACCACGTAAGTCTTTTTCCTATTCTAGCAGGTATTGCAATCTTCTTCTATATGAAGATGACCACAGGACAGCAAATGGCTTCACAACCAACTGCCGAAGGGATGCCAGATATGGCGAAGATGATGAAGTACATGATATACTTTTCACCAATTATGATGATCGTATTCTTTAATCAATATGCTTCAGGTTTAAGTTTGTATTACTTTATTTCCAACTTAATTAGTATCGGGATAATGCTGGTCATCAAGAACTTTATTTTGGATGAAAATAAGATTCATGCTCAGATTCAAGAGAAGAAGAAAAAGCCTAAAAAAGAGAATCGTTTTCAACGTAAAATGCAAGAAATGATGGAAGCAGCAGAGAAACAAAAAAATTCCCAAGGCAAAAGATAATTCAGGGTTTTACAAGGAATTTCATTTTTGGTATTTGTTTTGCAATGCAATTATTCCTATCAACAAACGTTTTTCGGTATATGTATATAAAAAATTCAATATTAGCTTTTTTGTTTTTGTTTCCGTTCTTGATGTTTTCACAAGAGAAAAATCAAACGGATGAAAATGGTGAACGACATGGAGTTTGGAAAAAAAATTATGATCACACCGACCAAGTTAGATACGAGGGTCAATTTGAACACGGTAAGGAAACAGGCGTGTTTAAGTATTATACTTTAGATAAAGGCAAAAGTATTTTAAGCGCAACCAAGGATTTTGATGCTAAAACTGGTATTGCAGAAGCAAAGTTTATTTCTTCCAAAGGAAAATTGATCAGCGAAGGCAAGTTGAACGGAAGACTTTATATGGGAAAGTGGACTTACTACCATAACAAGACCGATGCAGTGATGTCTACCGAAACATATAATGACAACGGAAAATTAGAAGGAGAAAAATTGGTTTTTTATGAAGATGGGCAAGTCGCGGAGAAGGTTTTCTATAAAGATGGGATGATACAAGGTTTAAATACTTGGTATTCGGAAAACGGAAAAGTTCTAAAAGAATTTCTTTATAAGGATAATGTACTTCATGGAATTTCGAAGTTTTACGATGGCGAAGGAGTACTTGTTACAGAGGGCGAATACCGAAATGGTATGAAGCATGGTATTTGGAAGTATTATGAAGAAGGAAAATTAAAGGAAGAAAAAGATTTTACGGTAAAGTCGAAAAATCCAATCAAACAGGATTAGATTTTGCTTCTTAGTTGAAATATAGGCAACCAAATTGGTTGCTTTTTTTATTTGTAATTTTGCCGAATTATTTAAGACTATAAAGTCAATTTATATGATATGAAACGAGTTGTAGTTGGTCTTTCTGGTGGTGTCGATTCTAGTGTTGCAGCTTTTCTTTTAAAGGAGCAAGGCTACGACGTTATTGGTCTTTTCATGAAGAACTGGCACGATGACTCTGTAACGATTTCGGATGAATGCCCGTGGTTAGATGATAGTAACGATGCAATGCTGGTAGCGGACAAACTGGGGATTCCTTTCCAGACGATTGACCTTAGTGAGCAGTACAAAGAAAAAATCGTGGACTATATGTTCAACGAATATAAGATGGGCCGTACTCCTAATCCCGACGTATTGTGCAACAGAGAAATAAAATTCGATGTTTTTATGAAGGTTGCAGAAGATTTGGGTGCAGATTATGTTGCAACTGGTCATTATTGCAGAAAGGGAGAAATTAAGGACGGAGATAAAACTATTTACAGCTTAATAGCCGGTAAAGACCCCAACAAGGATCAATCCTATTTTCTTTGCCAATTATCGCAAGAGCAATTGTCTAAAGCATTATTCCCGATTGGTGAACTTCTAAAACCTGAAGTAAGGGAAATTGCCAAACAACAAGACTTGGTGACTGCTGGCAAAAAGGATTCCCAAGGACTTTGTTTTATAGGAAAGGTTAGATTGCCAGAATTTCTCCAGCAGCAGTTAAAACCTAAGGAAGGTGTCATTGTAGAAGTTCCATCAAGCTTAGGAAAATATAACGGTAATCTAACTCAATTCAGCTCTAAAAACGACGAATTAAATCATCTTGCACAAGATGTTGAATATGCTATAGCTGACGGGAAGGTCGTTGGGAAACATCAGGGAGCTCATTATTTTACCAGAGGTCAGAGAAAAGGTCTCGCGGTTGGTGGTACTGCGGAGCCGTTATTTGTGATTGATACTGATGTTGAAGAAAATATTATATACACTGGCCAGGGTAAAAATCATCCTGGATTATTGAAAAAAGCCTTATTTGTTAAGGAGGAAGAAATTCATTGGGTCCGGACGGATATGTCTTTGGCGGATGGTGAAAGTTTAAATGTGTTGGCAAGAATACGTTATAGACAGCCCTTACAAACAGGGACTTTAACCAAAGTTGAATCAGGTATGTACGTTGAGTTTGAAGAATTACAATCCGCCATTACAGAAGGGCAATTTGTTGCATGGTATTTGAAGGATGAGTTGGTCGGATCAGGAGTTATTTCATAAATTGCATTTTTAACCCCAAAAAAATATGGCAAAAAATCTACTTTTACTTTTAGTTATTACAATAAGTTACTTCAGTTACGGGCAACAAGATGCTTGGGTCTTTTTGAAGGACAAGCAAAACGTTGCTAACGCAGTTGCGAATCCTAACACAATTTTGTCACAGCGAGCGATAGACCGCAAGAATAGACATGGAATTTCAATTGATGCCAGGGATGTTCCCGTCACCGAAAATTATATCTCACAACTCAAGACCCAATCCGGAATCACGGTTTACGCAAAATCTAAATGGATGAATGCGGTGCACGTAAGAGGAACAGAAGCACAGATTAGAGCACTAACGTCCTTAAATTTTGTTGATTTTATTGATTTTGCTGATAAAAACCTGGCCAATGCTGGTCGTGTAAGACAGCAGGAAAATAAATTTTCAGTTGAAGATGAACAAGTGACATTTAATTATGGTCTAAGTGAAAACCAAGTAAGTATGTTGAATGTCGACCTACTTCACGAAAATAATTATACTGGCGAAGGTATTTGTATCGCGGTGTTAGATTCAGGTTTTCCAAATATTGAAACACTTGCCGCATTTGAGCGATTAAGAAACAACGGTGATTATTTAGGTGGATATGATTTCCCAAATAGAACCAGTGATTTAAACGTTGCCGTAGATGGTGACCATGGAGTGAGAGTTCTAAGTACAATGGCGGCATATTTAGATGGTCAATATGTTGGTACCGCACCAGACGCTTCTTATTATTTGTTTAGAACCGAGATTGGGCCATCCGAAAATCCGGTTGAAGAAAGTTACTGGGTAGAGGCAGCTGAGAGAGCAGATAGCCTTGGGGTTAATATTATTAATAGCTCTTTGGGCTATACTCAGTACGATAATCCGAATTACAGTTATACACCATCGGATATGGATGGAAAAAGCGCTTACATCACTAGGGGCGCAAATATTGCAGCAGAAAAAGGAATCCTTGTGGTAAATTCTGCAGGTAACGAAGGTAACTCTAGTTGGGGAATCGTTGGAGCGCCGGCAGATGGCCCTGGGGTTTTTAGTATTGCAGCAGTTACGCCATCAGGAAATTATGCATCTTTCAGTTCTAAGGGTAGTGCGATACAACCAACTCAGAAACCAGATGTTGCGGCTCAAGGTGCGCCGGCAAATGTTATAACTAGCAGTGGTGCCTTGGTTTCGAATAATGGAACTTCCTTTAGTTCCCCAATAATGGCGGGAAGTATTGCCTCTCTATGGCAGTCAATGCCAGATGTAGACCCAGAAACAATCAAAAGATTAGTTAGGGAATCATCTTCTCAATTTAATAACCCTGATTTTTTTATCGGTTATGGAATTCCGGATATGTCAAATGCGTTAAATGCGCTATTATCAACCAAGGATAAATATAGTCTCGATTTAAGGATTTTTCCAAATCCAGTAAGTTCATTTTTGACCTTGCAATCTTCAAAATCATTGAGTAATTCTAAAATTGTAATTTATAATGTTCTAGGCACGAAAGTAAAGTCTCAAAACAGCTTGGGCTCTTCAAACAAAATTGATGTTACTAGCCTTGCGAATGGCGTTTATTTGCTTAAAATAACATTGGATAATAATACTAAAACCTTCAAATTTATTAAATCTTAATGCCAAATAAAATCACCGAACTTTTCAATATCAAATATCCGATAATACAAGCGGGTATGGTGTGGAATAGCGGTTGGGAATTAGCTTCGGCCTCTTCTAATTCAGGTATTTTAGGATTACTGGGTGCAGGGTCTATGTATCCAGAAATTCTTAGAGAGCATATTATAAAATGTAAGCGAGCGACCTCGAAACCTTTTGGGGTTAATGTACCTTTGCTTTATCCGAATATTGAAGAAATAATGGATGTGATTCTTCAAGAAGATATTAAGATTGTCTTTACTTCTGCGGGAAATCCGAATACCTGGACCGCAAAATTAAAGGTTCAAGGTATTACGGTGGTTCATGTGGTTAGCAGCGTTAAGTTCGCATTGAAAGCTCAAGAAGCAGGTGTAGATGCAGTTGTGGCTGAAGGTTTTGAAGCAGGGGGCCATAATGGGCGCGAAGAAACTACGACCTTAACTTTGATACCAATGGTAAAGGAGAAAATTAGAATTCCACTTATCGCGGCGGGAGGTATCGCAACCGGCAATGCCATGTTGGCTTGTATGATTTTAGGAGCCGATGGAGTGCAAGTAGGGAGTAGATTTGTAGCCAGTGAAGAGTCCTCGGCCCATTTGGATTTTAAAAATCTGGTCGTTGCTTCCGATGAAGGTGATACTCAGCTAACTCTTAAAGAACTTGCCCCGGTTAGGTTAATTAAGAATAAATTTTTCCAACAAATTGTTGAAGCATACAAGAACAACCCGACTCCAGAGAAGTTGAAAACTTTACTCGGAAGGGCAAGGGCAAAACGAGGTATGTTTGAAGGTGACCTTGAAGAAGGAGAACTAGAAATAGGCCAAATTTCAGGTTTGATACATGATATTAAGCCCGTTTCAAAAATTGTGGATGACCTTTTGCAAGAATATCATTCAGCAATAAAAAATTTAGAAACTTCGTCTCGATTCAAGTTTTAGGAAGGATATTAACTCTTCAAAGTCTACAAAAATTTAGTTTGAAAAATGTGCAAGTCCATTGATTTTGACTTGAATATTACTAATTAATCAACTAGGAAACTTACCATAAATCACTTTAGAATCCCGATTTCTCATCAAAAAACATAATGTACCTTTGCAGCATTAAAAAAACGGGTTGTGATTATTAGTGAGTACACCAAAGAATTTAAGTATAACTGGAAGCTAGCTGCACCTGTAATGTTAGGTATGCTTGGACATACGTTTGTTAGTTTTGTAGATAACATTATGGTTGGTCAATTGGGAACTGCAGAACTTGCTGCTGTCTCTCTTGGTAATAGTTTTTTGTTTTTGGCGATGTCCGTTGGGATTGGCTTTTCTACTGCTCTTACTCCCTTGATTGCCGAATACGATAGTGCGGGCAATAAAGCTGAAGGAAAATTGGCGTTTAAAAACGGACTCTTTCTTTGCTCAGTTTTAGGAATTGTCTTGTTTTTAATTTTGTTGCTGGCCAAACCCTTAATGTATTTAATGGAACAGCCAGAAGAGGTTGTAGTTTTAGCGCGTCCTTACTTAGATTTGGTCGCCCTTTCTCTTATCCCGCTAATTATATTTCAAGGTTATAAACAGTTTAGTGATGGGTTGTCCATGACTAAATATCCTATGTACGCTACTCTATTGGCAAACATTGCAAATATCTTTCTTAATTATTTATTGATTTTCGGAAAATGGGGATTCCCCGAATTAGGTATTGTTGGCGCTGCTTATGGTACATTACTGTCCAGGATAGTCATGGTCTTTTATCTCTGGTGGTTGCTTAAAAGGAATGAAAAATCCAAGTTCTATGTCGTTGGTCTCAAAATATTTGATTTAAGTAAGTCCATGATCAGGAAAATATGGAACCTTGGTCTGCCGAGTGCGATGCAAATGTTTTTTGAAGTAGGGATATTCACCGCTGCCATTTGGTTAAGCGGACTTTTAGGGAAAAATCCTCAAGCAGCGAACCAGATTGCTCTAAATCTTGCCTCTATGACCTTTATGGTGGCGATGGGATTAAGCGTTGCAGCTATGATCAGGGTTGGTAATCAAAAAGGATTGAACAATTTTAAAGAACTCAGAAGGATCGCTTTCTCGATTTTTTTGATGGCAATGTTACTTGCTTCCTTCTTTGCGGTTATGTTTTATGTATTTAGCAATCAGTTACCGAAGATTTACGTGGATTATAACGATATCTCCAATTCGGTAGACAATCTCGAAGTGGTTAGCATAGCTTCAACATTATTGATTGCGGCGGCTATATTTCAATTGAGCGATAGTATGCAGGTTGTTGCCTTGGGAGCGTTAAGAGGATTACAAGATGTGAAAATGCCTACTATCATCACTTTTATTTCTTATTGGGTAATCGGCTTTCCGGTTAGCTTTTACTTCGGAACTGAAGAGCGCTTAGGCTCATTCGGGATATGGTTAGGACTTTTGGCGGGTTTATCGACTGCTGCAATTCTTCTCTTTATCCGTTTTAATAAACTGACGAAAAAATTAATCAGGGAAAAGCAGCTTAGCGCTGTATAGGGAATTAAACCTCTCAATTTTCCTATATTTGCGATAACGAAAGACTCATGGACTTACCAAAATTTATACTCGGCGACAACACGGATTATCCCAATGCTATTTATATTATTCATACTGAATTCCCAAGATTTATAATTAACCTTGAAGATGATGAGGTAGAATGGTTAGAAGAATTCGACAAGCAGGATGAAGAAGAATTAGAATCTGAAGCTGAAGGCCTAATTCAAGAAGCAACCGATTTTTACGATAGGGAAATCAAGAGGTACGATGAATAATGATCGACCAGCTTTTACAATATGATGCTGAGTTATTTTTATACTTAAATAATCTTGGAACTCCAACATGGGATGCCTTTTGGATGGCGTATACAACCAAGTTTAATTGGATTCCTTTTTATGCACTTCTTGTTTACCTTCTTTACAAGCAGTCCGATTTAAAATCATTTTTTCTTACTTGCGTTATGCTTGGGCTTTTGGTATTATTTACAGATCAAATCACCAACCTTTTCAAATATGGATTTGAAAGACCTCGCCCTTGTCATATAGATGAACTCTTGCAAAATATGCGTTTAGTGCGCACAGGTTGTGGGGGCAGATACGGATTTTTCTCGGGACATTCATCCAACTCTATGGGCGTAGCCTTCTTTATTGGACTTATGCTACGGCATAGATTTAGATATTTAATTTATCTACTCATTTTTTGGGCGATGTTGATGGGCTTTAGTCGCGTTTACGTGGGGGTTCATTATCCATTAGACGTTTTGTGCGGAATGATCTTCGGCTCCTTAGGCGGATTTTTACTTTATAAATTGAACCGCTATTTAAATAAAAAACTGATTATTATTCCTTCGAAACCAAAAGAAGATCATTAACCAAACGGTCTTTATAGGCTTTAGCGCCCTTTGCAGATCTGTTTAAATTGTAGGTAGATATTTTCTTGTATTTAAGATTTTTACTTTTCAAAAATTCTCCGACGGAATCATTTGCCCTAGGCACCAATAATCCAAATTGATTTTCATCAGGAATTAGTATTTCGCTGGATTCTGTTCTCAACTCTGGAATCTTATCTCCATAATCCCAGATAAACTCTGGCGAAACTCCGTTAATTGAATAAACTGAGATGTCTTTATAAAGTCTGTTCTTATGGAATTCACTAATAGGATTATAATTATTTCTCTCCATCTTATCGTAAATGGGGGGCAAGAATAGAAGTACCGAAACCATAATGCCTACCACAGAGATGAAAAGTGTTTTAGGGTTTTTATTTTTCAAACCTAGAAATAGTGCAAGACCTATTGTCAATAAGGTAAAGGATAAAAGCGTATACCAAAGAATGCTGAACCCAACAAAATAATCCTTCATAAAAAATACCGAAATCGGTATTACAAAACAGGCAATGGCTAATATTCCGAAATAGAAATAGATAGGAACTAGCTCTAAATATGACTTTATATTCTTGAATTCCCTAAACAAATATTCTATATAAAAACCGGTATTAAGAGCCAGCGGGATTAATACCGGCATTAAATAGCGAGATTTTTTTTCGGGGATTATAGAAAGTAGAATAACAGATATCAAAGTCCAAAGAAGTGTAAATTGATATGCTTTAAGATTATATACTTTATCCTTCAAATATGGATAAAGCAGTGAAATAAATGTGGGTATAGTCCATATTCCGCTTTGGATAAAGAAACTCCAGTAATAATAAAATGGTCTGACATTATAATTGGCCCAGTTTGTTGATTCAGTATTTACAACTGCATCGAAGGCCGCGGGATTATTTATTCTAGCGTAAATGAACCACCAGCCACCAATAATAAGTGCTAGGAAAATAACGCTGAATAAAGTAAATACTTTACTCCGTTTGAAGCTGCCTCTAAAAACAACCAAATAAGCAATCAAAAATGGCAGAAAAAGCGCGTAAACCGAGACAGGTCCTTTACTTAAAATAGATAGACCAATGCAGAGCGCCGATAAAAGAGAGCTGATTAAATTTAGTTTTTCCGACTGAAAAGAATTTATAAGGAAGAAGATACCCATCAGCATAAACCCATGAGCAAAAATATCCCAGGGCGCTTCTACTGTAATTGCGAAAACGTAGAAAGATGTTATAACGATAAGGCTATTGATAAAGGCTTGGGTCTTGTATTTAATCAATTTATCGGTGATTAGATAACAAAAAATCCCGATAATCATTATCATAAATATCCCAGGGAGCCTAAGCGCAAAAACGCTATCGATTCCTAGGGCGATTCCAGAGACTGCTGAAAGCCATGTTGGCAATGGAGGTTTTTCATAACGCGGTTCTCCATTCAGGGTAGGCAAGAGCCAATTACCATCGTTTACCATTTCGCGCGCAGTTATGAAATTGCGCGATTCCATGATGCTTACCGGAATATAGTCGAAACTGGTTAAGGTGATTAACATCACGAAAATCGTGATAAATGCTACTGGATAAACGTTAAGCCTTCGAAACATGATGTCCCTTGATTAAAAAAAGATTCCGGATATAAATAAACAAACCTAATCCATGTCCTACAAGTAGTACAGGGTCTCGCCGAAAATAAGCATAAATCAAAATCAATAATGACCCGATTACGCTAAGTATCCAAAATCCGAGAGGAAGGTTCGATTTTTTTTTATATTCTGAATATAGCCACTGATATACAAACCTTAAGGTAAATATCAATTGTGAAACAATCCCGAGAATTAATAATTTTATTGGAATATTTTCATTTTTGAAAAGTAGATCAACATCTATTTTATTGTTATTAAAGTAGAAAATTGCCACTAGGGTCGGTACTACAATTAAGAAATACTGCACAAACTTTGGGTATTTGGACCATTCCCCTAACAATTGAAGATTCCTGATGTAAATAAAATAGGTAATTCCTTGTCCCAGCATAATCGCAAAATCATCTCTCTGATATCCATAAATAAAAAGAAGGAGAGAGGCTAATAAGCTTAATGTCCAGAAACTTGTTGGCGTAATTACTTCTTTTACTTTTTCGGACTTTAACCATTGCACAATGAGCCTTGAAGAAAAAAGGAGTTGGGCTAAGAATCCAATGGCGTACACTAGATATTCATTCACTCTTTTCTGAGATATTGTAGGTGATGTATTTCTTCTTCATCCAAAGATAGGCGAAACAATCTAGCAAAGGGCCAAAGAGCCTATTTCGAAGTCCGAATTTTGCTTTTCCGGCAGTCCGAGGAAAATGTTTAATCGGCACTTGTAAAATTCTTCCATTTTGTAATAAAATCATGGCCGGTAAAAATCTATGAAGCCCTCTAAACATAGGGATTCTTTTAGCAAAATCGGTTCTTATGATTTTTAGTGGGCAACCCGTATCATCCATTCCATCGTGGGTAAACATTCTTCTAATACCGTTAGCGATAGTAGAGGAAATGGTTTTGACGAAAGAATCTTTCCTATCGGTTCTTACTCCGGTAACTAGATCGTAGCTTTTAATTTCATTCAATAACAGAATAAAATCCATGGGAGAGGTCTGTAAATCTGAATCGATGTAGCCCGTTAGGGAGGTTTCTACGTAATCGAAACCAGCTTTCAGTGCCGAGCTTAAACCTCTGTTTTCTTTAAAAGAAATAAATTTGTAGTTATTATTTCTTCTGCACAATTCTTTAATCAACCCTAATGAATTATCACTCGATCCATCGTTTACGAACAAAATTGAGCTTGGTACAGATGTATTACTTAGAAACTGGTCTAATTCAGTTTCCAGCCTTTCTATGTTGTCCGCTTCGTTATATACGGGAACGATAATCGTTAATTGGTCTTCCATTTAAATATCTTACGGCAAAAGTATTCTTTTTTACTTTATAGGTTGTTTTCGCTTTTGGCTAAAAAGTTCTTATTTTGCGCGAATAGTTATAATAAATGAAAATACTGGTAACTGGGGCCGCAGGATTTATAGGGTCGCACGCAGCTGAAAGATTGAGCGATTTAGGACATGTTGTAATTGGCATCGATAATTTTAATGATTATTACAGTCCTGAACTAAAGATGATGAATGCTTCAGCCCTAGAAGCTAAGGGTGTAACCATGATTAAAGCCGATTTAGTGGATGCAGAAATCAGTCAATTATTGCCTAATGATGTAAATTATATTTTTCATTTTGCTGCACAGCCAGGAATATCTGTCGCTTCAACATTTAAAGATTATTTTTCCAATAATTTTATCGCAACCAACAATCTTGTTGATTATGCATTAGGCTTAAATAATCTTGAATTGTTTGTTAATATTGCCACATCTTCAATTTACGGATTAGAAGCAACTTTTACCGAAGATGTAGCCCCAAAACCGGCATCTTATTATGGAGTAACAAAATTGGCGGCAGAACAATTGGTGCTTCAAAAAACAAGAGAGAATAAATTTAGAGCTTGTTCCCTGAGGTTATACTCTGTGATTGGACCAAGAGAGCGCCCAGAAAAAATGTATACCAAATTAATAGAACTTGGTTTAAAAGATGAAGCTTTTCCTTTGTTTGAAGGAAGTGACAAGCATTTAAGAAGCTTTACTTATGTTGGAGACATCGTTGACGGCGTAGTTAGCGTCATTGGAAATGAGGAAAAAGTTGATGGTGAGGTAATTAATCTAGGGACAGAAGTAGAACATACTACACAAGATGGGATAGACGCAGTTTCGCAAGTTCTTGGGAAGGAGATTAAAGTCAATATAATTCCAAAACGTCCGGGGGACCAACTACGCACAAAGGCAAATATTGACAAAGCGAGAAAATTATTAAACTATAATCCTAAAACAACTTTATTAGAAGCGGTAAGAAAGCAAGTCGCTTGGTATAAGGAAAGTTTTAAAGATTAAGAAGATATTCGGTTGCAGCGAAGACCGTGGTTTCATTTCTTTTTAATAACTCTATCTGTTTCTGAAGCTCAATTTTAATATCTGATTTATCATAGAAGGCTGATTTTAAATTGTCTTCTATAGACTGAAAAAGCCAATATTTCTGTTGTTCAATTCTGTTCTTTTTAAAATGACCATTTTCCCCTACCAAATTTTGAAACTTCTCTGTTTCCTCAGCAATTTCTAAAATCCCTTCATTATTTAGAGCACTGCAAAGTAAAACGTTAGGTTGCCACTTTGATTCTTTTGGCGGATAGAGATGTAATGCATTTTTAAAATCCTGTTGAGCGTGTTTGGCATTTTTCAAATTATCTCCGTCGGCTTTATTTATGGCGATGAGATCGGCCATTTCTATAATTCCACGTTTAATTCCTTGTAATTCATCACCGGCGCCCGCCAATTTTAATAGGATAAAAAAGTCGACCATAGAATGTACCGCAACTTCACTTTGGCCAACGCCTACCGTTTCAATAATAATGGTGTCAAAACCCGCAGCTTCACATAAGATGATGGTTTCTCTCGTCTTCCTAGCGACCCCTCCTAAAGAAATACCCGATGGAGTAGGGCGAATAAATACATTTTTGCTTTTGACAAGGATTTCCATTCTGGTCTTGTCTCCCAAAATACTTCCTTTGCTATTTTGACTAGTTGGATCAACCGCGAGTATGGCGATCTTTTTACCGTTATCGCTTAAATGCTTTCCAAACGACTCGATAAAAGTACTCTTACCTACACCTGGAACTCCAGTTATTCCAATCCTTAAGGAATTACCAGAATGTGGCAAACAGAGTTTTAAAAGTTCAGAGGATTTCTCTCTATGGCTTGCATTAGAACTTTCAATAAGCGTAATGCCTTGGCTTAAGGCAGCAATATTTCCCGCAATGATTTCATGATAAATAGACTCTGCAGAATTGTTTGTAGTCTTTCTATTTTTTCTCCCAAGCAAATCTTTATTCATTTTAGATGAAAGCTTTATTCCTTCTGTTTCGCTTATGGAACTTTTGTGTTTAGACTTCAAATGAATAAAATATAGAGATTACATTCAGTAAGATATGTAAAATTAAAAGGTAAACTTAAACTGAATTATTTTTCGACCGTAGGATCGACCTCAATCGGTACTTCAATTTTAGTTCTGTCCCAGGCCATGGTGAGCAAAATATTTCCGGTGCTGTTATTGAATCCTATGGTAAATTGTTCAACATCCGTCGAAAGACTATCTACGGGAACATGAATATCCAACACATCGAATTCTGCTTCTCTCATCGGCTGCATTTTTTCGTCCACCCCCCAGGCATACAGTTTTGTATTGAACATCACTTGCCAAACGCTGTCGTTTGGGATAGTCCATAGCGTATAAGTACCTTTTGGTATTTCGTTTCCTTCTATCAATAAATCCTTGTTGGTGGAGAAGGTTGTCGCTTCGTTAGCTCCAGTACGCCATACTTGGTCGTATGGTACGAGTCCGCCAAAAATCTCTCTTCCTTTTTTATAGGGTCTGTTGTAAAAAACCTTAAGGTTTAAATCATTAAATGAAAACTCGACCGTATCCTTGGGACTCAAACGTTTTTCAAAAATATCTCCCACAAAATAAGAGTAACAAAAGAGACCAACGGCTACTAATCCAAGAATTACGAGTAACCATTTTAAAAATGCATTCATATTAAATACCAGAATTTTAATTAATTGTAAAGGTATTGATATTTCATAATTTTAACGAAGGACCTATTTTTTAATTGTGCTCTTCAAGTGACCAATTATTCAAAAAAAATTAAATTTTTCAAAATTTATAAAGAAATCTGCAACAGCTGAAAAAGAACGTCGTCCTTATAATGAACCTAACCACTAACCAAATAGTAAAGAGCGCGTGTTTCAAACTGAATTAATTGAAAAATGCAAGAAGAACGACCAGTCTGCGCAGATGCAACTGTACAGGCAATACTGCGACGGCATGTATTGTGTTGCAATGAGATTTGTCAAAGATTCTATGGAAGCTGAAGATATCGTACAGGAATCCTTCTTAAAAGCATTTTCTAAAATTTATCAGTTTACCGCCGAAGTAACCTTTGGAGCTTGGTTAAAACGAATTGTAATCAACAAAGCAATCGACCAGTTAAAAAAGAATAAAGCATATCTAATTCAACTTGAAGAAGTTCACCTTAAAGTGGTAGATGACGAAGCACAGGATAAATGGTTGGTGGAAGATACGATTACGTTGGAAGAAATTAAGCATGCGATTGAAACCTTGCCCGATAAGTACAAATACGTAGTTATGCTGTATTTGGTAGAAGGTTATGATCATCAAGAAATCTCAGAAATTTTATCGATTAGCGAGATTGCTTCTAGAACTCAGCTTTCACGAGGGAAAAAGAAATTACAAGGAAAACTAAAAAAAATTAAAGATGGCACAAGATATTAGGGAAATGCTAAAGTCTGACGATAAATTATCAGCAGATAAAATGCCTCAAGGTCATGAAAAACGTTTTTTAACCAAGCTAGAATCACAAAATTCTAAGAAAGGTTACAGCAGCATCTTTTTTCTAAAGATTGCCGCAAGTATGGTGATTTTCTTAGGACTTGGTTATGGAGCATTTAAATATCTCGACAAGTCTGAGAATATCAAAGAAAGCAAACCCCAGGAAATAGCGCAGCTCAAAACTTTAGGTGATGTTTCTCCTAGCTTAAAGAAAGTTGAAGATTATTATGTCGCAAACATCAACCTAGAGCTAGCAAATATGGATATCAATGACGATAATAAAGAACTTTTTGATGGCTATATCCAAAAACTTGAAGAGCTAAATAAAGAGTATGAGAGATTATCTGTAGAGCTCACAGAATCTGGGCCCAATGAACTTACCGTCAGCGCGCTGATAGATAATTTAAAATTTAGATTGAATTTATTGTATCGTCTCAAAAATCAGTTAGAACAACTTGGCGATACCGCAAAGCAGAATACCATTAGTTAACATCAAAACAATCAAAAAATGAACAATTTTAAAATAAAAATATTCCTTATCTGCACCTTTGTATCTACAATGATGTTCTCACAGCAGAAATTGGAAAAGTTAGCAAAGACCATTAAAGTAGATGCTGATGCAATCATAGACCTTAACCTTAGTCATGTAGAAATCCAAATTGAAACTTGGGATAAAAATAACGTGGAAGTTGAAGCTTATATCGAAAGTGATAAATTATCCATGGAAGAACTGAAACAGGCGCTAGAACAGTGGGACTTAAGAATTGTAGGCAGCGGAAACAGTATTTCCATTAATTCTAACGGCAGCAATTCGTCTTGGTCTAATTCTGACTTTAGCTTTATGAATGGAGAATCCTTGGCGGCATTGCGTAATCTGGAACTTTCCTTGGCTGATATGCCAGAAATCCCAAATTTGAGTTTTATGGCCGAAATGCCAGAAATGCCGAATCTAGCTTTTGTACAGAATATGCCGAAAGCTCCAAAAGTCCCTGAGTTACCCGAATTACCAGAAGGGATGAGAAATATTAACTTTGACTATGAAGCTTACAAAAAAGATGGAGAAAAGTATTTAGACAAGTGGAGCAAAAATTATGAAAAGAAATATGGTAAAGATTATAAGGATAAAATGCGCTCTTGGGCCAAAGAATTTGGCAAAGTAGATTGGAAGAAATTCGAAAAGGAAATGGAAGCCTGGGGAGAAAAATTCGGAGATACTTATAATGAGGAAAACGGAGCAAAATGGGAAGCTTGGGGCGAAAAATTTGGAGAGCAGTTCGGAAAGGATTATGAAGAGAAAATGGAAGCCTGGGGACAAAAATTTGCTGCGCAGATGGAAGCGAATTCAGCAAAGCTATCTGCAGAAATGGCAGAAAAACATGCTGCACTTGCACAAGGAAACGCCAAATTAGTTAAAACCCAGGCGCAAATGGCGCTTAGTAAAGGTCAGTTGAGAAATTCTTTAGAAAACAAAGATTCTAAGACAATTAAAACGATAAAGCTTAAAGTCCCTAAAAAGGCAAAATTAAAGATGAACGTGAGACACGGAGAACTAAAGTTCACCTCATTGATTCATAATTTAAAGGCCGATATATCTCATGCTACACTTATAGCAGACTACATTGATGGAAGTGAAACTTCCATCAATGTTTCTTATTCGCCAGTGTCCATAACCGAATGGAAGACCGGAGAATTATTCCTGAATTTCGTGAATAAAGCTGAAATCAAAAACGCTAAAAATTTGATGCTTACCTCCAATTCTTCAAATATCAGTTTAGGTAATGTTGGCGGAAATTCAATAATAAACGGAAGTTTCGGCGATTTATGGGTAGCCAGTATAGACCCTAGTTTTAAGAATTTAAATATCGTCCTAGAAAATAGCGATGCCCATATAAAATTACCGACGGCAGCATATAAGTTTCAATATAAAGGCAACCGTTCTAAATTGAGCCACCCGAAAAATAATGACGAGAGAACCAGCAGTTTTTCAACAGGAGAAATGTCAAGTGACAAGACGATTATAGTGAATTCTAAATTCAGCAATGTTTTTATGCAATAAATATTATTTTTGGGATTAAATACTAGAACCTATGTCCCAAACCCAGTTTCACGAATTTCTTCGCAATATCGATAAAGACCCGATCAGGCTCTTAGATGAACAATTTAAGTCTAGCGACTACATTCCAATCGATTTATCGACCAACAATAAACAACTACAAGATATAGATGTTTCCTCGTCGGAAGCGTTGGATGCCTACATTTTTGGCCATATTAAGGAAAATGATGCCAGTATTGGCTATGGTGGCTATAACGAAATCCGCGGCATCTATGATCGGGCAGAAAATTTTAAGGCTGAAGAAGGCGAGGAGAAGAGAAACATCCACTTAGGTATGGACATTTGGGCCGAAGCCGAAACTAAAATCTATGCGCCTCTAGAAGGAAGAGTCCATAGTTATAGGAATAACGGTGAATTTGGAGATTATGGCCCCACAATTATCTTAGAACATAAAATGGAAGAATTTGTTTTCTATACGTTATACGGGCATTTGAGTTTAGATTCAATGGAAAAGATGTTCGTGGGAAAAAAAATTAAGCAAGGAAAAAAAATCGGAAAATTAGGCGATTCTTCGGTAAACGGTGATTATCCGCCGCATCTGCACCTTCAAATTATACGAAATATTGAAAATTATCAAGGAGATTATCCGGGTGTGTGCAGCCAAAAAAATCTTGAATTTTATCTAGATAATTGTCCAGATCCAAATTTACTATTGAAACTTTAAACCCTTCAACCTAAAATAAAAGAGAAAGTAACGAAACCGTTCCAAAGCCTACAAAGGCTAAGATGGTTGTCATTACGGTCCAACTTTTAAAAGTTTGTTTTTCAGTAAGGCCCAAATATTTACTCACTAACCAAAATCCGCTGTCATTTACGTGAGATAACATGGATGCACCAGCGGCGATGGCAATTACCATTAGGGCTTTGTCGATTTCGGATATGTTTGCAGTAATAAGTGGTGCGGTAAGACCAGCTGCGGTAATCATGGCGACCGTTGCAGATCCTTGTAGAATCCTAACCAAACCTGCGGCAATAAATGCGAAAAGCAAGATACTAACACCTTTGTCGGCGAAATAATTTGCGAGCATTTCTCCTGTATGGGTATTTACAAGCATTTGCTTAAAGACTCCGCCGGCACCGGTCAGTAGTATAATAATCCCAGCCGCTCCCATACTTTCGGTAGAAATCTTGAGCAAATGTTTTTTAGAGGCACCTCGTTTGATTCCCAATAAATACCAAGCGAGCAGATTTGCGATAATCAAGGCAGAAAAAGGATGACCAATCATTTCTAACCACTCTTTTGCGAAATCTGGTATTCCCCAAGAATCCGTCAGCGGACTATTGATTAAGGTATTGCAAACAATCAAGAGAATGGGAACTCCGATGATTCCAAGAATTAACCCAACTGCCGGATACGCGGTTTTAACATCGTCGGTAGTATCTAATTCGGGAGCAGAAATATTTATTTTTTTTGAAATATACTTTCCGAAAAGTGGACCGCTGATGATAGCTGCAGGAACTCCGGCTAAAAATCCAAATAAAATGACCCAGCCCAAATCTGCTCCAAGAATATCGGCTACGGCAACAGGACCTGGAGTTGGCGGGATAAATGAATGAGTAATGGTTAGACCCGCTAACAAGGGGATAGCGTAGAGCAACAAAGATTTTTTAGTTCTCCGTTGAAGCGAATAAACCAAAGGCACTAAAATGATAAAAGCTACATCAAAAAATACTGGAATGGCAATAAAGAAACCGGTAATCGTCATCGCCCAAGTGGCCCGTTTTTCACCAAATTTTGAAAGCAGATAATTAGCCAATGCTTCAGCTCCACCAGAATGTTCTAAAATTGTCCCGAATATTGCCCCAAGACCCACCACCACTGCCACAAAACCCAACGTCCCACCCATACCTTCTTGCATGGTTTTAATGATATCCATAGGGGGCATGCCGGCGATAATACCCACCGTAATGCTTGCAATTAAAAGTGAAATAAAGGCCTGAATCTTAAATCTTAAGATTAGGATCAATAAAACAGCGATACCGGCTAAAACCGCAAAAATCAATCTGGGTTCTAGCATTAATCTGTCCAGTTAAAGTGAAAGAATTCCTCCGAAGGACGGTCGATACGTTGGTAAGTGTGGCCGCCAAAAAAATCTCGCTGTGCCTGGATTAAATTGGCTGGTAAATTTTCGGTTGTTATTGAAACCCAATAATTATAAGCAGACCAAAAGCAGTCTACCGGAATTCTATCTGCCATACTTAATTTTATAAAGTTGGAAATTTTTTCTTCTGAGGTTTTCAAAGTTTGAATAAAACTTTCTTCAGTTAAGATTGAATTTCCTGTTTTAAAGATATCGCTCAGTTTTTCCATCAAGGAGGATCTAATGATACATCCGTTGGTCCAAATTCTTGCGATTTCTCCTAAATCGAGATTCCAATTGTGGATTTCACTCGCTTCTCGAAGTATCTCAAATCCTTGATGATGATTTATAATACGGGCAAATTCGTAGCTCGATTTTACATCATCAATATTTCTTTTTGTGTAATTTTTATAAGGTTTTGCGAGCTTTTTTGAATAAGCAACTCTATCTTCTTTAAATGCTGAAAGAAATCTAGCGTAGAGCGCAGAGCTCATCATGGTAGTTGGTAATCCCAGTTCTAGTCCGGACCTTACTGACCAAAAGCCGGTGCCTTTATTTCCTGATTTGTCTAGAATCTGGTCAAGTACAAAACTGTCATTTTCTTTGGCTCCTAAAATTGCAGTTGAAATCTCTAAAAGAAAGCTCTTTAAATTTGAAGAATTCCAACTTTCAAAAATGGTTTGTATTGCTTCATAAGGCAAGGTCAATCTTAAGATTGAATAAATTTCGGCAAGCAATTGCATTTCGGCGTATTCTATCCCATTATGAATCATTTTCACATAATGACCAGCTCCACCAGGACCAATGTAAGTGCAACAAGGATTTCCTGCAGCATCCTTTGCAGAAATACGTTCTAGTATATGCCCAAGTTTATCATAAGCGATTTTGGGCCCACCAGGCATCATAGACGGTCCTCTTCTAGCACCTTCAGCTCCTCCAGAAATTCCGCATCCTATAAAATATATATTGGATTCTTGTAAATATGCAATCCTTCTTTCAGTATCTAAGTAATAGGAATTTCCACCATCGATTAAAATGTCCTCACTTTCTAAAAAAGGTTTTAATTGATCGATGACTGAATCGATTGCTGCACCTGCTTTAATCATTATCAAAATCTTCCTTGGAGCTTTTAAGGATTCAACAAAAGTTTCAAGATTTGTGAATCCTTTCAAATGCGAATATTTAGAATTTTCCTCTAAAAAATCACTGACCACATCGGCTTCGCTGCCTGCGCTTCGATTATAAACCGATAGTGAAATATCGCTATCCAAAACATTCAAAGCTAGATTACCGCCCATTACTCCTAAACCTATAATGCCAAATTCAGATTTTTTCATCTTCATTTAAATTTTTTATAATCGAATCCACGATTTTATCTGGACTTTTATCAATAGGTACTTTAATGCCATAATCAGGAATTTCTAAAGTATCAAATTGGGAGTGAAGTAAGGCTGGATTAAAATAATGATGCCCTCTCGATTTTAACCGTTGGTCGATGTCAGTAAATTTTCCATCGAGATAGACCCAAATGATCGATTCCAGGTTTTCATTAAAAATCTCCCGGTAAGATTCTTTTAAGGCAGAACATGCTAAAACACTTCCCTTATTACTTTGCCAATCTTTGAGATTTTTTGAAATGGTGTACAGCCATGGCATCCTATCTTCGTCATTTAAAGCGATACCATCCTTCATTTTCTTGATATTCGCTTCAGAGTGAAAATCATCTGCATCGTAAAAAGGCATAGAAAGACGCTCCGCCAGCAGTCTCCCGATTGTGGTTTTTCCGCTTCCGCTAACACCCATTACGATGATGGTTTTATTTTTTGTCATTCCCAAAGAATGAAGATTTAACCCCTTTTACGCCAGGTACAACTCTAAAAACTGAGCCGGCAAGTGGATATTTTTGGTGTTCTTCATCTTTCATATCTACGGTTGCCGAGGTAATATAAAGTGTTTCTAGATTATTTCCGCCAAAAGCACAAGAGGTAACGTTATGAGCAGGAACTTCTATTTTTTGTAGAGTTTCACCAGTGTTGGGATCAAAACGATACACCGCATTGCCGTTCCACATGGCGACCCAGAGCATTCCTTCTTCGTCAATAGTCATTCCGTCTGGATAACCCAACGAATTTGGCACTTCTACCGCAACCTTTTCATTACTGATTTCACCTGTGGAGTTATTATAATCAAAAACTTTTACTTTAGCGGTCGGAGTGTCGATATAATACATTTTAGAATTATCCTTAGACCAAGCAATGCCGTTAGAAATGGTAATGCTATCTATTTTTTCTTCAACACGCCCTTCTTGATCAACCATATATAATCTTGCCGCATGTTTTTGTTCGTTAAAAGCCATTGAACCAACCCAGAGACGGCCGGCAGGATCTGCCTTGCCATCGTTAAACCGATTGGTAGGAATTTCTTTTTCTATATTAGTGAGAAGGGTAAATTGAGAATTTTCAGTATTTAAAATATAAATCCCATCTTCTAGAGCCACTACAACTTCAATATCAGATTTTGGGACTAAGGTTCCGACCATAGAAGGGGTAGGAATTGACTTATTGGTCTTAGTTTGTGGATTGTAAATATTCACTTTTTTGCCGTCGATATCTACCCAAAACAGTTCGTTGGATTTATGATTCCAAAAGGCACCTTCACCTTTAGTAGATTTAATTTCATATTCTAATTCTGCCATGAGTTTAGTTGTCATAGAATCTGTTTTTTGTGCAGTATTTTCTTCAGCCTCCAATTCTTTTGAAGAATCCTTGCAAGAAGATAAGATAAAGAAGGAACAAATTGAAAGAATACAGTAAAACCTTAATTTATGTTTTTTTAAAATTATTTTCATACAAAAGAAATTAGAAATTTAAAGATAGAAGAATAAGGAGTAAAAAAAACGCCAAAGGCTTTCAAAAAAAATCCCAACATCATCGATGTTGGGATTTTTTATTTTATCACTTATTAAAAGTGAAGTTTAATCATTCACAATAACCCAATCTCCTTTATCTAGTAAAGGAATGGCTTGCTTATATTTTACGGATTTGCTTTCACCGTTCATCACGTTTTTAATGGTAACCTTATCGTTTCTACCGATTTTGGGTTTGTCTCTAACGATTGTTTCTACAATTTCTGGTTGACGTTGAGTATTACCCCCTACCGCACGGCTCTGTGCAGCACGTTCGTCCATATTCGGGATTTCTTCTTTAGACGTTTCCAATTGCTCCTTTTGTCTGGTCTGTCTCGCTTCCTGAATGTTATTAGTAGTTTCTGACGGCAACTCACCTTTAAATAAAAATGAAATAACATCTTTATTTACTTGATCCAGCATTTGTTTGAATAATTCAAAAGCTTCAAACTTATAGATCAATAATGGATCTTTTTGTTCGTGAACCGCTAACTGTACCGACTGCTTAAGCTCGTCCATTTTACGCAAATGCGTTTTCCAAGAATCGTCTACAATTGCAAGGGTGATGTTCTTTTCGAAATCATTGATCAGTTGTTTTCCTTCTGATTCATACGATTTTTTAAGATCAGTAACCACTTGAATATTTTTTACGCCATCGGTAAAAGGAACCACGATTCTCTTGAATTTGTCTCCTTGATTTTCATAAACATTACGGATTACAGGAAATGCCATATCCGCATTTTTCTGCATCTTATCCCTATAATGTTGAAAAGCGGCTTTATAAACTTTACCGGTAATATCCTTAACCGCCATAGTGTCGAATTCACTTTGCGTAAGCGGTGAACTCATTGAGAAATAACGAATCAATTCAAATTCGAAATTCTTATAATCTCCAGCGCCTTTATTTGTTTCGGTAATGATTTCGGAGGTATCATAAATCATGTTGGCCAAATCTACCCTAAGTCGTTCGCCGAAAAGAGCGTGATGGCGACGCTTATAAACCACTTCACGTTGAGCGTTCATAACATCATCATATTCCAAAAGACGTTTTCTTACCCCGAAATTATTTTCTTCAACTTTTTTCTGAGCTCTTTCAATAGATTTTGAAATCATGGAATGTTGAATTACTTCACCTTCCTCTAGACCCATTCTGTCCATCATTTTCGCAATTCTCTCACTTCCGAACAATCTCATAAGATTATCTTCTAATGACACGTAGAATTGAGAACTTCCTGGATCACCTTGTCGACCTGCACGACCACGTAACTGTCTGTCTACACGTCGAGAATCATGTCTTTCTGTACCAACGATTGCAAGACCACCGGCTTCTTTCACGATTTTAGCCAATTTAATATCCGTACCACGACCCGCCATGTTGGTGGCAATAGTTACTTGACCTGGCTGACCAGCTTCGGCTACGATGTCTGCTTCTTTTTTATGAAGTTTCGCGTTAAGTACGTTGTGTGGAATCTTTCTAATGCTAAGCATCTTTCCGAGTAACTCAGAAATTTCTACTGAAGTTGTACCGATTAAGACCGGACGTCCAGCTTCTGAAAGGTTGGTAACGTCATCGATTACTGCATTATATTTTTCACGTTTGGTCTTATAAACCAAATCCTCTTTATCATCACGGGCGATTGGGCGGTTGGTCGGAATTTCTACCACATCCAATTTATAGATTTCCCAGAACTCACCTGCTTCGGTGGTCGCAGTACCCGTCATACCAGATAATTTTCGATACATACGGAAGTAATTTTGAAGCGTTACCGTTGCAAACGTTTGGGTCGCATCTTCTATCTTAACGTTTTCTTTCGCTTCAATCGCTTGGTGTAGACCGTCACTATAACGACGACCGTCCATGATACGTCCGGTCTGCTCATCCACGATCATTACTTTATTTTCCATGACCACATATTGAATGTCTTTCTCAAAAAGAGCATATGCTTTCAATAATTGGTTTAGAGTATGAATTCTTTCTGATTTAATCCCGAATTCTCTAAAAAGTTCTTCTTTTTCTTCAGCTTCCTCTTCTTTTGAAAGATTTTTAGCTTCAATTTGAGCGATTGCAACACCAATCTCTGGCATCACGAAGAAATTAGGGTCGTCTTCGCCCGAAAGAAAATCGACACCTTTATCACTTAATTCAACCTGATTATTTTTTTCATCAATAACATAGTACAGTTCCGCATCTACCTTTGGCATCTCACGGTTATTATCCTGCATGTATTGGTTTTCAGTTTTTTGAAGTAACAGTTTTATACCTTCTTCACTCAAATACTTTATCAGCGCCTTATTTTTAGGCATACCTCTATAAACCCTTAGTAGTTTAAAACCACCGTCTTTAGTATCGCCATCGGAAATCATTTTTTTGGCTTCTGCCAAAACTCCGGTCAAATATTTTCTCTGAACCGCAACGATGCTATCAACTTTAGGTTTTAGGGCTGTAAATTCGTGACGGTCTCCTTGTGGAATGGGGCCAGAGATAATCAAGGGAGTACGCGCATCATCTACCAAAACAGAATCCACCTCATCCACAATCGCAAAATGGTGCGGACGTTGCACAAGATCATCTGGCGAATGTGCCATATTATCCCTTAGGTAATCAAACCCGAACTCGTTATTGGTTCCGTAAGTGATATCAGAATTATAAGCTTTTTTACGACCTTCAGAATTAGGTCTATGGTAATCGATACAGTCTACGCTAAGACCATGGAATTCAAAAATAGGAGCCATCCATGCGCTATCCCTTTTTGCAAGATAATCGTTAACCGTAACTAAGTGTACACCTTTACCAGCTAATGCATTGAGATACATCGGTAAGGTTGCTACCAAGGTTTTACCTTCACCTGTTTGCATCTCTGCAATTTTTCCTTGGTGCATTGCTATACCACCAATAAGCTGAACATCGTAATGTACCATGTCCCAGGTTATAGGTTTTCCAGCGGCATCCCAAGAGTTGGACCAAACTGCTTGGTCATTTTCTAGAGTAACATAATCCTTAGACCCAGAAATTTCTCTATCAAACGAATTTGCGGTAACAGCAAGGCTTGTATTGTTTACAAATCGCTTGGCGGTTTCTTTAACTACCGCAAAGGCTTCAGGCAAGATGTCGTCTAGGACTTTCTCGGTTACATCGTAAATTTCATCTTGAATCTTATCGATCTCGAGATACATATCTTCTCTTTCGTCAATGTCTTCAGTAAGTTCGGAATCTTTGAGAAGTTGTTCTTTTCTTTCTTTGAAAGGCTTTCTGGCTTCTGCTATTTTATCTTTGAAAAGCTTGGTCTTCGCCCTAAGCTCATCATTAGATAGACCTTCTAGCTGTTTTTCGAATGTCTTTATTTGGTCTACTACTGGGGAGATAGCTTTTACATCTTGTTTGGATTTGTCACCGACAAATACCTTTAATACTGAATCTAAAAAACTCATGGGTATGGTTTGTTTGTTTACGGACGACCTCGGTCGTCTTAAATATATTAATGACACCTCAAGAAATTAAGGTGAACTGTTTCTAATCTAAGGTAAATAAAGAGTACAAAAAAAGTCTCGATTTGAGACCTTTTTAACTTTAAATTCTAATTGTTATTAATACTCATCCTCATTCCAGAGGTAGTCGTCATCTGTTGGATAGTCGGACCAGATTTCATCGATGGAGTCATATGAGTCTCCTTCATCTTCGATCGCCTGCAAGTTTTCTACAACTTCTAAGGGCGCTCCAGTACGGATTGCATAATCAATCAATTCATCTTTAGTGGCTGGCCACGGTGCATCACTTAAGTAGGATGCTAATTCTAATGTCCAATACATTTTAGTATGCGGTTTAAATTTGTGCAAAAATAATTTTTTCAATCAAAATGCCAAGAAAAAAATGAATTATTTACTCAATATCTTAAAGAACGTTTATTCTGCAATTATAATTATCTCTACATCGCTGTAAAGACGGTAACTCCCGAACTATTGTCATTTAGATTTTTTTGGAATCCATTTGACCTCTTCGGCTGATAACTCATGGGTCAACTTTCGTGCCAACACAAAAAGATAGTCTGAAAGCCTATTTAGGTACATTAAAGTTTCATCCTGGAAGGGTTCGATATCGTAAAGCGCTGTAGCTAAACGCTCTGCCCGCCTGCAGACACAGCGGGTAATATGACAGAATGACACAGTTTGGTGTCCACCCGGTAAAACAAAATGGGTCATGGTAGGTAAATCTTCGTTCATCCTATCCATTTCTCTTTCTAACTTTTCGATGTCTGAGTTAGATATTTTGGGAATATTTAATCGTTCCTCACCGTTTTTAAGGATTGCTTTTTTAGGATCTGTGGCTAAGATTGCACCGACGGTAAACAACCGGTCTTGGATTTCCATCAGAAACTCCTTATGATGAGTATCGATATCTTGATCTCTAACCAAGCCGATATTGGAGTTGAGTTCGTCAACGGTACCGTAACTTTCAATCCTGATATGGTGTTTTGGGACTCGGGTTCCGCCGAATAGCGCAGTAGTACCTTTGTCACCGGTTTTTGTGTATATTTTCATGCTTTAATTTTGAAGGAATAAAGGTAGGAAATTGAGATGAAACGGATAGTGAGATAAGGAGCGAATTAGCGAATGGGGAGTGAAGAATAGAGAAAATGAAATTGAAGTTGAAATGGAAGTTGAATATCTTGACCAATTTAAATTTGGAGCAAAAAAATTCCAAATTCCAAATTCCAAATTCCAAATTCCAAATTCCAAATTCCAAATTCCAAACTCAAAACTCAACACTCAAAACTCAAAAATCCAAATCACCTATTCCTGGTATCACTTTCTATAATCCCATCACGCAATCGGATAATTCGGTGAGCCCTGGCGGCGACGTCCTCTTCGTGAGTAACCACGATCACCGTGTTTCCTAATTTATGGATATCGTCAAAAAGTTGTAAAATCTCTACTGATGTTTTAGAATCTAGATTTCCGGTTGGCTCATCCGCAAGAATGATGGAAGGTTTATTTACTAAGGCACGACCCACTGCAACCCTTTGTCTTTGTCCACCAGAAAGCTGATTTGGTTTATGGTCCATTCTATCTGCCAAACCAACATCGGTTAAAACTTGTTTAGAACGTTCTATACGCTCGGCCTTAGATGCTCCGGCATAAACCATAGGTAGCGCGACATTGTCTAAGGCAGTTGTTCTAGGAAGTAAATTAAAAGTCTGAAATACAAACCCTATTTCTTTATTCCGGATTTCCGCAAGTTGATCGTCGCTCATTTTACTAACGTCAGAACCGTTTAAAATGTAAGAGCCTCCAGTTGGAGTATCCAAACAGCCTAAAAGATTCATCAAAGTAGATTTTCCAGATCCGGAAGGTCCCATAATCGCAACGTATTCACCACGCTCAATGTCGAGGTCAATTCCCTTTAGGACATGAACTATTTCTTGCCCGAGTTTAAAATCACGAGTTATATTTCTAATCTTAATTAGGTTACTCATCCGCGTATTAGTTGGTTTCTGCAAATTAATGAATTTACAAAAGGTATGACGCTAATAAGGGGATGTTGTTACATACTATATAAAATCTATTTGTTTAATATTTAGAAAGGAGGCGTAATTATAGCTTGAGCTGAGGATATTGACATGAAATCAACCCTTCCGACCTATATCCATTACCAGGATCTAGGCCACCTTCTCTTTTTATGGAAGGAGTTTTATGATCGCGGTTCACATAATATGTTCCCATCTAAGATTCTCCTTCTTTTAAAGGAGGAGTGGATTAGTTTTCAAAAGAAATCGGAGACGAGGTGGTTTTTCTCATGATCATGTGTATAACAAGAAAAAACCCTTCCGTCCTATATCCTTTCTCAGGATCTAGGCCACCTTCCCTTAGAAGGGAAGGAGTTTTTTGTTCACGGTGCATATAGTATGTTACTATTACAGATTCTCCTTCTTTCTAAGGAGGAGTGGATTCGATTTCGTTAGAACTCGAAGACGAGGTGGTTCGTCTATGGTGTATTGAACTTTCGTGAAATTTCTTCTAAAACATAATCTATTTCCTCAAACACCATCTTATTTTCAAACCTTAAAATGTAATGACCAAGTTTTTCCAATATTGCAGTGCGCTCAGCATCATAATTTTGTTGGGCAAAGTCGAGGTGACCAGCACCGTCCAACTCAATAATCAATTTTTCCTGTGGGCAATAAAAATCCACTATAAAATTGTTGATGCTATGTTGCCTCCGGAACTTTCTGCCTTTTAATTTTTTGTTTTGAAGATATTTCCAGAGTGTAGCCTCTGCCGAGGTCAGATTGTTTCTTAAATTCTTTCGGTATTCTTTGTGTTCTTTTTTATTATATCTTGGATTATCCATTAAATAAAATTATTCGATTGGTTTCAAATAATAATAAATTATTGGACAAAACTGTAAAATCCCTTCCTACCTATATCCATTACCAGGATCTAGTCCACCTTCCCTTGCACGGTAAGGAGTTTTTTGATCACGGTTCACATAAGATGTTCACATCTAAGACTCTCCTCCTTTACAAGGAGGAGTGGAATCGATTTCCGCGGAAATCGGAGACGAGGTGGTTTTTTATTGAACATGTGTTAACACGAAAAAACCCTTCCGTCCTATATCCCTTATCAGGATCTAGATCACCTTCCCTTGCATGGGAAGGAGTTTTTTGATTACGGTGCATATAGTATGTTACCCTTAAAGATTCTCCTCCTTTTAAAGGAGGAGTGGATGCGATTTCGCAGAAAATCGGAGACGAGGTGGTTTTTTCCTGAACGTACCTATGGCACGACACAAACCCTTCCGTCCTATATCCCTTATCATGATCTAGGCCACCTTCTCTTGTTAGGGAAGGAGTTTTTTGATTGAGGTTCAATTCTGGTTAAATTAAAGCCGGATTTTAAAATTCTCCTTCGCCTGTTCCTCCCTAAAAAAGACCAAACCTTTAAAAAATAAATCAACAGTAACCTTAACTTTGGGATGAGTTTTAATTAATTCCCAAGCCTCGGTCATTCCGTTAGACCAATAAATATCGTCGATGATTAGGACAGAATTATTATGAAGATTTTTCAATAGGGATTCGAAATAGTTTAATGTCCCGTCCTTGGTATGGTCGCCGTCCAAAAATACCATATCCCATTTCTCTTCTGAGAATTGTTCTAATTGATTTTCAAAATTATTATTAAAAAAGTGAATATTTCGACCTTCAAATTCAGCTTGATTTGAAGTAAAGTCGAATAACTGTTTGGCACCTTCTACCGTAATAATTTTCGCTTCTTCACTTCCTAAAGCAAATGCATAGGTCGAAATTCCTAAAGAAGTGCCTAGCTCTAATATTTTATTTGGCTGAAAATATTTCGCCAATCTAACCAGTAAGCGGGATTGTTTTTGCGATGAGCCTGAGGTTTTGGCCAGTTCTGAAATTTTCCTTTCGTGGCTATTTAAAATTCTAGAACCCGCGCCTAAGTCGTCAATCTGTAATTTCGTTTGATCTGATTTTAATTTTTTTCTGAAATTCTCGATTTGTCGGTATTCCGGATAGGTTTTTTTATCATAAAGACATTTGGTGACAAAGTCAAAAACAAAAGGGGAATGTACGTCATGCTGATTTTTAGACTTCCACAAAAACTTCAAATATTGAAGGATTTGATACATTTTTTATTAGTTGAGAATTAGATTGCAAAAGATAATAATGAATAATTAATAGAGGGCAATAAATTTGATTAGAAAAGAATTAAGTATAAAGAATTCAGTATTAAGTATCAAGAATTAAGTATCAAGATCAAAAACCAAAAACCAAAAACCAAAAACCAAAAACCAAAACCAAAAACTCCAAAACTATTCCTCAAGTTTTTCTGAAAGCTCCAACCAACGCATTTCTTTCTCTTCAATAGAATCTAAAATCATTTGAAGTTCTTGAGAAAACTTATTGATTTTGTCTTGACTTAAATTTACATCCAGAAATTTTTCTTGAATCTTTTTTCTATCAAGTTCTAAGGATCTAATCTTTCCTTCCAAAGATTTTAATTCTTTCTTTTCGTTGTAGGACAGTTTTTGAACATTGTTGGGAGTAGATTCTTTGGTCTGAGTTTCAACTTTATCTTCTTTAGCAGGAAGTTCCCTTGATTCATCAAACTCGCGATAATCGCTGTAGTTTCCGGGGAAGTCTGATATTTTTCCGTCGCCTTCAAAAACAAAAAGGTGATCCACGATCTTGTCCATAAAGTAACGGTCGTGAGAAACCACCAAAAGGCAGCCAGGGAAATCTAGAAGAAATTCTTCAAGAATATTTAAGGTAATAATATCGAGGTCGTTGGTCGGCTCATCCAAAATCAAAAAGTTAGGATTTTGAATCAGGACTGTACATAAATAAAGACGTTTTTGCTCGCCACCACTCAATTTTTCAACAAAATCGTATTGCTTCTTGCCGTCGAAAAGAAAACGCTCTAATAATTGCTTCGCACTGATCTGTCGGCCTTTCGTCAACGGGATAAATTCACCATATTCTTTAATGACCTCAATCACCTTTTGACCAGGTTTTATATTGATTCCAGACTGAGTGTAATAACCAAATTTTACGGTTTCACCGATAACAACTTTTCCGCTATCTGGTTGAACGCTCCCGGTAAGGATATTTAGAAAGGTAGATTTACCGGTACCGTTCTTGCCGATTATGCCAATACGTTCGCCACGTTTAAAAACATATTCAAATTTTGTAAACAGTTCCTTGTCATCGAACCTTTTGGAGATATTATGTAGCTCAACGATCTTGCTCCCCATCCTCTCCATATTTATTTCGAGCATTACTTGGTGATCTTTTCTTCTTTGGCTAGCACGTTGCTTAATATCCGAGAAATCATCGATTCGAGCTTTAGACTTGGTGGTCCTTGCTTTTGGCTGACGACGCATCCAGTCCAGTTCCTTTTTAAAAAGCTGCTTTGCTTTGTTAGTTTCGACCTGTTCAATCTCTATCCGCGATTCCTTTTGTTCTAGATAATAACTGTAGTTTCCTTTGTAATTGTAAAGTTTGCCTTCATCCAATTCAATAATTTCATTGCAAACCCTTTCAAGAAAATAGCGATCATGGGTCACCATAAAAAGGGTCATTTGCGCTTTTTTAAAATATTCTTCTAACCACTCGATCATTTCTAGATCCAAATGGTTGGTAGGTTCATCCAAAATCAAAAGATCAGGGCTAGAAATCAAAGCTTGGGCAAGAGCCAAACGTTTTTTCTGACCACCGGAAAGGGTTTTAATCTTCTGATCCAAATTTTCCATTTTAAGTTGAAAAAGGATTTGCTTGTATTGAAGCTCATATTCCCAAGCATTATGAAGATCCATTTTCTCAAAAGCCTTTTGGTAAGCTTCGGAATCATCTGGATTTTGAAGCGCTTTTTCGTAATTAGCAATAATCCTTAAAACTTCTGCATCAGCATTTTGTATGCTTTGTCCAACGGTAGTTTCCGGATCAAAAGTTGGGGATTGTGGGAGGTAAGCTAATTTAAGTCCGTTTCTTATAATAACCTGACCAGTATCTGGGACGTCTTCTCCGTTAAGAATATTTAAGATTGAAGTTTTTCCACTTCCATTTTTAGCCACAAAGGCAATTTTGTCATCTTTATGGATGCTAAAAGAAAGATCAGAGAACAATTGAAGTTCCCCGTAGGATTTTGATATTTGTTCGACCGTTAAATAGTTCAAAAGAGAAATTTTTGCAAAGGTCGCAATATAAACCAAATAATAATCCAAATCTTTTGTTATTAGTGTTGAAGACCTATATTTGTGAATAAACAAGCCGCTTTGTTATGAAAGGATTTTACTATGGGATTACCATCTTTGGGTTAATCCTGTTATCTTCATGTGTGCCCCATAAGGATATAGTCTTATATCAAGAAAAGGGTACTGCCAACGATTCTCTTACTTTGTTGGTTGAAGAACAAAAAGCTTACCGAGTGCAGATTGACGATATATTAAGTATTAGGGTAAAGGCACTTGATCAGGATAATGTAGCGATTTTTAATCCGATGGGTGAAACTACAAGCACCAATTCCTCTTCAGGAGAAAGAGCATATTACGATGGTTTTATCGTGGATCTACACGGGCAAATACGTGTTCCCACTTTGGGATATATAAATGTTTTGGGATATACAACCGAAGAAATAGCAAAAATGTTAGAAGATAGATTGTTAGAAGAACAATTCAAGGAAACCGCAAATATCTTCGTCACCGTAAGGTTAGCTGGACTTAAATACACGACTAGTGGAGAAATAGGAAACGGCAAACAAGTTCTTTTTCAAGAACGAGTAAACATTATGGAGGCAATTGCTAATGCCGGAGGTATTAGTGAATACGGAGATAGGTCCGATGTAATGATCATTCGCCAATATCCGATGGGTCAAAAAATTTACCATCTGGATATTACAGATGCAGATATATTTAACTCGCCCTATTATTATATTCAACCCAACGATATGATTTATGTGAAACCTTTAAAACTGAAATCCCTTGGATTTGGTACTACTGGTTTACAAGGTTTAACTACGGTTATGTCCTTAATTGGGATTTTAACGTCAGTAATAGTATTAGTTACAAGATAAATGGATTACGATGAAATAGAAGATAGAGAACCTCAAGGCGCAAGTTTTGATTTTCGGGGATTTCTTTTTAAAGCACTTCATAATTGGAAATTGATTCTCCTTAGTATTGGGGTTGGGATGGTCGTTGCCTATATGATAAATGTTAGAAAACAATACATCTATCAATTAGATTCATTGATTTCTGTTGAAAGCGAGCAAAATCCATTTTTTACCGCTAATACGAGTATTTCCTTTAACTGGGGCGGAGTCTCGGGAAAGGTCGGAAAAATAATGACTTCCATCAGGACCAGGACCCATAATGAGCTGGTAGTCGATTCGCTGGAATATTATATGGATTATTTTGTAGAAGGCAAATATCGCTTTGAAAATATCTATACTGCTGCACCTTTTATCTTTAATATCAATAAAAAAGCAGGTCAGATTATTTATGAACCTATCGGGATTACGATTCTTAATAATGAATCTTTTAGGGTAGATGCAAATTTTGAATATGCAGGTCGTCAAGTACAGCATTATTCTGATCGTCATATTTCTTCCGTGAGTGTCCCGGTAGGACCATTTTCTAAGACCTATAAATTTGGAGATTCTATTACGCTTCCTTTTTTAAACGGGGTCATTACTAAACGTCCAGAAAGGGCATTGATTCCAAACAGTAAATATTTCGTCCAATTTTCCAATTTTGACTTGGTGGTAAATACTTATAAGGGAGCAGTAGCAATTGGTCCATTTTCTGGAAATTCTGGTGGAGTGCTAAGACTCTCAATGGTTGGGACTAACAAGGCGAAAATCGTGGATTATCTTAATGCAACCTCAGAGATACTAAGTAAGACGGAGTTAGAGAATAAAAACCAATATGCCACAAACACTATAAAATTTATCGATAGTAGTCTTAATGCGGTTAACAATAACCTGCAGGATGTTAACGATGAGATGAACCAATTTAGAAGGGACAACAAGGTATTTGATGTCAGTGCAGAAATGAGTGAAGTAACTTCTAAATTAAATCAGCTCGACCTTGAAAAGGAATTAGAAGAACAGAAATTAAATTATCTGGATAATCTTGAGACCTATCTTAGGACCAAGACAGATTATACCAATATTGCAGCACCCTCCTCAGTTGGTATAGAGGAAGGTAACATTTTAGGAAGTGTAGGCAAGATTACCCAAATGGCGATTGAGCGGCAGAATCTTGAATATTCAACAAAGGAAGATAGTCCACTGTTTAGGGAATTAGACAAGCGTATCGATGCCGAGAAAAACGTATTATTAGAAAGTATTCAGAGTACCGTGGCGACCATTCGGTTAACCATGCGAAATATCAATAGTAGGATTGCCAATTTAGAGTCACAATTGATAGGCCTACCCGAAGATCAACAAGAGTTCTTAAAGATTCAAAGAAAGATGAACCTTAGCCAAGAGGCCTATAACGTATATCTAGCTAAAAGAGGGGAGGCGGCAATCGTTAAGGCCGCAAACGTCTCGGATATCTCGACCATAGATGCAGCCAAGGATATTGGTAATGGACCAATTGGGCCAAATACTACTCTAAATTATATGATGGCTTTGATGGTTGGTTTCTTTTCACCGATGTTTTTGATTTTCGTCATTTATCTGTTGGATAATACCATCCACGGCTCGGATGAAGTAGAAAAATTATCGAATATTCCGATCATTGGTTTAATTGGTAAATATCCTTATCAAAATAATCTGGTAGTATTTGAAAAACCTAAATCTGCGGTAGCAGAATCTTTCCGTTCTATTAGATCATCACTCCAATTTTTTTATAGGAAAAATCAAAATAAAAAAGTAGGTAGGACCTTAATGGTTACCTCCTCGGTCAGTGGGGAAGGAAAGACTTTTTGCTCTATAAATATGGCTACGGTTTATGCACTTTCTGGGATGAAAACGGTTCTTCTAGGGCTCGATTTACGTAAACCAAAGATTTTTGGCGATTTTGGGGTCGAAAATGACAAAGGGGTGGTAAATTATCTTATAGGTGAGTCAACCGTAGAGGATGTAATTATAGATACTGCAATAGAAAATCTGGACGTAATTATTTCTGGTCCCGTACCTCCAAATCCTTCAGAACTTTTAATGGGAGATGCGATGAACAGTCTTATTGCTGATTTACGAGAGAGATACGACATGATTGTTTTGGATACCCCACCAATGGGATTGGTGACCGATGCACAAGAATTGGCTGTGCATGCAGATGCGACCTTATTTATGGTAAGATTGGATTACACAAAAAAAGGTATGCTTGGGCTCATCAACGCTAAATATAAGAATGGAGAAATCAAGAATATCAGCTACGTCCTAAACTTCTATAAGCATAAGACCAATCATAATTACGGATATGGCTATGGCTATGGTTATGGTTACGGCTATGGTTACGGAGTGTATGGAAATGCCTATCATGAAGACGATAAGAACATACCAATTATCAAGCGGGTGAAACGTTTTGCAAAAAGGTATCTTTGAGGGTAGAGGCTAGAGGATAGAAGTTAGAAGGTAGTGGCTAGAGGCTAGAGGTTAGAAGCTAGAGGTTAGAACCTAGAGCCTAGACCTTAGAGGTTAGTAAAATTAAATATTCTACTTGGTCAAATCTTAAGTCTTAAGTCTTAAGTCTTAAGTCTTAGTCCTAGTTTCTAGTTTGAGGCTAAGTCCTAACTCCTATGTCCTATGTCTTAAGTCTTGATTCTAGTTTCTAGTTTCTAGTTTCCAGTTTCCAGTTTCCAGTTTCCAGTTTCCAGTTTCCAGTTTCCAGTTTCCAGTTTCCAGTTTCTAGTTTCCAGTTTCCAGTCTCAAGTTTCCAGTTTCTAATTAGAGGTTAGAGGCTAATTCCTACGTCCTACAACCTAAGTCCTACATCTTAAGTCTTAAATCTAGTTTCTATTTTCTGGTTTCTAATTTAAGCTTCAAGTATACGTCCTAGGTCCTCAATCCTAGTTGAGAGTTCAACTATTTCCAAGGTAATTTAGCCTACAATGATGAATTTCCGTAGATTTGTCGACACTTTTAAAAATTTGTTGCCAAGGATATGAATAATCAAAAAATTGCAGTCATCGGCTTAGGTTATGTTGGCTTACCGCTAGCTGTTGAATTCGCTAAGAAATATCCAGTTATCGGATTTGATATAGACGAAAAAAGAATCAGTCAATTAAGACAAGGTCACGATAGAACTTTAGAAGTCGAGGAGGAGGATCTTAAAAAAGTACTGAATCAATGCAATGATAGTTCTATCGGTCTTTGTATCACTAAGGACTTAGAAGATTTAAAATCTGCAAGTATCTATATTATAACAGTTCCAACTCCTACTGACGAACTTAATAAACCAATTTTTACTCCCTTAATTTCAGCGAGTAATACCGTAGGGAAAGTACTAAAAAAAGAAGATATTGTTATCTACGAATCTACCGTTTATCCTGGGGTAACTGAAGATATCTGTGTTCCGATACTGGAAAAACAATCAGGATTAAAATATAACCAAGACTTTTTTGCGGGATATTCTCCAGAACGGATTAATCCGGGGGACAAGGTGCATACCGTTACTAAAATCCTAAAGGTAACTTCGGGTTCTACCCCAGAAATTGCTAAAGTGGTAGACGATTTATATAAAACTATCATCACTGCGGGTACACATCTAGCGCCATCGATAAGAGTGGCAGAAGCGGCTAAAGTCATAGAAAATTCTCAAAGGGATATCAATATTGCCTTTGTGAATGAACTTTCAAAAATATTCAGAATTTTAGACATCGATACCTCTGCCGTTTTAGAAGCAGCAGGTACTAAATGGAATTTCATCAATTTTTCTCCCGGTCTTGTTGGCGGTCATTGTATTGGCGTAGATCCTTACTATTTGGCGCAAAAAGCGATTGAAAGTGGTTATAATCCAGAGATTATTTTGGCCGGTCGTAAAATGAACGATAGCATGGGCGGTTATGTAGCTCAGGAGACCGTCAAAATGATGATTAAAAAAGGCGCTAGGATCAAAGGAGCAAAAGTCTTGGTCTTGGGAATTACCTTTAAGGAAAATTGTCCTGACATTAGAAATTCGAGGGTTATCGATATAATTAAGGAGTTTAATTCTTTTCAGTGTGATGTAGATGTCTATGATCCTTGGGCATCGCAAGAAGAGGTTAAACATGAGTATGGATTGGATTTACTCTGCGAAGCAAATGAGTTGCATCATGATTACGATGCAGTGGTGCTAGCTGTATCCCATAAACAATTCTTAGATTTAGATTTGGACAAATTAAAATCGGATATCTGTGTTGTGTTTGATGTAAAATCCCATTTCCCGAAGGAAAGTGTTGATGCCAGATTATAATGTTTGAAACTTCCTATCACAGTTCAGACCTTTCAAAATTCACTTTCCTTGTAACGGGAGGTGCTGGCTTTATAGGTTCTAATCTTGTAGAATATTTGCTGAAATATGATGCAAAACTGGTCCGGGTTCTCGATAACTTTTCAACCGGATTTAAGAAAAACCTTGAACCATTTCTTAATCTTCCAAATTTCGAGCTTCTAGAAGGTGATATTCGGGATGTTGATACCTGTAACAAAGCAGTGGCTGGAATTGACTATGTTCTCCACCAAGCTGCCTTGGGGTCGGTGCCAAGGTCAATTAATGATCCAATTACCTCTAACGATGTAAATGTTACCGGTCACTTAAACATGTTGGTCGCGGTTAAGGATAGTGCGGTGAAAAGGATGGTATATGCCGCATCTAGCTCCACTTATGGGGATAGCAAATCCCTTCCCAAAGTAGAGACGAAGATTGGCAAACCTTTATCCCCCTATGCGGTTACTAAATATGTTAATGAACTTTACGCTGATGTTTTCTTTACCACTTATGGTACCGATACCGTTGGTCTAAGATATTTTAATGTATTTGGTCCAAGGCAAAGTCCTACTGGAGCTTATGCCGCAGTAATCCCACTGTTTATGCAGGCTTTAAAAGATGGTAAATCACCAAAAATTAATGGAGATGGCGGGCAGACCAGGGACTTTACCTTTGTAGAAAACGCAGTTCAGGCCAATATAAAAGCGATGTTTGCCCCTAAGGAAGCTGCTAATAATATCTTTAACATTGCATACGGAGATAGAATTAGTGTTAATGAATTATGGGATACTCTAAAATATAAAGCAGAATCTAGCTTAAAAGCCATACACGGACCCGATAGAAAAGGCGACGTTCGGGATTCTTTAGCCGATATTTCCAAAGCTGCAACTATGATTGGTTATAAGCCAGAATTTTCGACAAAGCAAGGTCTCGATATTACCTGGAAACACTTTATAGCTAATTAGAAATGGGTAATATTGATATAGATGCTAAAATCTATGTTGACCCATCATGTGATATTCTCTATTCCTCTTTCTATATTTATGGACTTCAACAAGTTTATGGCAAAAAGCAAATCAAATTCATCTCCAAATACTTTAAGGATTTTAAACACGATAATCACTTTTTTGCCTTTGTAGTAGTTAATAACAAGAGCATAAAAAAAATCATCATCGATTTTACCGATTCTAGCAACATCGATGAAAAAGTTTTAAACTGGTGTGATGTTTATGGCAAGATAAATCTAGAAGAAAACTTAGAATACTCAGAAAAAATTGTCGCAATTGGTCCTAGTTTTGGAATTCAGATTTACAACCCCATTGAAACCGTATTTATTGCGATTAAAAATTTTATAAAATCGTCTTCACGGATACCTAATAAGAGAAGGTTCTTTTCAGACTATAGATCCCAGCTTAAGAGGCCCAGCTACAGTGACTATTTACCGGAAAGGACTAAACCTAACTTCATATTTTTTTTGAGTTCTTTATGGAAAAGAGAAATCTCTACCAACAGCTACCGGTCTAATTTTATAAAAGCCTGCAAAGAAAACCAAAACATAGAATTTAAGGGGGGTTTTGCTCCTAGGTCTAAAAATGATATTCAAGGATTTGAAGAAAATACTCTGGGGGATAGAATGAGCATTGACGAATATCTTCATAACACCAAGTTATCTATCCTTGTATTTAATACCCCAGCCGTAAAATCTTGTCATGGCTGGAAACTTGCGGAATTCTTATGTTTGGGTAAGGCCATAATTACAACACCTTTAAGCAGGGTGATGCCTGGCTCAATTATAGCGGGAGTGCATTATCTGCAATCGGATGGCTCTAAATCTGACATTTCCCTGAAAATTGAAAGTTTAGTTAATGATTCAGCTAAAAGGCTGGCCTTGGAAACCAATGCCCGAAAATATTTTATGGAAAATCTAGAACCTAAAATCGTGATCCAAAAGTTATTAAGTATGTGTAGTGAATAATTAGATTAATTCTTTGGTAATTACTTAATATTTAGTCTATACAAATAATTATATTCGCCCTAAGCCAAAATTATTTATGCCTTTAGAAACTCGGGTTTACGAAAAGGAGAACAATATAAAATTACTTACTCATCTAAAAGATAGTATAGTTGATTTTAAAAATTCCTTGTTCTTATCAAAGCAGTTGGCTACAAGGGATATTCAATCCCAATATAAGCAATCCTACTTAGGGATTATTTGGGCCTTTTTAACCCCGATCACCACGGCTGCGGTATGGATATTTTTAAATAAATCTGGGATCATTAACCTTACCGATACTGGCGTACCATACCCAGTCTACGCTTTCACTGGCACTTTGCTTTGGTCAGTACTAATCGACTCGATTAATTCTCCGACCGCCAGCACCAATGCGGCGCGCTCTATTCTAGCCAAAGTTAACTTCCCCAAGGAAGCCTTGATCTTATCCGGAATATATAAGCTACTTTTCAATACTTCTATCAAGATTGTTTTATTATTGGTTTTTATAGTGTTTTATGGAGTAGGATTAAATTGGTCCTTACTTTTATTCCCATTTGCCTTACTAGGCATCGTATTTTTTGGTACATCCTTAGGAATGCTAATAACACCGATAGGCATGTTGTATAACGACGTAGGGAAAATTATTGGCCTAGGTATGCGTTTTTTGATGTATGCCGCGCCGGTAGTTTATATTGTACCCAAATCAGGTATAATGAAAACAATAATGGAGCTAAATCCACTTACCCCACTAATTTCTGTTTCTAGAGCACTGGCGGTAGGTTCTGAAATATATTATTTTGAATATTACATTTGGGTATTAGTCTTTTCTATTCCTGTTTTCTTTATCTCATTGATGTTTTATCGACTATCAATCCCTATAATTGTAGAACGCTCCAATGGATAATCAAGGCAAAGGCGAAATTTTAGTACAAGTTGAGCATCTCTCAAAAAAATTCTGCAAGGATTTACGAACCAGTTTGTGGTATGGACTTAAAGATTTATACCATAATATAACGGGCAATAAGGATGAACGATTATTAAGAGAAAAAGAGTTTTGGGCATTGCAAGATATTGATTTTGAATTACGTAGAGGGGAATGCCTAGGACTTATTGGACATAATGGTGCAGGTAAATCTACACTTTTAAAGATTCTAAACGGGCTTATAAATCCTGATGCCGGCAGGGTAACTATGAAAGGGCGAATCGGTGCATTGATTGAACTAGGAGCAGGTTTCAATCCTATATTATCGGGTCGTGAGAACATCTATAATAACGGTGCCATACTAGGTTTAAGCAGGCTAGAAATTAAGGTTAAATTCGAGGAAATAGTTGCTTTTGCAGAACTAGGTGAATTCATTGATATGCCAGTACAAAATTATAGTAGCGGGATGAAGGTTAGGCTAGGCTTTGCCGTGGCCGCCCAAATGCAGCCTGATGTATTGCTCATCGATGAGGTTTTAGCGGTCGGAGACCTGGGCTTTACCTTAAAGTGCTTTAAAACTATAGATGCTATTTTACCCAATACTGCAATGGTTTTTGTGTCCCACAGTATGCCTATTGTATCACGTGTTTGCACCAAAATTATGTTGATGGATAAAGGAAAGGTTCAATATTATGGAACGGATGTAGCAAAAGGCATTGACCTTTATTATTCACGCTTTAATAATAACGATACAAGTGTACTAATAGATACTAATACTTTAGCCTTAATAGAAGCCCGAGTAACTGGCGAAAATGGTCCAAATGCACTGACCCCGAAATTAGAATGGGGCTCGACTTTAGAAATATATTTTAAATTTAAATTGTTAAAGGGTGAGGAGATACCCTTTTTCTTCTTCATTTTAATTGATAAGGAACAACGCCCGGTAGCTACGTTGAACAATAATGATGAGAATTCAGGATTAATATTAAAAGATGGATTTTTGGAATTTAAGGTCAGACATGAGGTAATAGAATTGTCTAAGGGCATTTATACCATTGATCTGATCGCACAAAAAACTGCTAAGCTGGATGTTACTCTAAGTATTAAAAATATTGCCAGTTTTCAAATAATGCATGAATCGGATATATACCCCCCTTTTTATTAACTTCCGAGTATATTAATTTGTAGATTATTATTTTCAATTGCACCTAAGGGTAACCACCACAAAAATTCAAATATCATTTGAGCAACTATGAATTTGATTAACAAACTTTTTAATTTGAAGAGACCAAAAACTTTTTTGGAATCATCCAGTAAAAACAACTCCATGAACTCCTTCCTTAAGAATGGAATGATTCCTTGGACGGAAGGGTATGTTGAGTATAAGGAGCAAGAAATAATCAAGAGTATTAATGACAATGTGTTTCTTGATAATATTAAAAATAAGAAGATAGATAAAAGATTCGGATTTAGGCTGGATGATAGAATAGTTGAGTACCCATGGATATTTTCAAATATCCAATCATCACCTGGGAAATTACTGGATGCTGGTTCAACTTTTAATTTTGAATATATTTTAGATCATCCTAAACTTGAGGACAAAGAAATCTCAATATATACATTTGAGCCTGAGAATAAAGCATTTTTTGAAAAGCGCATTTCTTATGTATACGGTGACTTGAGGGATTTGCCATTTAAAAATGAATTATTTGATACGGTTGTATGCCAATCGACCCTTGAGCATATTGATATGGATAATAGCATGTACGGATACAATATTCCTCACAATATGGATTCAGATATCAAGTCATATGAATATTTGAAGGCTATTTCAGAACTGACAAGAGTATTGAAAAAAGAAGGTAGTTTGCTTTTGACATTTCCTTTTGGAAAATTTGAGAATCATGGTTTTTTTCAGCAATTCGACGAAGAAATGCTGAAGAGAATACTATCACTACTTGATGAAATGGGAAAATCTATAACTGTTTTTTTTAAATATGAAATGGATGGATGGGATTTTTCAACTAAGGACGAATTGAAGGATACAATTTCTTATAACCCACATACTGGAAAGGGAAAATTGGATGATAACGCGGCACACTCCAGAGGAATTTGTTGTCTTCAATTTATCAAAAAATAAGGTACATGGTTAATTATAAATATTTCAATATAAAGTAAGACCATTTTCAATAATGAAGAAACTACTGATAATAGGTTCGAAAGGTTTTATAGGCTCCCATTGTACACGCTTTTTTAAAAAGAAATATCAGGTATGGGAATGCGACGTGGTTACCGATTATGTGGAGGATAACTATTTTATCATTGATGCGAGTTCTTCCGATTACAATGAAATTTTTGAACAATACGACTTCGATTTATGTATAAACTGCTCTGGTGCTGCTAGTGTGCCAGATTCCATTAAGCATCCTCAAAGAGATTTTAACTTGAACGTGGTTAATGTAGCGAAACAGTTAGAGGCAATTAGAAAATTTAGACCTAATTGTAAGTATATCAACCTATCCAGCGCAGCAGTTTACGGGAACCCTAATTATCTTCCGATCGACGAATCCCATCCACTTTCTCCCATCTCTCCCTATGGAGTTCATAAGAAAATGTCCGAAGAGCTTTGTTCTGAATATTATAACAATTTTGGAATTAAAACAGTGAGCTTACGTATTTTTTCTGCTTATGGTAATGGTCTCTATAAACAACTATTTTACGATCTTTATAAAAAAACCCAAACTTACGATAAGATTTCTCTTTTTGGCACGGGGAGAGAATCTCGAGATTTTATTCATGTCTCAGATATAGTAAAGGCAATTGAGATTGTAATGCTAAACTCCAACTTTCAAAATGAAGTTTATAATATTGGCTCGGGCGTTGAAACGTCTATAGATAATGCGGCCTCTTTGTTTATAAAACATTTGGATTTAAATAAGTCATTACAATTTGGTGGAGAAATCAGGATAGGGGATCCCCTCAATTGGGTTGCGGATATGTCAAAATTGCAAGATCTGGGGTTTTATCCCTCAACCATCTTAGATGATGGTTTATTAAACTATGCTAGATGGCTAAAAGAAAGCGAGTAGGTCTTATTTTACTAGAAAATAAGGAATGGATAGCAGGGATTTACCTGATGTTAAACATTATAAAGGCGCTTGATACCGTAGATAAAAAATTAAAGCCCACCATCGTTATAATTGCTGAGAGTAAGGAGAGGTTCGAAATTTTTAAAGAAGAGACAAAATATCCATATTTAGAATTCTATCAATATCCAGAGAAAATCATAAAAAAATACCCTAATACGCTTTATGGAAAAGTTTCAAAAAAGCTTTCTCGGTCTAAAAAAGAATTAAAGGTTGATTTTATCTATCCACGACCACTCAATAATCTAGCTATTAATTCACCAGAAGTTCATTGGATTCCAGATTTTCAAGAGGTTTATCTGCCGCAATTTTTTTCTGAAGTCGAATTAAAGGAGCGCAAAGTGTATCAGCAAAAAGTTGCTGATGAGGCAAGTTTAATTGTATTTAGCAGTAGAGATTCATATAATGATTTCCAGAGACTTTATCCTAAAGCTAAATCAAGGACATTTATTCTCCCCTTTGCAGTAATCCATCCGGATATCACTGTGATGAAAATCGACGAATTGAGGAAAAAATATGGTTTGCCAAAACGATATTTTCTGCTACCTAATCAATTCTGGGCTCATAAAAATCACATTACTGTATTAAGAGCGGCTAAGCTGTTAAAAGAAAAAAACAAAGATTTTATGATTGCAATGACTGGAAGTAAAGACGATTATCGAAATAAAGATGTATTTGGTGATTTGCATCGCTATATTGAGGAAAACAACCTTGAAAATAACATAAAATCATTGGGATTTATCCCTCGTCTAGAGCAGTTATGTTTATTCAAAAACGCGATTGCCATTATACAACCTTCACTTTTTGAAGGATGGAGTACGGTGGTTGAGGATGCTAAAGCCTTAAAAAAGTTTCTTGTTTTATCCGATATCGATGTGCATAGAGAACAGATTAAGGAAAATGCCATTTTCTTTGATCCTTTAGATGAGGTGGATTTAAAATCTAAGCTTTCTTTATTTTTGGTTAATGACCCCAACATCGTTGAAATTGATTACCAGAACAATATCCGAGGGTTTGGTGAACGTATTGTAGAATTGATAGATTTATTAACCGAATCCAAGCAATAACTAAACGCAAATGCTACTCACGGTAATCACGGTTAATTTAAATAATAAAGAGGGGCTTTTAAGGACTATTAAAAGTGTTGCGACGCAGACGTACGCCCCGATTGAATATATTGTAATTGATGGCGGTTCAAAAGATGGGAGCTTAGAGGTTATTAAAGAACATGATGCAATTATCGGTTGTTATGTAAATGAGCCAGATGATGGGATATATAATGCCATGAACAAGGGAATTGCATTAAGTAATGGCGATTATTTGCTATTTCTTAATAGTGGGGACACTTTTTACAGTAAAAATTCTCTAGCCCATCTTATGGCGGCCAATGCAAACAACAATTTTGACTTAATTTATGGAAATATAGAAGTTAAAGGAACACGGGATTATATAAAAAAATATCCGGAAAAACTGGATTATGATTATTTTAAAACGGACACCTTGCCCCATCCCGCAACTTTAATCAAAGCTACTAAACTTAGACGAAATCTTTTTGATGAAAGCTTAAAAGTAGTATCAGATTGGAAGTTCTTTATGATAGGAGTGCTAAAGGAAAACTTTACCTACAAATATATAGACCGGACCATCTCCATATTTCATACCGATGGACTGAGTAGCAATAATACTGAGTTCGTTGCCCTAGAGAAGACAAAGGTTTTAAAAGAAGAATTCTATCTTAGAGGTTTAATAAAGAAGCTAAAAAATAAATTATCTAGGTTACAACAGAAAATAACAAATCATTGAACTCCAAAAGAACTATAAATACGAATCCCCTCGTAAGCGTGGTGATCCCATGTTTTAACCAAGCTGAATTTTTGGAGGAAGCGCTTACATCGGTTTTAGAACAAGATTATCAAAATTGGGAATGTTTGCTGGTAAATGATGGGTCTGATGATAATACAGAAGGTATATGCAATAAATGGATTGCCAAAGATCCCCGTTTTCAATATTATGCTAAAAAGAATTCCGGTTTATCAGCAACCCGTAATTATGGGATCGTCCGGTCGAATGGAAAGTATATTTTACCATTAGATGCTGATGATAAAATCAGCCCGAACTACCTAAAGGAATGCGTATCTTACTTAGAAGGTAGCCAGCAACTCAGTTTGGTTTATGGTAAAGTAGAGCAGTTTGGGACCAGAACCGGACCTTGGGAGTTGGGAGAATATAGCTATTTGGATTTGTTGGCTTATAATATGATTCATTGCTGTGCCATGTACCCTAAGTCAAAATGGAAAGAAGTTGGAGGTTATGATGAGAAGATGAGGCAAGGATTAGAAGATTGGGAATTTTGGATAAAGCTTTTAGAAAACAATGGACAGGCCGTTCTTTTGAGCCAAATCACTTTTCATTACAGAATTAAAGATGTATCGATGATTACCCTAATGGATAAAAAGTCATTCAGAGAAACACGAGCTTATGTGTTAAAAAAGCATGCGGATATTTATATGGAAAATCTTTATGATATGGTAATGGAGAAAAGAAAATTTGAAGGGAAGATTAGTAATGTAAGCTTTTTGTACAAGAAATTATTTCGTACTATATTTTACAAGAATCACAATTAATTTAAATTATCTAATAAAAATTGATAAAGATTAATATTCTATTTTTTCACATTTCAATAAAACCTTTATGCAATTTGATCTTTTTAGCACCTTCTAAATTTGCTTCACCATTTTTTATTAAAATCACCCTTGGAAAAAAACTTTTCTATAAAGCAATACATCAGGATAAAGAAATACCTACTACCCATTTCCCTTATTTTCAATTTCGATTCTCCTTGTTTTCGATTCTTCCAAGAATTGGGTAAAACTGTATAGGTATAACCTCTTATAATTGCCTTTAAGGGTAATTCTATAGTCAGATTAAAGTGAGGAGCGAGAAAAGGTTTAAGTCCATCAATAGTTTCTCTTTTATACAATTTAAACGCATTGGTGGTATCGTTGTATTTAATATTCATTACCATTCTTATTATGAGGTTAGCCATTCGATTTATTATTCTTTTCAACCACGGATAATCCTCTACCTTTCCGTTCTTGATAAATCTACTGCCATATACGCAATCATAATTACCCTCTACCATTTTTTTGTAAAACTTGATTAAATCATAAGGGGAATCGGAAAGGTCACCCATCATTATGGCAACGCAATCTCCAGAAAAGCTTTCTAAACCATATCTAACAGCATAGCCAAATCCATTTGGGCCATAGTTGGTCTTATAAGTTAGGTTGGGCATAGTGTTCATGGCCTCTTCGATTACTGCTACTGTATTATCTAAGGAGTTATCATTTATAACCAAAAGCTCAAAATCAATTTTAGAAGAAATTAAAACTGAATTGATTTCTTCTAGCGTATCCTTTATTGATAAAGACTCATTATATGCTGGAATAATAACACTTAGTTTCATCGATGATATTTATAAATCATGTCTGTAAAATCACCAAAGCCATGCTTTATTTCTGAAATTTTTTCAAAATTATTTTTTAACAGTAACTGATTGACCTCATGTTGATTATGATTTTTTATATACATATCATCGCTATGGCTTTCTAGTTGTATATAATTTATTGGAAGAATATTGGAATTACTATTAAAAAGACCTTCTAAACAACTAAGTTCATGTCCTTCAACATCTATTTTTAAGATGTCGAAATGATTACCTGGATTCTCTTCTAGGAATTTTTGCAGAGTAATCGTCTTCACGAGATACTTTTTCTTTATAATGTTTTTAACTGATACATTTAAAATTTTTGCTTTTTGCTTTAAGTATTTTGAATCCACATTCAGCTCTTCAAAAGAGGAGGTTTCGTCCATTATATTTTCATTAAACAACAATTCACCATTTGCGTTGCTTACTCCTAAGTTAAAAAGATGAATTTTAGAGTTTTTTGAGTATTTATTTTTAAGTAAATCAAAGAGGGCCAGATTGGGTTCAAAAGCAAATATAGTTGCGTTCGGCTGTATCTTTAAGAAAAAATCTATAGACTGACCCCTATTGGCTCCAACGTCTATAATTTTAAGATTAGGCTTGTTCAATTCTTTCTTGTAAAAATTCGCAAGCCTAGGATAAAACACGATCTTTTCATTAAAATGTATAAGTCCTTGTATTATTTTTGTCCAATAACTCATACGCTCTTGGAGAAATTATCGTGAATTTGTACCAAGATATCTTCGATATTGTAGGTCCAGTTCCAAGCTGGATAATGCTTTTTAAATTTGGACACATCACTGATATACCAAATATGATCACCTATCCTATTGGTATCTGAATAATCATAATTCATCTTTTTGCCACTTATTCTTTCGCACATATTTATAGCTTCTTTCATAGAGCAATTGGAGAACCGCCCGCCACCGGCATTATATACTTCTCCTTTTCTTGGAGAATGATAGAAGTGCCAAAACATGTTCACTAAATCGAATGAATGTATATTATCCCGAACCTGCTTGCCCTTATAACCAAAGACAGTATAATGATTTCCGTTGATTGCACATTTCATGAGATAGGACAAAAATCCGTGCAATTGGGTTCCAGAATGACTAGGTCCGGTAAGGCAGCCACCTCTAAAAATAGCAGTATTGATACCAAAATAATTTCCATATTCTTGTACAAGAACATCTGCCGCTACTTTGGATGCTCCAAAAAGTGAATGTGTAGTGTGGTCGATACTCATCTGCTCATCTATTCCATTTGTAAAATAAGGGTGATTCTCATCCAATTCCCAGCGTTGCTCCAACTCAACTAACGGCAGTTTGTTTGGGGTATCTCCATAAACTTTATTAGTTGATGTAAAAATAAAGGTAGCATCTGGACAATTTAATCTCGTCATTTCTAATAGATTCAATGTTCCATTAGCATTTACTGAAAAATCAGTAAACGGTTCCTTGGCTGCCCAATCGTGACTGGGCTGTGCAGCGGTGTGAATAATAAGTTTGATATCTGAAGAATATTTTTTAAAAATTGATGATATTTCCTCAAGATTTCTAATATCTACGGAATGATGGTTGTAATTGGAATACCTTTCTTTCAACAATTTTGTGTTCCAGGACGTAGATGCATCCTTACCAAAAAATTGTGCTCGCATATCATTATCTATCCCAACAATTAAATCAAACTTTGAGGCAAAAAATTTAACCGATTCACTTCCAATTAGGCCAGATGACCCTGTAACAATACAAACTGAACTCATACAACTTTCAATTTAATGTAATCTCAAACAGTTTCATCCTGACTTTAGAATTAACATATGTTTCATTCCCAGTTAATCTAAAACTAGTAGTGGTAATATTCTCTTTCCCAAATGAATTAAAAAAACTTAAGGCATCCTCGTAATTTAGGACTTTTTTATTTATTGGTACTCCAGATTTCATAATCGGAACAACTAATCTATGGCTAGATTTCTTTCCATCATTATATTCTAAATTTATCCCGACTGGGGTAGGTTGAAATAAGAAACGTTTAATTTTTCCTAAAGCTGTATATTGGATATCCAAGGTCATGAAAATAAGATTGCTACTTTTTGGGATTTTAAATTTATGATTTAAATCAAAAATAGTATCTAACATTATATTGGTTTGCATTTCTTTTGGAATAGCTGTATTTTTAAAAAGAATTAAATTATTAATTTTGTTATTTACCATCACGGTATCAAGACATTTATAATTTCGGATTAATTCTAGATATGTCCTAGGTTCGTCCCAAAATGGATGACGGCTGTCGATTCTGTTAAATTCGTAGATTACATAATCTGGTGCGGTTATAGACTTATATTTCTGAGAGTTTAACTCAATAAGTTCAGGAGTATAAGCAGCATAGGATTGAAAAACGGGTCTGGGATTGAATTTTAACTTGTTATAAAAAATATAGGATGTTTCATATCCTAGTAAATCAGTACTATTCTCTCCAATTTCATTTACTATCCTTTTAGGTAATATAGGCTGAAAAGATGAGGTAGACTTAAAAAAATCCCTGCTGATTTTAAACTTAGACATGTTATAATCAAAATTACTCTTATTGGTGCCTGGCGTCATTGAAATGATACACAGAAAAGAAATTGGTATGATAGCCTTGGATATTAAAATGGTAAGCCGTTTTGAATTATAAAAAAGGTAGCCCATTATAAAAATAAGGGGAATAAAAAGAAAAATAAAATTTATGTGAGCAACATCAGCGCGAACAAAAGATTGTTTAAAGATAATATAGATAAAAGAGCAAATGTTAAATGATAGGAATAAATCATTTTTGTCACCTAGAATTGTTTTGAAAGATGCAATGAATAATATAAATGATACTAATAGAATGAAAGTAATTAGGTAAAGAGTATGGAGATTTTGTACTGCATAGGCCATTGCGTCGTTATACCCGTTGATAATTTCTAAACTACTTACTATATAGTCTGGGATATCTACATTTAAAGAAATTGAAATGAGGTAAAGAGCCGCAAAATGAAGAATAAAATGAATAAAACCTTTTCTTAGCGTCAAGCGTTCTTGGTATGTGAGATACAATAATGTTATTATGAATAAAATATTTAAGAGAAGGCCAATATTAATCTTAATAAAAAAAGCAAGCAGCGAAATTATTGAAAGATTATATATCGATATAAGGTGTTTGTGTCTTATAAAATAAAAAACATGAAAAATAAAGTAAAAATAGAGTGTTGTTGTATCTGCGAAAAAGAGGGTATTTCCAACAAATACAAAAACAATAAAGGCAACAAATTTTTGCCAGGTGTTTTTTAGTTGTCGAAATACATAATAAATAAAGAAGAAACCGTTAATTGCTATAAAAAAATAAAATAGAACAATGTAAAAATCACTCACATATATGGGATTTTGGGTAGACAAATAGCCTAGAGGACCAAATGTAAATGCAATATCAGTTCCCCAAACCAATTGTTCTTTACTAGCCATATTAAGTCCTAAACGCCAAGAGGGGTCAATGCCTGTTGCGGTCTCTATAAATATGAACTTCGGGATTAAATATAAAGTAAGTAGAAATGATAAAATAAAAGAATCAATAGTTTTATATCGATTAGACTTTAAAAATCGAATATGATTTAGCAAAATATTGGTTTTAAAAGATGCTCATTTTTCCGTATCCATTTAAATATATCTCTGAAAATTATAGTAACATCTTTCTTTGGCCTCCAACCAATTTCGGTTTCAATTTTTCTATTATCCGAGATGAAAATTTTCAAATCTGCTGCTCTATTCGTTGTATCTGAATTAATTGTAATCTTATTCCCTGAAATTTTTTCGCATAATAAAGTCATTTCATATAGCGACAAACTATTATCTATTCCTCCACCAGCATTAAAGACCTTACCTATAAATTTTACAATATTATGAATTTGAAAATCTAAAAGTTCCACAGCATCCTCAATGTGCAGTAAATCTCTTACTTGTTTACCTGTGCCCCCAAAACCGATATAAGATAGAGGCTGATTAAAGTAATGCTTTGCCATCCATAAAGATGCTATGCCTTGATCCGTTTTACCCATTTGTCTTGGCCCAGCGATAACTCCAAATCTTGTAACGGCCGCCTCCATATTTTGAAATTCGCTATATTCCATAATCAAAAGTTCAGCTGCTAATTTGGTGGCTCCGTAAAACGACCGGATACCGGATAAATTTAATTCTTCAGAAATACCCTTAGAAGAAATGCCAGAAATTGTCTGATTGTCTGAAAATGTAAAACGGGTATTGGTTTCCTCAAAGTTCGCGGATTCGATGACATCAAACGGATATATCCGGCTAGTAGAAAGAAATACTAATTTGGCTTTATATTTATTACATATTTCAAAACAATTTATCGCGCCGATTAGATTATTTTGTATAACATAAGAAGGGTTGGAGTTAAGACCAGATAGGACAGAAGGTTCGGCAGAAGCCTCTACCATAACATCAAATTCACCTATTAACTCTAAATCTTCCTTGTTCCTAATATCCCCATGGATGAAACCAATCTCGTGTTTTTTTAACTCAACTAAATTAATTTCAGAACCACGACGTTTTAAATTATCGAACGCTAAGATTTGATAATAAGGATATTTTCTTTTGAGATGTAAACATAATGAGGACCCTACAAATCCTGCACCTCCGGTAATTAGAATTTTCATGTTTCCAGATATAAAATTTATAAAGATTTAGTGGCCTTAGATGAGCAATTTTTCAAATAAAACTTGGTTCCAAAATACATCTCCAACTAGCTTTTAATTGGAGACATTCTATTTTTTTATGAATCGGAGTAAATGCTGAAAAATCTCCAAAATGCTTCATTTTCCAAGTGTTGATGTATAAAAATGTTAAGATTATTACTATTAAATTATTCAGGTATATAGTTTTTGGTTTGATGATTTTGGGAATGGAAATTTCGCAATCCATCCATTTACTTAAATTTGACAATTTCCTGTCTTTTTTATCTAATAGTTGAAGGCATATAAACAAGGTGAGGATAAAATGGATATTTAACCAGCGCCCCCAGTCAATTGCTAAAAGAAATAGAGGAATTGTAAACATATAGGCACTACACAAGAGCAATATATAAATTTTAAACATTTTAGGTTTATTGCTCAAAATCTTGAAAAAAAACAAATAAGGTATAATTGCTAAAATAAAACAATAACCATAAGTTTTAATATAGTGCTTAGAAATAATAACTTTAAGAGCATCCTTTACACTATAATTTGCTGGCCAGGATAAAATTCCTTCACAAATGGATGGATGTAAGTTCTGCGATATTAAGTCTTGGCATATGATTCCGTTAGGGATTTCTTTTCCAAAAAAATAAATGGGGATGATAGATATAATAGGGCCAATGACTAAAATTATAGAGGTAAATAAAAATTGTTTCGAAAATTCTTTATGAAATATCAAATTTGCGAGAATAAAATAGGGTAAATAAAAAATTACTATTTCATGAAAAAAAGTTGATATGGTAAGGAGGATTCCTATCAATATTGGCATAGTAAAATTTTGCTTATTTGTCTTTCTTATTTGAAATATAAAAAGCCCAAAAAGGATTAATAATAAAATTTCCTTTCTCCCCACAGCGTTATTATCCAATATTGGGAAAAGTAAAGTCGCTGGGGAAAATAAGATAATGAGTATCCAGAAATTTATCCTTCTCTTCCAAACGTTCATGATCAATAAAAGTTGGAAAATTAAGTAGAGTACGATTTGGATGACTTTTACAATATTATTCTGGCTGACATTAAATAATTCAGATAACAGTCCAATTGAGTATCCACTTAATCCTCTTCTGGTAAATCCACCAGAATAATTGATAAGCCACTCTCCCACGATGTAACCCTGCTGTATACGTGAAAACATGATCACATCTTCAATATAGGTAATTGATAAAATCGATATAAATATTATGAAGGATATAAAAAGATACTTATACAACATCTACTAAAATCATCATCAAAATTATTTCTTTAACTGAAAATTATAAGGAGGGGAATTTAAAGATAAATTTTTTAGAATGTTATTATAAAAGATGTCTTAATAGGAAAAAACAAATAATTAAATTTATTTTAGAACAAAATTGATTTTCATTGATGAAATCTTTTTGAAATCCGGAGCTAGATGAATTACCCCTTAATTTCAATTTGTATTCCCACATATAACGGTGCGCGTTATATTTCGGAAGCTATGGATTCGGCGATAAATCAAAATTTCCCAAATCTTGAGATAATAGTCTCGGACGATGCTTCCACAGATAGCACCTTAGAAATTGTTGAAGATTTTAAGAATAAATCCAAAATACCCATTTATATTTTTCATCATAAACCGAATGGAATTGGTGCAAATTGGAACAATTGTATAAAGAAAGCAAATGGCGAGTATATCAAATTTCTGTTTCAAGATGATATATTAGAATCAGAGTGTGTTAAAGAGATGTTTCGAATCTATTACCTTAACAACATTGATTTATTATGTTGTAAAAGAGAATTTAAAGTTGAAAGATCTTTTATATCTAACGACTCAGAATCATGGATAAATACCTATAGAAATTTACAAGAAACACTAGACTTAGAATGGAAAGATGATTTAGCGATAATAGATAAATCAATTTTCAAATCATCAAAATTACTTAGTAGTCCTATAAATAAGTTTGGTGAACCTTCGGTTATGTTTTTTAAAAAGAGCTTGATAGATAGAATAGGTTATTTTAAAGAAGATTTAAATCAGGTTCTGGATTATGAATTATGCTATCGTATATTGATACAAGGGAACATCGGGATTTCTAAGAAAGAATTGGTAAAATTTAGATTGCATTCTCAACAGGCTACGGTTAAAAATAAATCAAACGAGATATATGTAAGAGATCATGAAATACTACGTAAGTTGCTGTATAGTGAGTATTTAGAATTATTAAATCCCGAACTAAAAAAACAGCTTAGAAGGAGCTACAACCCACTTGTATCCGCGGGATATGATTTTATTGATTTCCTTAAACATACAAAAAACTACAAATTTTAGTCGGTGAATCCATTAGTTTCCGTTATCATCCCAACATTTAACAGAGCACATATTTTGAGTACTGCTATAGATTCTGTGCTTAATCAAACTTATGTAGATGTTGAGTGTATTGTAATCGATGATGGCTCTTCCGACAATACGAAATTGTTGATTGATCAATTTTTTAATGATGAACGACTTAAGTATCACTTAAGAGATAGAAAACCAAAGGGAGCTTCTACTTGTAGAAATATTGGTTTATCCCAGGCAAAAGGAGACTTCGTGGTTTTTCTAGATTCCGATGATTATCTGCTTCCCCATTGTATAGAACAACGTATTGCTAAAGTATTAAAGACGCCGAAACTAGATTTTGCAGTATTTCCCATGCAGATTTTGAAAGATGGTAAATTGCAAAACCACTTATTGGCTGATAAAAATCTACTAATCGAATTTCTCTCTTGCAACGCTCTTTGGCAAACGATGTGTCCTATTTATAGTAAAGAATTTTTGATAAAGCTCGGAGGTTTTGCTGAAGGCTATCCAAGATTTAATGATCTTGAAATCGCTATAAGGTCAGTCATAAGCACGAAAAATTTTGAGATATTCCCTGATTTATCAGCAGATTCGGTTCATATACCTAGTTCAATGGATAGTTTAGTTTTATTGGACAAAGTTTATAACAGCCATCTAGAGTTTATTCCGGATATTTCGGTTGACCTAGATAAGGCCGATTTAAGTGGGTATAAAAAATTTTTAATTTTCTATCTTCACGCTTGGTTTAAATTTATTTATATTCCTTCAGGTTCCAAAGAAATCGGGCAATCTTTAACACTCATTAATTTATACCGAAAAAAGAAAATTTTTGATGAATCTTTTGCTTTAAAGTTAAAATTACGATGCTTATTATATTTAGGGACTTCGTTGATAGGCTATCCGCTAAATAAACTAAGTGATAAGGGAATATATCAGCACCAACTGGCAAAATATGAACTATAAGACTTATGCAGATTTAAGTATAGATATTCTCGAAAATGTTTCGAAAATTCCAAATGTAAATCTTGTTATTGGTATCCCAAGATCTGGGATGATACCGGCTTATATTATAGGTTCTAATCAGAATGTTCCTGTACTTAGTCTATCGGAATTTTTAATGGGTGAGAAGGGATATCAAGGTCGGCGCAAATTGAAAGAATTAAACTTTACTGATAACTCCCGTATTTTAATAATCGATGATAGTATCGACTCCGGATTCGCGATGTCCAAGGCAAGGAACGAAGTGATGGAATTGGAACTTAAGAACAAATTTTTTTATGCTGCTGTGTATGCCTCAAAAATTGAAAATCCAACAATTGATTTTTATTTAAAATTGTTAGAACAGCCCAGATTTTTTCAATGGAATTACAAAAATCATTTTATAGCTACAAATTCGTGTTATGACATCGACGGTGTTATCTGCATTGATCCAACAGATGAAGAAAATGATGATTCAATAAATTATCTGAAATTTCTAGAAAATGCTAAACCCTTATACATCCCATCTCTGAAGATATCTTGCTTAATTACATCTAGACTAGAGAAATATAGGTCCGAAACCATGGATTGGCTTAAGAGAAATAAAGTTGATTATGGTGAATTAATAATGATGAATTTGGATTCGGCACAGGAACGACGGGCACTTGGCAATCACGGGCAATTTAAAGGAGAAACCTATAAAATTAGAAATGAAGAGCTTTTTATAGAAAGCGACTGGGAACAAGCAAAAATTATTTTTGAGATTTCAAACAAACCTGTTATTTGTGCCACCAATGATATTTTGATTAATAATTATGCGGATATAGTCTATCATGAAAATCAACTTGCTCGTAACGCGAGGTCGCTTTCTGTATTATTTTCGGAGAATAGTGATTTAGGTTTAAAGTACCAAACCCTATTTAAGGATTATGAAGTATTAAGATTGGACTACTCGAAACTCATAACGAGTTTTGATAAAATACAAAAAAATAAATGGTATCAATTTGATAAATATAGCAGGCTAAAAAAACTTAAGTTTTTATTAGGATTACACTTTATTAAATGATTGTTTTTTCAACCAAAGGTCAGGATTCCGTCAAATTATTTTCTTATTGCCTAGATTTATTTGTGTAGAATATATAATTCCAATATTGTGATGAAATTATTTCTTATAAATTATACAAATAAGCCCTTTCAAGGAATACAGCGGGTAAATAAAAAGTGCTTACTATTTTGGAGGATTCGATGGGATTTTTTCATACTCACCATCGGATATTGATTCTGAATTTTATTTTAAAAATCAGGAAATACTACAGCAGTCAAAAGGGAATGGTTATTGGCTTTGGAAACCTTATTTTATTCTTAAAGCAATGAATGAAATAGAGGATGGTGATTACCTTTTTTATGCAGATGCCGGTAGTTATTTTAAGGATTCAGTATGTAAAATTATTGAGGCCTCAAAAGACCATTTTCAAGACATATTTCCATTTGAGGTGAACTTTACTGAAAAAAGTTACACAAAGAGAGACTTATTTTTGCATTTTAAATGTGATACTTCGGATTACACAAATTCTAACATGAGAATGGCGACATTTATATTGTTCAAAAAATCCGAACATTCCATAAAGTTTATAAAGGATTGGTTGAAAGCATGTGAAAACTATAATTTAATATCTGATGCTAAAAACGTTTTAGGAGCTCCAAATTATGAGCAATTTGTTAATCACAGACATGATCAATCTATCTTTAGCTTATTGTGTAAAAAATGGTCCCTAGAGGCCTTCAGGGATCCATCCCAATATGGTAATTTTGACTACTATAAGTATAAAAACTCACTTGTTTACGGACAGATTTTGCAACTGACTCGTTTAAATTTCACATTCAAAGAGAGAATTAAATACTACCTTTTGCTTCTTAAAAAATTTACTAAGAAATGTATAAATGATAGTTGTTGTTAAAGGTTCGGGTAATCATAGTAATCGACTCTTGCAAAGTTGCCATTTTGAGGCTTACGCAATAGAAAGCCAACAGAATTTTTATAATCCTTCACTATTTAATATGAAGAAATATTATGTTGGATATTCAACAATGTTTCATTTAGATAAAATTTTAATGAAATTACTTCGAACTAAGGGCATTTTTAGAATTCATGATTATGACAATATAAATAAAGATGACTACAATCAAGAATTAAAAAAATACAATATGAATTTCGTTAAGGGCTGGAATTTTAGGAAACACGAGCTTATACCGAAATTTCACGGCCATTTTAAAAAAAAGTTCGAGCTTAAAAAAAAATTTTATATTAATAATTTACTTTCCAATAGGATTAATAAATTAAGCCACGAGGGACATATTCTTGTGGGGGTACATATAAGACGAGGGGATTACAAAATTTATAAGAAAGGTATTTACTACTTTACGGATGCTGTCTATACCAAAATCATGGATCACTTTGAACAGCTATTTGAGGAATTGTCGGAAAAAAAATTGGTATTTGTCATTTTTTCGAATGAAAAAATAAAAATTAGGAATCGGGATAACATGCAAATATCCAATAATGAGTGGTATGTTGATCACTATTTAATGAGCCAGTGTAAGTATTTAATAGGACCTCCAAGTTCTTTTACGATGTGGGCAAGCTATATTGGTCAAGTCCCTTTATTTCATTTAACAACGAATCAAATTAACTTTAAGTTAGAGGACTTTAAAATAAGTGATCTATAAGTTTATTCCTTGAGTTATGAAGAAATTAAATAATTTGCCAAGTTTTTTTAAAAGTATGAGTGGTTTTTCAATCGTCAAAAAGGCTACAATCGAAAAATTTAGGAGATATTAACACGCTTTGGCCTTTTTAGATGAGTGTAGTGAAGGAAAAGCTTCTAGGTTATTGAAATACTATCCAATGTCTAAATCTCAGTTAGCACAAGATTTATTAGTGTTATATCTTTTAGATTTCAAGACCAAAGGTTATTTCGTTGAATTCGGAGCTACTGATGGAATTAAAATGAGTAATACCTATTTACTAGAAAAGCAATTTGGCTGGTTTGGTATTCTGGCTGAACCAGCTAAAGTATGGCATAAAGAATTGGTTGAAAATAGAGAATGTCATATTGAGAAACTTTGTGTGTGGACTAATTCTGATAGTTTACTTGAATTTAATGAATTTGAAATAGGCGAATATTCCGGATTAAAGAATCAAAATAATTTTAATGGAAGTTTGTACTCATCATATCTTGTAAAAACAATTTCTTTAGGAGATTTGCTCGAAAAGTTCAATGCTCCGAAAGAGATAGACTATTTATCTATAGACACTGAAGGAAGTGAATATGATATACTCCTATCGTTCGATTTTGACAAATATGATATAAAGATTATATCTTGCGAGCATAATCTATCCGAAAATCGAGAAATGATTTATAAGCTATTATCTGCAAATGGATATGTAAGGATTTACGAGCAGGTTTCTAGATGGGACGATTGGTATATTAAAGTTTAATTAAACAAATTTGTACTATAGATTATAAAATGAATAATATACTTTATTTGAGAGAGTTTAATTAGGCGATTACTCTTCTTTATATGTTCACTATCAAAATAATTATTTCATTTTTTAAATAGTATCGAGTTGCTAATTAACATTTTAATGATTATTATCTAGGCATATTACTCTAATTGCTGAGCTGGATTTTTGTTGCGCCTCATTTCCTTTTTTTATAAACTAGTTCATTTAGATGGCAAACCATAATTATCAAATCTCAAGATCTTACAAATTCTGGATAGCTCTAGAGCCTTTACTTTATTTATTCTTCCTATTTTAATTTTCATAGGAATTTCTGTCTCTGTTTCTGATATTATCTGAAGCTGATCACATCTTCTTCCTCTACTTTTCTTTTCAATCGTTTATTTGTACAATGGTTTAAATCTGGACGAATTCAGATTATTAATTTTTATTAGCTTTTGCATATGCTTATTTTATTCTGCTGCGATAGTTTGTGAGGACTGGGTATTGCATAAGTGGTTTCCTGAATCGAGTTTAAATTATATAGTCAAAAACTTATAGAATAATTGAGAATACATTTCTTAACACTATAATTTTCTGTGAGAGTTTATAAAATCTAATGATGGGTTATGTAGATATTATAGCCGGCTACTCTTTTTATTAACTTTATTTTTTGTTGTTGTAGTAATTTTTCCACTGCCATATTTTCTCTAGATGTTTTTCTAGGCTTCAGTTTTGTATGAACTTTCGAGACTAGATAAGTATAATTTCCCCAAGCTGTAAAGTCATCGGTATTAAACTTTGTATTATTTATAAATGCATTATCCGTAAATTCGTTAGTTTTCGAAATATAGTCGTTTGCTCTATCAGTCACCAGAATAGCTTTTGAGGTATTTATACTATCGAAAAAATTATACAAGGAGCGAACATCATTATTTTTATAATCACTATAAGTATAATATAAGAACAAGGTTAAACAGCTAATTGGAATCAGTACTAATTTTTTTGTTTGATGCTTTTTTTTATAAAGAATTTGATCAATCGAGGACCCTAGCATCATGAGAAATGGTGGTGTCATATATAGAAATAATCGATCTGAAAGCGGATACATTTGTAGGACGTTCAAAACCAGATGGACACCGATAATTGAGAACATGAGAATTATTTCATCTCTGTACTTAAGATCCATTTTTTTATAATAACCATATAAGAAACCAATAGAAATTAACATCAAAACAATTCCCCAAATTTCATAAGCACTAAAAAAAGAAATCCAAATTTCGTGTAAATGTCGAGGGATATAAGAAAAGATGGACTGATCTAATGGAATAAAAGAATCCTTCCAGTAATCCAGCATAAATCTTTTAAGCTCATTAGCACCGGGTTGATTTATATACCATAAGAAATATATAAGGTATGGTAAAGGCGCGATAAACAGTAGCAGCTTGGATTTTATAAATGTCCAAACATTTGATGTGGTATTCTGTAGATATTCTTTGAAGAAAATAAAAATGAGGTATCCGGCACATCCAAATAGACCTACATTGGACATTAAACACCAAATCACGAAAAACAGCCAACTCCATTTATCAAAATAGGTTTTGTTTATAGATAATAATAGAATCAAAATTCCGACTAAATCGATTCCGTATTGCTTTAAGGTTAATGAGTTATAGACGATGTAGGGATTAAAGCAAAAAATTAAAAGGAGAAATAGAGCTAGGAAGAAATTGAATTTGTTGAGCAGTCTATAAAACAAGATAACTGAGATAGAACTAGCTAAAAAACTGAGGATTTTAATATTGATCCAAAATTTAAAAGGGAGTATATTAATTAATAGTTTCTGCAATAATAGATAGAGCGGGGGAGCACTTTGATAATCTTTAAGAGGGTATAACAATTCTGTAAATGAAGAATATTTAATGTTGTTACCAAGGGATATCTCATCGATGTTAAAAACAGGAAGGAAAAACTGAAAATAAAAACGATGGGCTATACTAAGAATTACTACTAATAATAAGAAAAGTCGAGACCGCTTCATATTCCATATCTAACAATACAATAGAGCGCGTGGACTCCATCTTTCCAATTTATTTTTTTCCCTTCAGCGTAACTGCGGCCATAGTAACTAATCCCTACCTCGTATATTCTAATGCCCGGAATTTTGGCAATCTTTGCCGTCACTTCGGGTTCAAACCCAAAACGATTTTCCTTTAATCTTATATTCTTAATAATATCTGCCCTAAACATTTTATAGCATGTTTCCATGTCGGTTAGATTTAAATTGTTTAAGGCATTACTAAGGGTGGTTAATACCTTATTTCCTATGCTATGCCAAAAAAATAAAATCCTATGGGCATTGCCGCCCATAAATCTGGAGCCGTAAACCACATCGGCCACTCCAGAAAGTATCGGCTTTAATAAGAGATTATATTCTGAAGGGTCATATTCTAAATCTGCATCTTGAACAATAATAAAATCTCCACTGGCAATATCGATTCCTCGATGTATGGCAGCGCCTTTACCCTTATTCTTTGGCTGTAGAATATAGGTGTAATTGCTGTTTGCTCTTAAAGAAATATAGTTTTCAATCTCGGACTTGCTATTATCGGTTGAATAATCATCAACAATAATAATTTCAGTTCTCGTTGCACCAATTAATTCAACATTTTCAATTCTATCTAAGATTTGACAAATGGTCGACTCTTCGTTATAAACCGGAATAATAATCGATAAAATCTTAGACATAAAATATTAGGTCTTTTTATTAGACACTGCAAAATAATCAAATCTTTGAGGATGCTCGCTACTTCTTATGTCTTAAAATTCAGTAAAATATTGGCAATCTTGCTATTTCAATTTACGCTTGCTTGTATGGTATCTTCTACAGAGATGTTAAACCAATTTGTAAATTTCCTTGCTCCTTTATGGTTCAGATGCTCTAGGTCCGCGTAATCAGAATCTGCTAAAGCGAATTCTGAGAAATCCAAAAACCGCACTTCACCAAACCGTTTATTTCGTATTCTTTGAAATTGTGGTTCATTATGAAATTTAGGATAACTGGGATGTAGTGGACTGCGTATTAGGATAGGTGTCACATTTTTATTTTTGCAATATGCTAATAGTTTTTCAAGGTATTCAAGATTAGTTTCACAAACATCGTCTTGCCTAATGGACTTTGATGTAATAGGCTCATTATCTTTATCCTTAATTTCCGTTGATATGTTGTTCAGGGAGTGATAGCCTCCCATTCTTGAAAAGCTTTGATTTTTTTCGAATAAGGATGTTAAATTATCTTTTATGGAAAGTGATAAGCCATTTATATAGCCTTGAGGATTATTTTCCAAGATAGCAAGGTGTTCTTTAAATCCCATATAAGGTGCATATTTTACAAAGCGATAAGTGATTTGTTCCCCGTTATAAATCCATTCGTCTTTATTTGGTAAAATCTGATTATTAGTGAATTCTATAAATGCAAATTTGATGGAAGGATTGTTCTCAATTACCTTTTTGAATTTTAAAAAGGTGTAAAAATATGATTCTCCAGAAGAGGCCAAATTTTTCGTTAAGCTTAGTATTTCATCATCAAAAGCACACTCCGGATGCGAATGTCCCATTACCACCGCAATCGGTTTAGAAGGAAAGTCGAATTCTACCTTTTGGCGAGAAATTATTAATGAGAAGATATATATGCCACTAAAAACTGTTAAGCTTATTAGACTAAGGTTACTGAATTCGAAAATAAATTTTTTCATTGCTAAATAATACGCTCTCAATAGGTGAAATACCTATAAGCGAATATAGCAACTTTCATATATCTAATTATAAGGTTAAATTGGTCCAGATAAAAAACTATGACCAACCTTGAAGTCTAATATGCCGATTAAAATCTGTTTTTTTACAACGGAATATGCTATACCCGAGCTTGGTCGTTCTGGTGGCATCGGGGTCTTTATCAAAAATCACGCAAGAGAACTTGCAGCTTCTGGCTTCGATGTCTTTATCTGTACATTTTCTGCTAAGCCAAAAATATTTAATGATGGGTTGGTTAAGATTACGGTAATTAAGGATTTGTCCCATTATCTTCATCGCTTAAAAGAAGGTTATAGAAAATCCAGGATTCCGGGATATATTACCTTTAAAGTATTTTTATCATATCTCAACCGAAAATACATTTCCATAAAGTTTGAAGCCTATTTAAAAGAGAATAAAATTGATATTATAGAGCTCAATGATTACGGTGGTTATCCTACTTATTTTAAAACCCAATTGCCAGTAGTGATACGCTGCCATGGCTCTGCAACAGTTTTGTATAAATTTTTCGGCTATTCGAAAAGGGCGGCAGATGTACCCTTTGAAGAGATTTTATTTAAAAGATACGCCAACAATGTAATAGGAGTTTCCCAATATTCTGCTGATACTTCTCATGATGCCTTTAAGCTTACACTGCGACCAAAGGTAATTTATAACGGCATCGATTTACCTGCAGTTACTTCAACAGTCGATAACAATTACATAGCACCGCCTACAATTCCTTTTTCTGTATTTTATTTCGGCGCGATTAGAGAAAGAAAAGGAATTGATTTAGCGGCAAAAGTGTTTAATCAGATAATAAAACTATTTCCCAATGCCACCTTTCACGTAAGTGGAAGTGATAATAATAAACATTGGCAAAATGTAGAAAAGGAAATCTTATCTGCGCAAGCTTTGTCCAATACAACTTATTACGGCGAGATTGAAAATTCCAGAATTAATGAACATCTTAAAAAAGCACATCTCGTATTATTTCCTTCTTATGGAGAAAATTTTTCTATGGCCTTATTAGAAGTTATGGCGCTGGGTAAAATAGTAGTGACTTCAGCAATCCCATCCTATAAAGAAATTGTTAACGATGGGGTAAATGGATTTATCGCAGACGCAGAAAAAGATTATGTCCAGATTATTTCCGCTAATTTTAAAAAAGAGAAAAACCTTGCGGAAATCTCCTCTCAAGCTAAGAAAACGATCAAATCTAGATTTTCAATGGATAAGGTATTGAAAGAGAATATCGAATACTATAAAGCGTTGATCAATAAATGATAACTCCTAAGATTTCCGTAGTGATGGCCACCTATAATGGAGAAAAATTTATTGCTGAAGCTATTGATAGCATCCTAAACCAAACTTTTACGGATTTTGAATTTATCATCGTCAATGACGGGTCTACCGATGCTACGGAATCCATCATCGAATCCTATAATGACCCCCGGATAATCAATATAAAAAAAGTTAAAAATTCAGGTATTGCTGATAGTCTAAATACAGGGATTGCACAGGCCTCGGGAGAATATATAGCAAGGATGGATGATGATGATATTAGTTATCCGAATAGACTGATGTTACAGTATACGTTTTTAAAAGCAAATACGGAATATATTCTTTGTTGTGCCAATATTGATTGGTCACATAAAAAAAATGATAATCCGAAATTAGCCGATCATGAGGAACTTATAATCAACATGCTATTTGGCAACCCAATTGTGCATCCTACAGTGATGATAAGAAAATTCATATTTTCAACCTTTTCCTATAATCCTCATATGGTGCCTTCGGAAGATTATGACCTTTGGAGCAGAATTTTTAATGCAGGAAAGATGCATTGTCTAAAATCCGTTCTGGTTTTATATAGATTTGATTCTGAAAGTGAAACCACAATAAGGAGGTCGGAACAATTAAAGTTAAATGTAAAAATTGCCAAAAGATTGTTTCAGGTATTCTATCATGATTTGGAAAGTAGTAATGGTAAATACATCGAAATTTTAAGTCAAAATGATTATTCAATAAATGGTAAGGAATTATATTTATTAAGTAATTGGGTATACAATCTCAAGAACAAAAATGATTATGCCAGGGTTTTAAATAACGAAAAATTCAATCAAGTTATTGACACCAGATGGAGAAAATATTTAAAGTCCTATTTTGCTAATAAGATATTGAGAAAAAAACTACATCCATTTCTTAAATTAAAGTTAGAAGATAAGGTGCTCTTAATTAAACATTATATGAACTTTTGAGTTAGAAATCTTTATTTACTTAAAATTTGAAAAATCCTATCGTATCGGTTTGCTTGGTAACGTTTCAACAAGAGAAATATATAAAAGAAACAATTATTGGCGTTCTAAATCAGGTAACGAATTTTGAATTTGAACTTGTAATCGGCGAAGACAATAGCACAGATAGAACTTATCATATCTGTAAGAAGTATGCAAAAAAATACCCAGAGAAGATAAGGTTGATCCAACGTAACCAACCAAATAAAATTTTTGTGAATGGCCGTATTACGGGGACACTCAATTTATGGGAGACTCTTCAAGATTGCCGAGGCAAATATATTGCTCAATTAGATGGCGATGATTACTGGACCGACCCACTTAAGCTTCAAAAACAATTTGATTTCTTAGAGAATAATCCTGACTATTCGGTAGTTGGTCATAATTGCTTTTTGATGAATGGTACTGAGCCTACTCACAGTGTTATCAAAAATGTGGATCAAAAATTTAAAACTTATTTAACGTCAGATCTAATAGAGATGAATCCGTATATTCATTCAATGACCATGTACGTAAAACCAAATTATGATAGCCATAAAGCACGGATTTTGGAGACCCCTTATTCTGATTGGGAAATCTTGACTTTATGTTCCTTAAATGGGAAATGTGCTTTTTTTGACGAAGTAGTGGGGTATTTTAGGGTCCATAATAATAGTTATTCGTTTGACAGCCGTCATTACTATAAAAATTTAAGATATGAGTTTCTTAATAGGATCAAGCATGCAGAATACTGGAACGCTGTATGTGGCGGAAGCTATCAGAAAGAAGAAAATAGTGTAAAAAATAGGAGAGGAAGATACTTAACGAATCAAGCTTTACGAAATTTTAAACTCAAGGATGCAGTTTTGTTTAGTGGGTATATAACGGAGCAAAAATTCAACTCTCCCATTTCTAAATTTGTTTTCCACTTTCTTAGTGTTTTAAATAAAATGCTATCTATAAACAAGAAACTTTTAATATTCTAATTAAATTTTTGTGCTTAGCAAGTTACATGTAGCTATGTTAACTTTAATGAATTGATAATATGATGCAACCGAACTTGGCTTTAATAAAGAATTATCCCATAACTCTATTATTGTTTTCGGCGGTTTTTATGTTCGTCATCATAACATTGCTATTAAATTTACTGTCATTGGCCTTTAATCCGGCCTTTATTCCTCCGGATACCTCCACCTATATAAATGCGGCCAATGTTTTTTACAAGTATTTGGATTTTAGTCCCACAAGGCCTATGGGCTACCCAATTCTGTTAGGTATCCCGCACTTCTTTATAGCTAATCCTACAAATGATGACCTTATAAGTTGGGGTTATATTTTAAATTTTTGCTTTTGGCTTGCTTCGGTTTATTTTTTATATAAAAGTTTATTGGTCATGGTGCAGCCCGTACAGGCCTTTGTCTTTACCTTTCTCTTTATAACTTGTGTGAGTAATATTGCCCAGACTTCCGTAATCTTAACCGAGAGTCTAAGCTGCTTTTTACTCACCTTGCTACTCTATTTTTTAGTGCTATTTGCGCATACTAAAAGATTGATCTCTATGGGTTTCGTTACCCTGATAATTACCGTTCTGATTTTGGTAAAACCTGGTTTTATTTATTTGGGGATTGTTTTTAATTTAATTTTATGGGGATACCATTTTTTTAAAGGAGAAACTCCATCCTTAAAGATAGTTTTTCCTTTGTTTATTATTTACCTATTGATATTTGTACAATCCTACCATAATTATAGCAAACACGGCAATTTCACCATATCCTATATCGACAAATATACCTGGTATCTTTATATAGGTGCAGAAGCATCTGCCGACTCTAAATCTATTACATACTCGATGGAAAGTGATTTAAGAAGTCCATATTTTCAGTCATTAACTTTAAGGGAAAAACATGAATTGGCCAGTCAAGACCTCGCAAAGCAATTAAAATTAAACAAAGGGCTTGTAATAAAACATCTGTTTTTAAATATTATAGAAAACGGACATAGGGGCAATCCTCATATTGCTGCTGTTGGATACCATTCCAAATCCATTTTTTTAAGGTATATAAGACATTATCTCTATCTTTTTTCGCGCTTACAAAATGTAACCCTATCCCTTACCGCCGTTTTTTTGTGCTTGGCCTTGGTCCTAACCTCTTTAAGAAGATCCTTAATGATGTGGATGCTGTGTTCCATCATATTTTATGTTATGTTTACCTCAGGCATATCATTCTGGCAAGGAGACAGATTTCATATTGTTTTATATCCCCTCATCATTTTCGGATCTGCTAGACTAGCCCATCAGATGGGTTGGTTTCATGCCAAAACCATTAATAATTATCAATAACATATATTGTAACAATAAAATATAATGTGCGGTTTCCTAGCTGAATTCTTATTTAATAAATCCACAAAGATTACAGAATCGCGGGCATTTAAAGAATTGCTGGCCATCTCCAAACATCGCGGACCAGATTCTACTGAAATATCCAGGCAAGACAATTATCAATTAGGCTTTAATAGGTTATCGATCCTGGATCTTTCTGATAATGCCAATCAACCTATTTTTAGCCCTTCGAGAAGATATCATCTCGTTTTTAATGGAGAAATATATAATTTTCTAGACCTAGCGAAAATATATGATTTAGGTGATTTGCGTTCTAAAAGCGATACTGAGGTTTTGGTACAGCTTATGGATAAAATCGGTATCGAAGAAACCATCAATCAATTAAACGGAATGTTCGCCATTACCGTGATTGACAATTTGGAGAACGAACTTTACCTAATTAGGGATTACGCGGGTATTAAACCATTATTTTTTGGAGTTTGTGAAGATGGAATGGTAGCCGCTTCACAGTTTAATCAAGTGTTTAAGCATCCTTGGTTTAGAAGTAACTTAGAGTTGCGTTCTGAAATCATCAAAGAGTATTTTGGATTTGGTTATATGCAGGCTCCCAATACCATCTATAAAAATATCTATCAGGTTCTTCCAGGCGAATATATTAAGGTCGATTCTGTAGGTGAAATTAAAAAGGTTAGGTTTAAGAAATTCGGTGAAGAAAGTGCCAAACTAAGTGAAAATCCGTCAGTCTTGCAGATGCAAGCTGTACTTAATAAAGCCGTCAAAAGTCAGCTGATTAGCGATGTTCCATTGGCAACTTTTCTTAGCGGGGGTATCGATAGTCCGCTTATTTCTGCAATGGCGAAACAAGGTAATAACGATATTAAAGCGTTTTCCTTAAAGGTTGAAAACAAACAAATGGATGAGTCTGCTCAGGCAAGTATATATGCCAAGAAGCTAGATTTGGACCAAAAAATTGTGAGTTGTAATTCTGATCAACTGCTTAACGACATTGAAGAACACTTTAAAACAATGCCTGAGCCTTTCGGGGATTACTCAAGTATTCCGACTTACGAAATTACAAAACAGGCCAAGAAATATTTTAGTGTAATGCTTTCGGGCGATGGGGGAGACGAACTTTATTTTGGTTACCCTCGGATGCTCGATTTATATGCTCAGGCAAAGTGGTTTAATATCCCTTTTTGTGTAAGAAGGCCAATCTACAGGATTGCGAAAAAATTATTTGGGTTAAAATCGTGGGGACCTTATAACTTTAAAACCCTAAGCTTATGGCAAATTGCAAAAAATAGCTATATACCAAAAGATACTTCTGATGAAATCTTTAAGGATATTAGCTTTTCCAGAGAAATGGAAAATTTGTATGATTATAAAACCTCGCAGGATCTGTTAAGCTATCTTAGACTGAATGAATTTTATGCGCATATGCAGCGCATCTTGGTAAAAGTTGATCGAAGTAGCATGGCCAACAGTTTAGAAGTACGCGTTCCGTTTTTAGATAAAGAGAATATAGAATTAGCCTTTAGATATAAGCCGAAGGTTTTTAAAACAAAAAGCGATTTAAAGTCCATTCTAAAATCAATGATGCTTAACTTTTTCCCTGAAGAAACTATAAGCAAGGATAAAAAAGGTTTTACGGTGCCAATGGAAGATTGGTTAAAAAATGAACTTAATAGTGACGTGCAAAAGGTGGTAATAAATATGCCAATATTCGGAGGAAGTTTAATGGATTGTAAGGCGCTGAGACTTTTTGTCCAAGATTTTTTTGAAGGAAAAAATAATTCTGCCTGGGGCGTTTGGCATATTTATGCTTGGCAAAAATGGGCAATCAAAGAAGAACTCATTTAATATGAAAGTAGCCATCTTCTCTGGTGAAATACCTTCATCTACATTTATCGAAGAATTGATCCGAGGAATTGCCCAATCTCATAAAGTTCTGCTCTTTGGGGTGGTTAAAAAGAATCAGCACTATGCCAATAAAAATATTAAGATTTACAAGACTCCTTTCACTAGGGGCCTTAATCTAATTTACAATAGTTACCGTTCTTTTTTACTGTTGATTAAGAGACCAAAGGAACTAATTAAACTCACTAAGGAGATCAAGAAATATAAAAATCCTTACGAAAAATGGATTTGGTACACAAAATTTCTACCGATCATACTTTATAAGCCAGATATTCTACATCTGCAATGGGCAAGGGACGTGGAGTTTTATACTTTTTTAAAGGAGGATTTTGGAATTAAGATTATACTAAGTTTAAGAGGCGCACATTTAAATTATACACCTATTATAGATGCTAGGGCCAACAGGGAATATAGGCTTAACTTTCCTAAAATAGATAGTTTCCACGCGGTCTCAAACGCCATCATTAAAGTTGCGATGAACTATGGCGCAGCACAAAAAGATATTACGGTAATTCATTCTCCGGTGAACCCCAGCTCACTTGGTCTTTTTCGACATAATAATATTAAGAAGCCGATTAGAATTTTAAGCGTTGGTAGGTTCCATTGGGTAAAAGGTTTAAGGTATACGTTTGATGCATGTAAATTGCTTCAAGATAAGAACTTCGATTATAGACTAGACGTGATAAGTACGAATAAGATTTCTGAAGAATCTTTGTTTCAAATTCATCAACTGCAATTAGAACAAAATGTTAACATCTTAAATCCTCTTGGTCAAGAAGAGCTATTCAAGTTGATGCAAGAATATGATGTGTTACTTTTGAGCTCTCTTAATGAGGGTATAGCCAACGTGGTCTTAGAAGCATTGGCAATAGGCATTATCGTCATTTCAACGGATTGCGGTGGTATGTCCGAAGTCGTAATTCCCGGAAAAACAGGTTGGTTGGTGCCGATTAGAAATCCAGAAGCCGTTGCAAATGCAATCATAGAAATTTCAGAGTGCTCTGATACACGTCTTAATGAAATCAGAAATAATGCGCATATAATGGTTAAGAACAATTTCGATTCGAGTAAGTCCATTGAGCAGTTTATACAACTTTATGAAAATACCTTGAATGGATAATTTAGACCATGATATTATGATATTGCCTCAACTTCCTCCATGCAGATAAGAACTCCAATTATACCGACTCGTCTTGAGCTGATAGGGATTAATAAATCTGAAGAACTTAATAAGCCTGCTCTTTGTATTTTTGCTGCTATCGGATTTTTTTTAGATCAAGATAATTTTAAGAAATCCGAAATCGCATTATCTGCGGCATCAATAACTTCCACCGATGAACATAATCAGTATTTAAATCATAAAAAATGGTTTAACTGGCATTATTCACCTCGCAATATTTCCCTTTCACAGGCGGTTGATGATTTTTCTGATTTATTCGAATTGATTATAGAGGAACAAGTAGGTAATCAAAAAGTGATTTTACCGCTTTCTGGTGGAATAGATAGTAGGACCCAAGCTGCAGCCTTAAGAAAATTGGGCAAAAAGGTTCATAGCTACAGTTATAAGTTTCAAAATGGTTATGATGAAACGTTTATTGCAAAGCAGATAGCTCTTTCTTGCAAGTTTAAATTTGATGAATTTGTTATACCCAAAGGATATTTGTGGTACAAGCTAGACGATTTGTCTAATTTGAATAAATGCCAGACCGATTTTACTCTTCCAAGACAGATGGCGGTGAATGAACATTTCGCAGAGCTGGGCGAAATCTTCTCATTAGGTCATTGGGGAGATGTACTTTTTGATAATATGGGACTTTCATCTTTAAGCGAAGCTGAAATGTTAGTGCTGTTAAAATCTAAACTTATTAAAAGGGGAGGTTTAAAACTGGCCCAGGATTTATGGAAGACTTGGAGCCTCGATGGGGATTTTGAAGAGTATTTAGATTCAAGACTTGTAGAGTTGCTTGATCAAATCGAAATAGAAAATCCCAATGCTAAACTCAGGGCTTTCAAATCACTTTATTGGGCACCAAGATGGACCTCGGCTAACTTGTGTATTTTTCAAGAAAAGCGACCGATTTCTCTTCCTTATTTTGATGATAGAATGTGTGAGTTTATCTGTACCATTCCAGAAGAATATTTGGCTGATCGTAAGATTCAGATTGAATATATAAAGCGCAATGCCCCAGATTTAGCAAAAATCACTTGGCAGGATAAACGACCCAATAATCTCTACGATTACCAAGAGGAAAAACCATTAAAAAAAATTCTTTATAAGCTTCAAAATAAATCTGGGCGAGTAGCAAATTCAATAATGGGTAAGCCGTACATTCAAAGAAATTGGGAACTTCAATATTTGGGAGATGATAATGACAAGAAACTTAAAGAAGTTTTATTCAATACTCAGTTAGACAACATGGTTAGTAATTCTTTTATTGAGAACATTTATCAAGGATTTAAAACGAATCCTCTTTTATATGCACACTCAATAGGAATGCTTTTGGTTTTTGCTAAGTACAATCAACATCATAATAATGAGTAGAATTAAAATCCTTTTTACGATACCAAATTTTGATACTGCTGGCAGTGGGAAGGTGGTCTTCGATTTGGTTAAAGAATTAGATAAAAATGTTTTTGCCCCAGAGATATGTTGTAATCACGATGGCGGTGATTTTTTTGAGGAAATCAAGAAACTTCAGCTACCCATTCACTTCTTCAAGGTCACAGCAGATTATAGGCCGTTAACTACTTTGCCAATTAGAATAATTAAGATAGTAAGGTTTTTTAAAATGCATCATTTCGATATCATCCACTCTTGGCACTGGAGCTCAGATTTCACAGAGCCTCTGGCCGCCAAAATCGCGGGAATTCCATTTGTATATACTAAAAAGGCGATGGGTTGGGGTAACAAGGCTTGGCAGTGGCGAAGCAAGCTTAGCTCCAAGATTATCGCGATAAACAAGGATATGATTAAAGGGTTTCTTCAGCCATATCATCACAAAACTGTTTATATCCCTCTTGGTGTTGACTTAGAAAAATTTTATCCTTTGCCAAAAGATATAACTCTGTTGGAACAACTGAAACTAAGCGAAAATGATTTTATTATTCTTACGGTAGCTAATCTGGTAGAGGTTAAGGGCATTGAAATCTTATTGGAAGCAGTATTAAAATTGAATAATGCCCAAATTAAAGTATTAATTGTGGGTGCCGACCATTCTGATTATGCTAATCATTTAAAAACAAAGTATAATCATGAGAATTTTCAATTTTTAGGAAAGAAAAATGATGTAAGACCCTATATTTCGGTCGCTGATCTGTTTGTAATCCCCACTTTGGATGAGGGTAGAAAGGAAGGTTTACCGATTGCTCCGTTGGAGGCGATGGCAATGGGAAAAACTGCAATTGGTTCGAATATTAGCGGTGTTAAGGATTTGCTTGAAGAATTCCCAGATTACCTATTTAAAGCAGGGGATGTTAATGAATTGGCCAATTTAATTGGAAGGCTCAATCAACAAGATAAAGATACTTTAAAAACTAGGTCATCAGCATTGTTAAGAACTGTTGAAAAGTCATTCTCCCTTCCTCTTTGTTTGCAAAGACATTCTGATTTATATTGCAGTTTACATTCTACTAACCGATAAAACATGCTCTTTAATTCTATAGATTTTGCCATCTTTTTGCCGATAGTCTTTATTCTCTATTGGTTTGTGTTTCAAAAAAACATTAAATGGCAGAACCTACTTATCGTAATTGCAAGCTATGTATTTTATGGGTGGTGGGACTACCGCTTTTTGGCACTAATTTTATTCAGTACCGTAGTAGATTACAGCATAGGTCTATTATTGACTAAAACAGACAATCAGACCCAGAGAAAATTTTGGTTATGGTGCAGCATTATTGTAAACATCGGGTTCTTAGGATTTTTTAAATACTACAATTTCTTTATAGATAATTTTGTAACCGCCTTTACTTTTTTAGGTAATTCTATACGGCCAAATACACTGGATATTATACTGCCAGTGGGGATAAGTTTTTACACCTTCCAAACACTCAGTTATACCATAGATGTTTATAGAGAGAAACTAAAACCAACTAATGATTTTGTTGCCTTTACCGCTTTCGTTTCATTCTTTCCACAATTGGTAGCTGGGCCCATAGAAAGAGCAACCCACTTATTGCCGCAGTTTTTTAAAAAAAAACAGTTTGACTATAGCAATGCGGTCGATGGCTTAAGACAGATTCTTTGGGGGCTGTTTAAGAAAATTGTCATCGCCGATAATTGTGCGTTTTTTGTAAATACCATTTTTAATGGTTATGAAAGTTATTCTGGAAGTGCGTTACTCTTGGGAGCGATTTTCTTTGCATTCCAAATTTATGGCGATTTTTCTGGCTACTCAGATATCGCCATTGGTACTTCAAGACTCTTCGGATTTGACCTTCGACAAAATTTTGCCTTTCCTTATTTTTCAAGGGATATTGCCGAGTTTTGGCGACGTTGGCATATTTCTCTTACCACTTGGTTTCGGGACTATATCTATATTCCGCTCGGTGGTTCTAGAGGTTCAAAGTTTAATCAGATCAGAAATGTATTTATAATTTTTATTATCAGTGGCTTTTGGCATGGTGCTAACTGGACATTTATAATTTGGGGCTTACTAAACGCTATTTATTTTCTTCCCTTGTTATTAAGGAAAAAGAATAGACTGCATACCGACGTTGTTGCTGAGAACTCAGTATTACCATCGTTAAAAGAATTGGTTTTGATGTTAAGCACATTTATTTTGGCAACCATAGGGTGGGTGTTTTTCCGATCTCCCAGTGTTGGCGATGCAATGGGTTATTTAGGACGAATGTTTAATCTACAGCTGTTAAGTATACCAACTGTAAGGCCCACCTTTTTGATTATACTTATCGGTATTTTTATTTTGGTAGAATGGAGTGGTAGAAGACAATTGCATGCCCTAGAAAAATTATGGTTAGGCTACCCACGTTTAGTTAGGTTATCAATTTACTATGTAATAGCCATGATAATTTTTCTATATGGCGGAAAAAGTCAAGAGTTTATATACTTTCAGTTTTAATGAAAAAATTTTTAATTAGAACATTCATCTTCATTACAATCTGTGTGATGAGCTGTGCGGCAGTATTTTCTACTGCAGACGGAACTACAGATGCCTTCTATTTAAAATTTACGACTCCCAAACAAAAATCGTTGATTCTTGGATCATCTAGGGCGGCTCAAGGAATCATTCCTTCGGTCTTAAATGATAAGATAGAAAATGGTGCATTTTTCAATTATGCTTTTACAATCGTTCAATCTGCTTATGGCAGTGTATATCTTAAGAGCATCAGGAACAAATTAGATGATAATGTAAAAAATTCAATCCATATAGTTTGTGTAAACCCTTGGGTAATCTGTACTGAGACAACTGAGAAGGAAGATTCAATCAAATTTAGAGAGGTTAATTCTTACTTGGACAAAACAAGATTCGTAAATATGAAACCTAATTTTGAATATTTAGTCGAATCCTTTCAAAGTAAAAATATTGATATTGTGAATAATAAAAGTCGAAAAGGAGACTATCAGACTTTTTTTGTTCATGATGATGGCTGGTTAGAAGTTAAAATTGAGTCCGATATGATTTCTACTAAAGAAAGAACTAGAAAAAAATATGAAACATATAAAAAGGCATTGTTGAGAAACAATGGTTTATCTCAAATCCGTCTTGGGTATTTATATAAAACCATCAAACTCTTAAAGGAAAGTGGCAAAGTTTATCTCGTAAGGATGCCTATCAGCGATGATATGCTAGGTCTCGAACAACAATTAGTGCCGAAATTTGATTCACTAATGCAAAAGATATCTGGCGATTTTAATGTGGAATATATTAATGCCATGCCATTTAGAAAGGATTATGAATATACCGATGGGCATCATCTAACCACAGATTCTGCCAAGCGTTTTTCTGAATATCTTGCTGGCGAAATTAATAACGCTAAACCACTCTAGGCTTTGAAAATCGGTATAGTTCTATCTAGAACCCCATCTTACTCCGAGACATTTTTTAATTCTAAAATCAAGGGATTAATTAAGTCCGGACACGAAGTGTTTCTCTTTGTACAATATGCCGAACCAGATTTTAAACTGTGCCCGACTAAAATAGCACCACAGCTATCTAAAAGGAATCCAATTTTACAGCTAAAATCGTTTCTGAGGGTTGGTTGGGTGATGGCTCGTAATATTCAAAAAATAAAAAAATTCATCAATTTAGAACGTGAAGTTAATAGGTCATGGTCTCAAATTTTCAAGAATATATTTAATAATGCCCATATTCTCAATACAAAAGTAGATTGGCTGCATTTTGGTTTTGCCACCCAAGCGATACAATCAGAAAACGTTGCCGCTGCAATTGGAGCCAAAATGGGGGTGAGTCTGAGGGGTTACGATATGGATGTCTATCCGCTTAAACATAAGCGACCTTATGATTTACTTTGGAAGAAAGTAGATAAAGTTCATGCCATCTCAAATTATATGATGCAAAGAGCATATCAAGAAGGCTTGTCTGCAAATAAAAATTTTCAAATTATTACCCCGGCAATCGAGGTAGCCCAATTTGAATTTAATAAATCCAAAAATTGGGAACAACCAAAATTTCTCACTATTGGTAGACTACATTGGATAAAAGGGTTGCAATATACTCTTGAAGCTCTTGCCATATTAGCGAAAAAAGGTATCGATTTTACTTATACAATCGTTGGTGCAGGGGCAGAGCAAGAAGAGCTTTTATATACGGTACACCAATTGAGTCTAGAAAATCACGTCTATTTTGTTGGGAAAAAATCCCATGAAGAAACAATGAGATATTTGTCTGAAGCCAACATCTATTTACAATACAGCCTATCTGAAGGTTTTTGTAATGCAGTACTGGAGGCACAGGCTTCTGGCGCCTTCTGTATAGTTTCAGATGGAGGGGCCTTAGCAGAGAACATATTGCACGGAAAAACAGGGATGGTTCTTCCGAAGCGCAATCCAATGGCCCTAGCACAAATGATTGAAGAAGTATTGGATTTACCAATATCAAAAATTGAGGAAATAGTAGCAACTGCGAGAAATAGGATAAAAAATGACTTTGACCTAAAATCCCAAGAGAAATCATTTAGTTCCTTTTTCGAAAATTAAATCGATAACCCCAAATACAATTTGTTGAAAGAGCTGGTATAAAAAGCTTTGATTATTAAGATACATCTTTGTCGCCTTCCTTACTTTTAAGGGCTATAACATTATTTGATGATTTTTTCATTTTTAAAGTATCTACATCCGGTACATTATTTTATTCTTAAGCGTAATAATGGAGATTATATATTTCCTATAGTTGAGAGTCTCCCGATTTCAATTAAAGAAAAGCTGGTGGTCGACACTAGATTTAATAGTCAAGAAGCGAGGGAATATGATAGGTCATGGAGAGCGATTAAAAATGGTTATGTTGGGGAAACGGACTGCTATAAATCCTATAAGGCAGTTCCTCTAGAAGACAACTATCGGTTTACCAGAAAATATTTTAGCAAGTTTTGGGTATTCTACGTCCTTTTGATACGATGTATCACCTTACATAATCCCTTTAAGGAGCTAAGGTCATTCCTTAAGTCCAATAATATCAGCAGGAATAAGGAGGCTTCAGAAATATTAGAGCATCCTGAAATTTTAGATTTCAATTCTGCTTTAATTGCGGAGTTGCCGAAAGTTAGCATTATCATTCCTACATTGAATCGATATCCGTATTTAAAGGATGCATTAGAAGACTTAGAAAAACAGAGTTTTTCTAATTTTGAAGTCATAGTGGTGGATCAGTCAAGTCCCTACCAAAAGGAGTTTTACCAAAATTTTAAATTAGATATAAAAGTAATAGTTCAAGAGGAACGCGCACTTTGGTTAGCAAGAAATAGTGCGATTATAGAATCTAAGGGTGAGTATATTTTACTATATGATGACGATAGCCGGGTAGCTTCTAATTGGGTCGAGAAACATTTAATCTGCCTAGACTATTTTAAGGCTCATATTTCTTCTGGCGTATCTATTTCGAAAGTCGGGGCGGAGGTGCCAATAAATTATTCTTATTATAGAATAAGTGACCAGTTAGATACTGGTAATGTTATGATTAAAAAACAAGTTTTTAAGAATATTGGTCTCTTCGATCGGCAATTTGAAAAACAAAGAATGGGGGATGGCGAATTTGGACTAAGAGCATTTTTGAACGGGTATAAAAATATTTCTAATCCGAATGCCAAAAGATTACATTTAAAAGTTGATTCTGGTGGACTAAGGGAAATGGGAAGTTGGGATGCCTTTAGGACCTCAAAATTATTTGCGCCTAGACCAATACCAAGTGTTCTCTATCTCTTTAGGAAATATTTTGGAGATACTGCTGCAAAATATGCTATCCTTAAAATTGTGCCATTCAGCATTATTCCTTACCGATTTAAATCAAACAAAATATTACTTATAGTCGGTGTTTTCTTGACGGTGCTGCTGATTCCCTATATTATTTTTCAAGTAATTTTATCTTGGACACATGCTTCTCAAAAATTGAATAATGGTGCCCTAATCCCTGATTTTAAAAATTGAAAAAACGAATATTGATTGTAGCTTCAGAATTTCCTCCCCAACCAGGGGGAATTGGCAATCACGCCTATAACTTGGCTAAGAATCTGTCTTTACAAGGTTATAGTATTTCCGTACTCACTGATAATAGGTACGAGGAGGGGTTAGAGGAATTAGAATTTGACAAAAGCTTAGATTTTGAGGTTATTCGCATAAGAAAAAGAAGAAACCGATTCGTAATGTACCTGCAGCGCCTAAAAAAATTAAAAATCTTGAAGAAGAATAAGGATGTGATTATCGCTTCTGGTAAGTTTTCACTCTGGGCGGTGGCGCTTATAAGCCGTAGTTCTAAGACTAAGAATTTGGCGGTAATCCATGGAACTGAAGTTAATCTTTCTAATAAAGTTGCGAGATTTATGGTTAATATCTCCTTACCTAATTTTGAAAGATTGATTGCTGTTTCAAAATACACCCAAGGCCTTATCCATCCCAAAGTTAGAGATAGGTCTATAGTAATACCTAATGGTTACAACAGCCAACATTGGAAACTAGATAATTCATTTAAAAGAAAAGTAGAGCCTCTTAGACCATCTTTAGTTACGGTTGGAAACGTTAATTACAGAAAAGGTCAGCAGAATGTCATTGAAAAAATGCCAGATTTGCTAAAGATTTTTCCTAATGCAATATATCATATCATAGGACTACCTACTCAAAGAGAAGAATTTGAGAAATTGGCCAAATCTGTTGGAGTTGCAGAAAAGGTAGTTTTTCATGGAGTGGTTTCACAATCAAAAATTATTCAATTAGTAAGTGAGGCCGATATTTTTGTAATGCTGAGTAGTCCCTCAGAGATTGGAGATGTTGAAGGATTTGGAATTGCTGTAATAGAAGCAAACTCCCTTGGACTGCCAGCTATTGGTTCTAAAGACTGTGGGATTGAAGATGCAATTGATGATAACAAATCTGGGATTTTGATAGATTTCGATGATACAGATGCTTTCTGCAGGGCAATTAGTCTAATTACAAAAAACTATGAAAAATTTTCTGCTAATTCTATCAGTTGGGCGGTCAAACATAAGTGGGAGTTTATCGTTCAAAAATATATCAGAGAAATAGAAAGATGAAATTAGCCATCATTTCACATACTGAACATTATCAACTTCCTGACGGAACAATCTTAGGATGGGGACCAACCGTTAGAGAAATAAATCATTTAGTTGATATTTTTGAAGAAATCTACCATATTGCTATGTTATCCAGTGAAAGTCCACCACAAAGTGCATTAAAATATGATAGTGAGAACATCCATTTTATTCCAATACCCATGGTAGGAGGCAAGGATTATAAAAGTAAGGCTTCAATCTTCTTAAAGGCACCAACAACAGTTAAGACCGTAACAGATATTCTAAAAAAAGTTGATTGTTTTCAATTTAGGGCTCCTACAGGTATAGGAGTTTATTTAATACCTTATCTCAGTTTATTTTCTAAGAAAAAAGGATGGTTTAAATATGCGGGTAATTGGAACCAGGTAAACCCTCCTTTTGGTTATGCTCTTCAAAAGTTCTTTCTCAAAAATCAGAAAAGAAAAGTCACCATTAACGGAAGCTGGCCAAATCAACCCAGCCACTGCCTAAGCTTTGAAAATCCTTGCCTTACACAAAAAAATTTAGAGGACGGAGCTGAGGTTTGTAAGAGTAAAGACTATAGTGGAAAACTGAAGCTTTGTTTTGTTGGCCGATTGGAAGAAGAAAAAGGTGTTGGTATTATTATAGATTCGTTAAAGAGTTTAGATAAATCTTTTCAAGAGAATATTGAGAGTGTAAGCTTTGTGGGAGAAGGGCCAATGAAGATAGATTTTAAGCGACGTGTAGAAAATCTCCCTATACCTACAAAATTCTTAGGCTCCTTATCTAATCAAGGAGTCTTTAAAATTTTTGAAAAGTCGCATTTTCTTCTTCTGCCAACACTTGCCTCGGAAGGTTTTCCTAAAGTGTTGGCTGAGGCTATAAATTTTGGATGCATCCCAGTCGTGACCGATATCTCGTCGATAACCCAATATATAAAGCATCGAAATAATGGCTTTGTTCTAAGTAAAAATAATACTGAACGCGATTTATCAGATATAATCAAGGAGTTGGCTGTGATTAAAAGAGAAGAGCTAAATACATATCTCTTAAATCGGCAGCAATTGGTAGATAAGTTTACATTTACCTACTATAATAGTCGCATATTGAACGAGATAATCGGTACCAATAATTGAGAATACCTAAAAAATTACATAAGGACAATTATATAACCTTGGTCATAGTCCATATGGCGCTAGGTTTTTTAATATACCTGTTTCCTATCCTAGCAAAAGCGTATTTTCTTTTGGCTGCCTCGTATTTTATCTTGAACATATTTATGCTTCCCCCAAGCAAAAAGAGTCAGGAGATTTTTTTGGCCTGTGCTTACTTTACAGGAATAGAAGTGCTATTTAGAATGAGTAAAGAGGTTGTGACTTATGAAGGTTCCAAATATTTGGTCATTTTGTTTTCGTTGTTAGGCATTGGACTAAAGGGTATTTCCGGAAAGGGATATCCTTATTTTTTATATCTCATTTTATTAGTCCCTTCGATCATTGTTGCATCTATGACCTTAGGTTTAAATGCAAATTTCAGAACCAATATCGCCTTTGTTTTAACCGGTCCTGTATGCTTAGGTTTTGCCGCATTATTTTGTTATAATCGGAAAGTAACTAAAGAAGAAATTCAAGATATAATCCTATATATACTCTTGCCCATCATTTCCACGACAACTTATTTATTCTTTTATAATCCAAGTGTTAAGGACGTGCTCAGTGGTACACAATCCAATGCTGCTGCATCTGGGGGATTTGGGCCCAATCAGGTCTCGTCAATCCTAGGCCTTGGAATGTTCGCCATCGTCGTAAGGATATTTATGAAATCTCCAACAATAGGTATGAAGATACTGAACTTGGTCATTTTAAGCGCAATGACTTATAGAGCAATCGTTACCTTTAGTAGGGGTGGAGTTGTTGCGGCGGTTATAGTATCTGGAGCATTCCTGCTTATCTATTTTTTTAAATCATCTGCTAAGGTTAAAAATCAAATAGTTGTTTCATTTACTTTATTTTCAGTTGCAATGGCAATTACTTGGAGTGTGAGCTCTAGTAACACAAGTGGATTAATTGATAAGCGGTATGCAAATGAAGATGCGTTAGGAAGGGAAAAATCTGATATCGCAACCGGGAGGCTTGATTTATTTATGGAAGAGATGTATGGGTTTGTTAGAAATCCTTTCGCAGGTGTTGGCGCTAGTAGGATAAAAGATATTAGGCTTCAAACTCAAGGAGTAGAGGTGCCCTCCCACAACGAGATTGGGCGGTTAATGTCAGAGCATGGCCTTTTAGGATTGATTTGTCTTGTAATATTATTAATAAAACCCTTGGCATATCGATCAAGTAATAAAAGTAATGTATTCTTTTTTGCATTCTACTGTTTTTGGTTTGCAACTATAAATCATTCGGGGATGAGAATAGCCGCCCCTTCATTCTTATATGCACTGACTCTTATAAATATTGTAAATGATAAAAATCCTATACGTCGGAAACTACTTAAAAAGCCAACGAAATAATATCTCATCCATTCACGTATTAGGTGATCTTCTAAGCTCCGAGGGTTACGAGATGACATTTACTTCGGCCCAAACCTCCAAAATATTAAGATTAATCGAAATGGTTTCGGACGTAGTGAAACAAAAAGACCAAATTGATATCGTCATTATTGATACCTATAGCACTCTCAATTTTTATTTCGCTCTAATCATTAGTCAGTTGTGCAGATATCTTAAAATACCATACCTAACCAATCTAAATGGTGGCAACATGCCCCATCGCTTAAAGAATAACCCGTATCTCAGTTCTTTGATATTTAGAAATTCCTATTACAACGTAGCCCCGTCGGAATATTTAATAAAAGCCTTTAAGGATTATGGTTACGGAAGACTTCTTTATATTCCTAATACTCTAAAAATCGATCACTATCCATTTCAGACCAGGCTTTTCGATGCTCCTAGACTCCTTTGGGTAAGGTCATTTTCAAAAATCTATAACCCTAGAATGGCCATAGAGGTGCTTAAAATCTTAAGAGAAACTTTTCCAACTTCTACCTTAACTATGGTAGGTCCAGATAGTGATGGAAGTTTAAAGGATGTAAAAGAGTCGGCCAAACAGAAAAATGTCAAGGTCAATTTTACTGGAAAACTTTCAAAACAAGAATGGACCGAACTTTCCAAAAATCACAACATTTTTATCAATACCACTAATTTTGATAATACTCCGGTAAGTGTTATAGAGGCCATGGCTCTCGGTTTGCCAATAGTATCTACTGATGTTGGTGGTATGCCCCACCTTATAGATCAGGAAATTCACGGTCTGTTGGTCCCTCCAAATAATCCACAGGCAATGGCTGACGCAATCGTCAGAATTTTTAAAAACCAAGAGCTTAGAAATTTCGTAATTAGTAATGCCAGGAGCAGGGCAGAACAATTTGATTGGGAAGAGGTTAAGGTGAAATGGAAGGTAATATTGGGTGAGAGATTAGAGATTAGGGATTAGGGATTAGGGATTAGGGATTAGACAAAGTACAAAGTACAAAGTACAAAGTACATTCTACATTCGACATAAGACCGAAGACTTCCCCGAGGCTCTGCCTCTAGTATAGCATCTGACCTATCAAGGAATCAAGAGTCTAGAGCCAAGAAACAAGACAAAAAAGTCTATTCTAGATTCTCAGCTCTTGCAGCGCAGCGGTCTTGATTCTGGTACCTTGATGGCTCTGCCTCGTGGTAGTTCGTTTTTACTCACTATATTTACTGACCTATTGACCTAATATGACCAAGAATTCGGGTATTCATTTTGAAATTTCTGAACGTAAAATACTTTTGCGTTTTCTTGATATTGTGATGGTGCTTTTAGGACTTTATCTGCTCGAGATTTTCTCCAGTTTTGATTATATAAGAATTACCCAGATAAATGCGGTGCCAATCATAGTGCTGGTTCTATATCTTTCAGTATTCGGAACCGTTTTCGAAATTTATAACCTTCAACAGGCTAGCAAATTAGATTTAACCTTTCGTAATATTGTACTTACCGCCTCAGTGACGGTTCTCTTCTATCTTTTAACCCCTTTTGTTACTCCCGTACTTCCGGTTAATCGGTTGCAGATAATCTATTTTTATATTGTAATTATTGCAGCTATCTTCCTGTGGAGAATTGCCTATACCAAGCTGATTGCTTCACCCAGATTTTTTAAGAAGGTATTGGTAGTTGGTGAAATTTCCAATCTCGAAAGTATTATTAGACCTTTAAAGGAGGCGGACCCTAATTACAAAATTATCGGTTTCATCAACTCAGAATCTCCGACGGAAGATCCAATAAGGTTTAAAGGTCTAAAAGAATATCAGCCCTACGAATTAATGCAAGTTATTCAAGATGAAAAAATCTCGGAAATAGTAGTGGCTAGTTATAATTCTGAAAATATCACCTCGGAAATTTATCATGATTTAATCACGCTTTTAGAAAACGGCTTTACTATTAGGGAATACACTCAAGTCTTTGAAGAAATCACTTCTAGAGTGCCAATACAATTTGTAGGTAAGGATTTCTATAAGTATTTCCCATTTAGTAGAAGCAATCAAAACACCTTATACAAATTGGCTCACCGCTTTTTTGATGTGGTCTTTTCTATCCTCGGACTTGCTTTCGGTATCATTATTTTGCCGATTATTCTAGTCGGGAACGCAATCGCCAATCAAGGGCCATTGATGTATATCCAAGAGCGGGTTGGTAAAAATGGGCGGAATTTTAAGATTTACAAGTTAAGGACCATGGTTGCCAATGCCGAAATCGCGGGAATTAAATGGGCGGAGAAGGATGATATCAGGATTACTATGTTTGGTAAATTCCTAAGACGTTCTAGATTGGATGAAATCCCCCAATTCATCAATGTCTTAAAGGACGAAATGAGCATCATCGGACCCAGACCAGAACGTCCGTTCTTCGTGAACGAACTTTCTAACATTATTCCCTTTTACGAAACAAGGCATATTATTAAACCTGGATTAACCGGTTGGGCGCAAGTAAGCTCTAGATATGGAGGTACGGTAGATGAGAGTTTGATAAAGCTTCAATATGATCTTTACTATATAAAACACCGAAGCATATTCCTTGATTTCAACATCATCGTAAAGACGCTTAGCACCATCATTTTTTATAGAGGGCAATAGGGGGATTTTTAGATTATAGATTCAGGATTTAGGATTCCGCTTGCGTGGATTTGAAGAAACCACCTCGTCTCCGCTTTCTTGAGAAACCGAATCCACTCCTCCTTAGAAAGGAGGAGAATTGGTGGGAGATTCAAAATGAGGTGGAACGAAATTTCCAAATTCCAAATTCAACCTGCCTGCGTGACGGCAGGGAAAAGAGATGCTGAATTAGCGAATTTTTTGTTAGCAGAATTATTGTCACTCTGAGCTTGTCGAAGAGTTTATTCAAGTTTTTTCTAAATCTTAACTCATAACTCAAAACTCATCCTTCGTCCCCAAAACCAAAAACTAGCTTCCAGCTCCCAAGCTACGCTTTAGTGGACCTGTAGAAACCACCTCGTCTCCGCTTTCTGTGGAAACCGGATCCACTCCTCCTTAGAAAGGAGGAGAATTGGTGAGAGATTCAAAATGTAGTTGGAACGAAATGAGATAAATACTTTCCTTATAATAGAAGTTGGTCTAAAGACGGGTTCAGGATTTAGAGGGAAAGGTTTTTAAAATTCCAAACCCCAAACCCCAAACCCCAAACCTCACACCTCGATTCTCCAACCCTTTAGCTTCAACCCTTTAGCTTCAAACCTCTAACAACTAACAACTAACAACCCTCAACCTACTACCCACTACCGACTAAAAACTGCTAACTCTCGGCTTTCTAAAGAAAATTACCAGCCCTAAAAAGATCATTATAAATAAGGCGATTCTGGCGATATAGTCACCAGCCATCACATAGAAAGTCATTTTTTCATTTGTCTTTAAGGTTCCTGCCAGTGCGCCTTGCTTTGCATATGGGATAAAATCCATGATATCGCCCTTGTCGTCGATAAGTGCCGAAATCCCCGTATTAGCGCTTCTCACAATCTGTCGTCTGGTTTCAATTGCACGTAGTCTGGCGTAGCTTAAATGTTGCTTATGTCCTTGGGTTTCGTTCCACCAACCATCGTTAGTGATTATCGCGAGGAAATTCGCGCCGTTTCTAACATAACCCGTAACAAATTCACCGTAAACAGATTCGTAACAAATAATTGGTGCAGCATATAAATCAGAATTATATCCTTTAAAAACGCCGCGTTCCTTTTGGGTAGTTTTCATAGAAACCGTACCGCCCAAATCTATCATGGCATCACCAATCAACGGCTTTAAAAATTCTTGATACGGAAAATTTTCAACCCCAACTACTAATTTCGATTTATTATAGAATTGGGTCTTGCCAGTAGAATTCAACATGATTGCCGAATTATAATCATTGTACCAAATTGAATCGTTATACTCATTAGATTCTGCCTGTACTTTGTCTTTCTCCGTAATCAATTCGATAAAGGAAACTCCAGTTAGTAGATTTAGGTTAGGATGCTCCTTTACATAAGAGTCAAGCTTATACTTAAAAAAAGAACTTTCATATTGATTAAGCCTAACGTTCTGTGCAAATACCGTTTCTGGCGCAATCACGAAATCGGTTGAATCTGTGAGTTGGGTATCGGTTAATTTGATGAAAAGATCTGAAATCTGATCATTAGGAGTATCGTACTTTAAGCTATATGGATCTATATTTGGCTGAAGAGCAATGACATTAATGTCTTTTCCGTGATTCTCATAATTGCCATAGATCACCAAAGAAATAATTATTGGAATAACCAAAAGGAGCAAGCTTGGTAGAATTTTAACTAACTTGAATGCTTTCTGAACTTTCTTATATTCAACTATACTATTGAATATCAAAATATTGAGTGCTAATATCCAAAGTGTTCCTCCAAATGTTCCGGTGTATTCGTACCATTGAATCAATTTGTAATATTCAGAAAAACCATTGCCCAAATTTAACCAGGGCCACGAGAATTCCCAGTTGAGATGGAGCATTTCAAAACTGATCCAAATTGTTGCAAAAAATATTTGTCCTCTAATTTGGGTGGTTCGTTTTGCGGCTAAATGAGAGATTAACAAAACCAAGGCCATCAATAAAGAGTTGACCAAAACCGCGAAACTTGCCCCAAAAATATCAGCAAAGCGCAACCAACTCGTGGTGACGAAATTCCAAATAAAGAAAGCTAAATATGCACAAGCGAAAAATTTCAAATTTCCAAATCGACTTGGTTTTAGCCTAAAGTCCCTTTCAAAGTAAAGTAGGGGTACAAACGCCAAAAAAAGCAAAAAGGGAAATCCGTAGGTCGGCCATGAAAAAGCAAATAGTAATCCGGAAAGAATAGATAGGAGCAGTCTTTTCATTTAATTAAGCGGATCATTATTTTAGGACTGTAAAGATAAGCTGTTTGTGACAAACATTACAACTATGTGCTTAGATCAAGAACCAAGAACCAAGAACCAAGAATAGAGATTTCAAAACTAAGGCCTCAAGGTTAAAGACAAAGATTAAAGATTCAAGATTTCAAAAAAGGAAAACCAGCCCTGTCTGCCTTAGGCCTGATTCCAAATTCCAAATTAAATAATTTCAATTTCAACTTCAACTTAAATCATCTAAAAATGCTAAAGTCTAATTTAATCGAGAACACATTAGAATAGAGCGCTGCACTTTGGTCGCCAATATCGGTAAATGCATAATCCAATTGAATTCCCTTATACTTAAATCCGACCCCAAAGTTAGGTTGAAATGTCAGATTTTCAGAATTATCGAGTTGAAGTTCATTTTGAAAATTCCCAGCGCCAACTCGTAAAAAGACCAAATTTGTGTAACCAAATTCAAACCCCAATGCAGGGTTAACACTCGCAAAGCTTGTTGAAACAATATCATTGGTCTGTGCGAATCTAACATTTAGGTCGAAGGAGGTAAGCAAGGAATAATCATAATGAAAAATAAGTTTCTTAGAAAGGCCCATTTGCAATTTTGGCAAGGTAAGCTCGGTGCCTTCAGGAACCGTTTGGTTTTGACCTTCTATCGCGTCCTTAATGTCGGCCAACTTTTCATCGTCAAAGCTCCAGGAATTAAAGGTGGTGCTAATGTCGCGCGCCATGATGCCAAACTTCCAATCGTTATTGGATTTAAATTGAATACCAAGATCAAGTCCAAAACCCCAAGAAGAAGCAAAATCACCGATAATCCTTCTTATCACTTTGGCATTTACGCCGTAGCTAAAACCGGGAACTTTCAGCTTTCTTGCATAAGAAAACGTAAGTCCGTAATCTGCGGTCGAAAAGAGTTTTATCCGATCATAATTTATATTTCCCTGATCGTCGATGAGATGGGTGGTATCGAGAATATCATCGACCCCAAATCTTATAAGTGAAAGCGAAACCGAACTAACTTCGTCCAATGGCATCGCGAAAGCGGCATAATCGTAATTGGCGATGTTGGCGAAATAACTACTGTGCATCAATGCTAGCTGATTATCTTCAATATCGACTAAACCCGCAGGATTCCAATATCCAGAGTTTACATCTGCCGTGTGAGAAACCACCGCATTGCTCATTCCTAATGCTGCAGCATCGACACCGATATTCATAAATTCATTCGAATATTTTCTGGTAGTCTGAGCTGAGCAAAGAATGACGCTAAGCAGGAAAACAAAAGAAAAGCAGGCTCTCAATAGCAACATTTTGTACAAAGATGCATATTATTTTCAACCTATTAAACTTATTAATCTTTCACTTATTGCATCCTTTATCAATAGGGCTAATTTAGTTTTATATATTTGTATACTTTTGAAATATGGGGCTAAAAAAATACATTCCTAATTCTATTACTTTACTGAATCTGCTAAGTGGATGTCTTGCGGTGATATTTGCCGTAAGCAATGATTTCTTTACCGCCGCAATTTTTGTTTTTCTTGGTATTTTCTTCGATTTTTTTGATGGTTTATTAGCCAGAAAGTTTAATGTACAGAGTCCATTGGGCATACAATTAGATTCTTTGGCAGATATGGTCACAAGCGGACTGGTCCCCGGAATCGTCATGTTTAAGCTGATATCTATTTCCATGATTTCTGAAGAACCAACATATTCTACAGGATGGAACGAATCTTATCAACTTGAAGTTCTTAGATATACCATTTTGCCTGTTTTAGGTTTGTTTATAACCTTGGCTTCTGCTTATCGATTGGCGAAATTTAATTTGGACGAAGACCAACAGACGTCTTTTAAAGGATTGCCAACGCCCGCTAATGCTTTAATGATTATTTCGTTGCCTTTGGTAATCCAGTTTCAGAATTCGGATTTGCTAACCTCAATCATTTTAAATCCATGGTTCTTATTGGTAGTTACGGCCTTGAGTTGTTATTTGCTGAATAGCTCAATAAATCTGTTCGCCTTGAAATTTAAACACTATGGTTTAGAAGGAAACTATTTTAGATACGGACTCTTATTATTAAGCGTGATTCTTATAGTTTGGCTGCAATTTGCTGCAATACCGCTGATTATCATATCTTATATTATTCTTTCTCTTTTACATTATTCAGTTTATAAACACTAACCTCATATGGCTTCCGGATTTTTTGCTTTGTTAGATGATATTGCCGCCATCATGGACGATGTTGCGGTTATGAGCAAAATTACCACCAAAAAGACCGCCGGTATTTTGGGTGATGATCTTGCGGTGAATGCAGAAAAGGCTTCAGGTTTTGTGGCCTCTAGAGAATTGCCCGTATTGTGGGCAATTACCAAAGGTTCTATGTTGAATAAGATTATCATTCTTCCGGTTGCCTTTCTGTTGAGCGCTTTTTTGCCTTGGGCGGTTACGGTTATTTTAATTTTAGGGGGAATTTATCTCGCTTACGAAGGAGCGGAAAAAATTTATGAATATCTCGTTCCGCATAAAGAGCACCACGTCAAGAACATCACCAAAGAACTTAGCCCCGAACAAATTGTAGAACTAGAAAAAGAAAAAATAAAATCTGCAATTATCACCGACTTTATCCTTTCCGTAGAAATTGTGATCATTGCTTTGGGAACTGTAATTGAAGAGCCTCTGCTTAACCAGATTTTGGTCGTCTCAATTGTTGCCATCATTGCGACTATTGGTGTCTATGGTATCGTTGCCCTTATCGTTAGAATGGACGATTTTGGCCATAAATTAATTAAATTGAATAAAAGGGATAATAGTATATCCGATATTATCGGAAACTTCTTCGTTAAAAGTCTGCCTTGGGTAATCCGTGGTCTTGGTTTCGTCGGGACAATCGCTCTTCTTCTAGTTGCAGGTGGAATATTTTCACACAACCTGGAATTTTTACACCACTTTCTTGAAACTTGGCCCTCATTTTTAAAGGATTTCCTAATAGGTTTAGTGGTTGGCTTTATCGCTGTGTTTTTAATGATGGCAATTAAGAAGATACTTCCAAAGAAATCTAAGAAAGTAGAAGCTTAAAGATTTAATTATTCGAAAAGAATCTTCTTTTTACGTAATTCAAAATTTTGGCCTAGATATACTTTTCTAACCATTTCATCATTTGCAAGTTCTTCTGGTTCACCTGCTTTTAGAATACTACCTTCAAACATTAAATAAGTTCTGTCGGTAATGGCTAATGTTTCTTGTACATTATGATCGGTGATAAGGATACCGATATTTTTCTTGGTAAGTTGGGCCACAATTCTTTGGATATCTTCTACTGCAACAGGATCTACACCCGCAAAAGGTTCATCGAGTAGAATAAAATTTGGGTCGGTGGCAAGTGCTCTAGCGATTTCCGTACGCCTTCTTTCGCCACCAGAAAGTAAATCGCCCCGGCTTTTTCTAATATGTCCAAGCCCGAACTCATCAATTAAGGATTCCATTTTTGCCAGTTGCTCCTTTTTACTGAGATTGGTCATCTGTAATACACTTAAAATATTGTCCTCGATACTCAATTTCCTAAAGACCGAAGCTTCTTGTGCCAGGTAACCGATTCCGTTTTGGGCCCTTTTATACATCGGGTATTTGGTAATATTTGTACTATCGAGATAAATCGTTCCACCGTTGGGCTTTATCAATCCGACGATCATATAAAATGAAGTTGTTTTACCTGCTCCATTAGGACCCAATAAGCCTACGATTTCTCCTTGGTTAACTTCTAAGGAAACACCTTTAACGACTTTTCTTCCGCCATAACTTTTAAGTAAATTTTCTGCTCTTAACCGCATTTATAAATGTTTGGGAGATAAAAATATGGAAATGATCGATGTGGTTCTAAGGTTGTGTGGTAAATTTTTCAAAGATTCAAACCGATCTGACGGACGGGCAGGGTTTTAAAGTTTCAAAGTTTCAAAGTTTCAAAGTAACAAAGTTGCAAAGCTTCAAAGTCTTAAACCTTCAAACGATTAAAGTCATAAAGGCTTAAAGTTTCAGTATTCAAGACTTATATATTTTATTATTTTGCCTGATAGCTTTTAGGTTTAGATAGTATATAACCAAAAACTAACAACTAACAACCAACTCCCTTATCCCTTTTCCAAAGCATCCCAGAATTCGTAAGCTCTTCTCAGATGAGGTATTACAATGGTACCACCGACTAATGTCGCAATCCCCAAAGTCTCTACAACTTCTTCCTTTTTCAAACCTAATTTATAACAAGCTTCTAAATGATATCTAATACAATCATCGCATCTCAAAACAGTAGATGCCACCAAACCTAAAAGTTCCTTGGTCTTCTTATCCAGCACGCCTTCGCTAAACGCATTGGTATCTAGATTAAATATCCGCTTTATTATCTTATTGTTATCCGCCAAAATGGCGTCGTTCATCTTAGAACGGTAGTTATTAAAATCATCGACTATATCAGCCATTTGTTTTTGTCATTTTGTTCGTTAATTCTGCTTTTTTCTGTCCTCTAACCACAGCCGCCGAAATATAGATGCTCACTTGGTAGAGTATTAAAATTGGAATTGCCACAATTACTTGACTCGCAATATCCGGAGGCGTTATAATTGCAGATAAAATTAATACCACCACTAAGGCAATCTTTCTGTATTTCTTAAGTATTTGAGGAGTAAGCACTCCAACTTTAGTAAGGAAGTAAATGATAATCGGTAACTCAAAAATCAAACCTGAAGCTATTGCAGTAGAACGTACTAATCCTATATACGAACTAAGATCGATTTCGTTCGAGATTTCTGAACTCACATTATAAGACCCAAGGAAATTTATCGATAAAGGAGTTACGATGTAGTATCCAAATAAAACTCCGATAAAGAATAATAGAGACGTAACAATGATAAAACCTCTAGAATGCTTTCTTTCATTTTCTTTAAGACCAGGACTTATAAACTTCCAAAGTTGATAGGTTACATAAGGGAAGGCAATAATAAATCCGGCGTAGATAGAAGTCCAGATATGTGCGGTAAACTGTCCGCCCATGGTCCTGTTCTGAATTCTAAAAGGAAATTCGGTACCACAGAAAGTGGAGTCAATACGAAAAAATGTTGCCACCTGACAGAGGTAATGGTAGGTCGGGAAGCTCATCTGCTTAGGCCCGAAAATAATGGTGTCAAAAATAAACCTTGGTATGAAAAACGCAACCGTCCCTGCGATAACAATTGCCAGCACCATACGTATTAGGTGCCAACGTAAATCCTCGAGATGATCTAAGAACGACATCTCATTAATATTCTTCTTTGCCATTAAATAATTCCTTCTTTAATTAAATCGTGAAGATGCACAACCCCGGAGTATTTTCCATCTTTTTCTACCAGTAATTGCGAAATTCCTTTTGCTTCCATAATGTCCATTGCTTCAACTGCCATTGCATCTTCTTCTATACATTTAGGATTTAGGCTCATAATATCTTTGGCGGTTATATGGGCAAATGTATCGTGTTTAGATAACATTCGCCTTAAATCGCCATCAGTAATAATACCTATAATCTTTTCATCCTCAACAACTGCGGTTACCCCAAGCATTTTTTCTGTAATTTCAACAATAACATCCTTAATGGTAGTTTCCTTTTTTACTGCGGGTTTTTGGTTTACCGAAGATAAATCCCTTACCCTTAGATAAAGTCTTTTTCCTAATGCACCACCGGGATGATACTTAGCAAAATCTTCTTTAGAAAAACCACGTAAATCCAAAAGACTTACCGCAAGTGCATCACCAATAACCAATTGGGCGGTGGTACTTGTTGTCGGTGCCAAATTATTAGGACATGCCTCTTGTTCTACAAACGAATTTAATACAAAGTCAGATTGGTTTGCCAAATAAGAATCTATATTACCAGTGATAGCGACCAATTTGTTCTTTGCATTTTTTATCAACGGAACCAAAACCTTAATTTCTGGAGTATTTCCGCTTTTAGATATGCAAATGACCACATCGTCCTTAAGGATTAAACCTAAGTCGCCGTGGATGGCATCTGCTGCGTGCATAAAGATTGCCGGAGTGCCACTAGAATTGAGTGTTGCTACTATTTTACTAGCTATAATGGCGCTTTTACCTATACCGGTAATAATAACCCTACCTTTGGATTTGTAAATTAAATTTACTGTATCGGCAAAATCGTGGGTTAAAAGATTGCTAAGGTTGGCAATGGCGCTAGCTTCTATCTCAATCGTCTTTTTTGCAAGCGTTAAAATAGAATTTGAGTTGTTCAAATTTTTTGAATGTTGGGTTTGATGCATCTAAAGAAATTCCTATCTTTAGTCAGATGCAAATGTAAATAAAATACTAATAGGGATTAATGAGCATAGTAGAAATTGACCTACATTCAGCACTTAAACGATATTTCGGGTTTTCAAAATTTAAGGGTCTTCAAGAGGAAGTTATTAAGAGCATAGTTGCTAATCACAATACTTTTGTGATAATGCCAACTGGAGGTGGTAAATCTTTATGTTATCAACTTCCCGCACTTATAAAGGAAGGAACTGCAATTGTTGTGTCTCCTTTAATAGCGCTGATGAAGAATCAGGTAGACGCCATTAGGGCTGTTTCAGAAAATGAAGGCGTAGCACACGTATTAAATTCTTCACTAAATAAAACTGAAGTAAAACGAGTTAAGGAAGATATCACCAGTGGTATCACCAAACTGTTATACGTAGCACCAGAATCACTTACTAAGGAAGAATACGTAGAGTTCTTGCGGACTGTGACCATTTCCTTTATGGCAGTGGACGAGGCGCATTGTATCAGTGAATGGGGTCACGATTTTAGACCAGAATACCGGAATCTTCGCCATATTATAAAGAGGATTGGAGATGATATTCCCATTATCGGGCTTACCGCGACTGCAACTCCAAAAGTACAAGAGGACATTCTTAAAAATCTCGATATGGTGGATGCCAATACTTTTAAAGCATCCTTTAACAGACCGAATCTCTATTACGAAATACGTCCAAAAACCAAAAACGTTGATGCGGATATCATTCGATTTGTAAAGCAGAACGAGGGAAAATCGGGAATTATTTATTGCTTAAGTAGAAAACGGGTTGAAGAACTGGCAGAAACACTTCAAGTAAATGGAATAAATGCTGTTCCTTATCATGCTGGTTTAGATCAAAAAACGAGGGTGAAGCATCAAGATATGTTTTTGATGGAAGATGCCGATGTGGTTGTTGCCACCATCGCATTCGGGATGGGAATTGACAAGCCAGATGTTCGTTTTGTGATCCATCATGATATACCTAAAAGTATAGAAAGTTATTATCAAGAAACGGGTAGAGCGGGCCGAGACGGTGGCGAAGGTCATTGTTTAGCTTTTTACGCCTATAAGGATATAGAAAAGTTAGAAAAGTTTATGTCTGGAAAACCGGTGGCAGAACAAGAGATTGGTCATGCCCTGCTTCAAGAGATTGTGGCTTTTTCTGAAAGCTCCATTTCTCGAAGAAAGTTTATCCTTCATTATTTCGGTGAAGAATTCGATAATGAAACTGGTGAAGGTGGAGAGATGGACGATAACGTCCGTCATCCTAAAAAGCAGCATGAAGCTAAGCAAGACGTAAAAACACTTCTTGAAACGGTCGATAAAACCAACGAAAAATACAAGAGCAAGGATTTGGTGCAGGTCATAATCGGTAAGACCAATGCCCTAATCGGTTCGCATAAAACAGATACGCAACCATTCTTCGGGATTGGAAGTGATAAGGATAAACGCTATTGGATGGCGCTGATACGTCAGGTTTTAGTGGCTGGCTTTCTTAAAAAGGATATTGAAACCTACGGTGTTTTAAGGCTTTCTGCAGAAGGACGCGAATTTATTGTTTCTCCAAAATCATTTATGATGACCGAGGATCATGTTTTCGATATTACCGATGACGATTCCATCATAACTGCTGCTAAAGGTGGAGGAGGAGTTGCCGATGAGAAATTAATGGGAATGCTTCGCGATTTACGAAAACGCAATGCTAAAAAACTTGGGGTACCACCATTTGTTATTTTTCAAGATCCATCTTTGGAGGATATGGCGTTAAAATATCCGCTTACGCTAGACGAACTTTCTAATGTTCATGGGGTAGGTGAGGGTAAAGCCAAAAAATACGGAAGTGATTTCATCGCGCTTATAGAGCGTTATGTTGAAGACAACGAAATAGAACGTCCGGATGATTTGGTAGTAAAAAGCACCGGAACTAATTCATCTTTAAAGCTTTACATTATACAAAACGTCGATAGAAAATTGCCGCTCGATGATATTGCTTCATCCAAAGGAATGGATATGAAGGATTTTATCAAGGAAATGGAAGCGATCGTTTATTCTGGTACCAAGTTGAATATCACCTATTGGATCGATGAAATTTTAGATGAAGATCAGCAGGAAGAGATTCACGATTACTTTATGGAATCAGAATCTGATAGTATTTCTGATGCCATCGAAGAATTTGATGGCGATTATGAAGATGATGAACTCCGCTTGTATAGGATTAAATTTATAAGCGAAGTTGCCAATTAATTAGTTAACTATTCTTCTTCAGCATTAGTGACCTGATTTTCTGGAATTCTATAAATCTTGAAATTGATTTCTTCTTTTTCACTTTTTAAGATGAATTCTTCAATCGTAGACCTTTTTATTAAATCGAGCTGATCTTTCTCAAGATGAAAATCTATGTTAGACACATAACGATTGGGCACATTAGAAAAATCTGATTCAATCTCGAGCATATCCGAAGCAAGTTCCATTGTGTAATCGAGCCCGTTGATGGTTAATGAAACTCCTTTTTTGGTTTTTATCCTAAAAGTCCCAACTACCGCAGTATTTAATAGATGAAATCCGCCCAATTCATTTGGTCCACCGTAAAGCACATTACTTTCTGAAACTCCTAAAGGAGGTTGGTCCACCTCGGTAATGATTTTATCGGTAATATCTTCTTGGATAGGCTCGCTTTTAGTTACTGCCTTTTCTTTATTTCCTAACAACTTGCTGATGAAACTTTTCAATGCTTTTGATTTTTGATAAAACTAAGAAAATTAGACATGTTTTATGCAAAGTGAGAGTTAGAAAAGAGAAACAAGAAAAGAGAAACAAGATAGAGAAGATTAAGCAGTCAACAAAAAACTTAAAACCGGAAGCGATTACCTATCTAATCCCTAATCCCTAATCCCTAATCCCTGAACTCTTTCAACTATTAATACTATCTTTGCGTTTCAACAAAAAAAAGAAACGATGAAAGACGGTTTATACGCAAAAATCAAGACGAACAAAGGAGATATTCTTCTCAATCTAGAGTATAAAAAAACACCAGGAACGGTTGGTAATTTTGTTGCACTAGCCGAAGGTAATCTAGAAAACAAGATAAAAGCTCAAGGCATTCCATACTACGATGGCCTTAAATTCCACAGAGTTATTCCAGATTTTATGGTTCAAGGAGGTTGCCCAACTGGTACTGGAACCGGTGACCCAGGATATAAGTTTGATGATGAGTTTCATCCAGATTTAAAACACGATGGACCTGGAGTGCTTTCTATGGCTAATTCAGGACCTGGAAGTAACGGAAGTCAATTCTTTATCACCCACATCGCTACAAATTGGTTAGATAATAAGCATACGGTATTTGGAAAAGTAGTAGAAGGTCAGGATGTTGTTGATGCAATCGCTCAAGGTGATGTTATGAAGGAAGTTGAAATCATTCGAGTAGGTGATGAAGCAGAAAAATATAATGCAGTTGAAGCCTTTAGAACATTTGAAGGGTCTAGGGAAAAGAGAGTTTCAGAAGAACGCAATGCGAAGAGAGCTGAACTAGATAAGTTGGCCGCTGGTTTTGAAGAAACAGAATCTGGCTTACGATATAAGATTATCCAAAAGGGAAATGGTAAATCCGCTGAAAAGGGCAAAACCGTTTCTGTTCACTACAAAGGACAACTTGCAGACGGAACGGTTTTCGATTCTTCATACAAAAGAAATCAACCGCTAGACTTTAAAGTTGGAGTAGGACAAGTGATCGCCGGCTGGGACGAAGGTATTTGCCTTTTAAATGTTGGTGATAAGGCTCGTTTGGTGATTCCTAGCGATTTAGGTTATGGTAGCCAAGGAGCGGGAGGAGTTATTCCCGCTGATGCTACTTTGGTATTCGATGTTGAATTGATGGATGTGAAGTAGAAGCTAGATGCTTGATGCTAGATGCTAGATGCTAGAAGTTAGATACTAGAAGTTAGACGGTAGATGCTAGATGCTAGATTTAAGAAAAAAGATAAGACTTGATGTTAATCTTTAATTGGATAACATCAAGTCTATTTTTATTTGATTTAATCACCTAAAGTAATTTATTCTATAACATAAAACCAAACCTGCCTGCCGGCAGGCAGGAACCAACAACCAACAACCAACAACCAACTTCTACTTAAACTGCCCAAAATGCCACAATACACCAGACGGGTCGTGCACAAAGAATTCTCGTCCCCAGGCAAGGTTTTTAACGTCGGTTATCCGCACTGATTTATATTTTTCGGTGAGGTTGCGCGCTAGAATATCTTTGTAACATTCATCCACATCTTCGACTTCTAAAAACACCATAGAATTATTGATCCAATCCTTTACGTAGGCGTCTTGGAGATAGAAGCAAAGATCTTCGTTCACCTTAAATACTACCATATCTTTAAAAAGAACAACTTCTTCAAATCCTAAATCCTTGTAAAATTTTCTAGATTCCTTATAATCTTTTGACCCTATAAAAGTTCTGATGGATTTTGCTTTATAAGAATATGCCATGATTATTCCATTTTTCGATTAGCTTGAAACGTTCCGTTAGGTTGAAAAAGATTAATCTTATCAAAAAGTCCGGCTGTGGATTCTACGAATTCAACTTTAAAACCTTCTAACGCTTTAAAACTGAATTTATGTTTGGCGGTTGGCAACAACTCATATTCCGGTTGACCTGGTACAAAGAGGAACAACTTATTTTCATCCTTTAGATACACTTTTATCGGAGTATCCATCAGTTGGTAGTCGCCGACATATTTTTCTAACAAATAAGTATCTACGTCTATGGTTATCGGCGATCTGTTGAATTCAATTCCATCCAGAGTCGGTTCTATCTTCATTCTTAATCCTGAAATATCACCAGTATCATTCGTTGAAAAGTTAAACAATAAGCCGACATCATCAGAAGCTTCGATGCCATCTTCGGTTACTTCCAAAGGTTGAAAGACGTCATAATGATAGTGTTTAAGGCAAAGTTTTTTCAACTTAAAGATTGCGTAGAGCGAATCGTTTTCGACCTTGATATTAAACTTACCATATCCAGGATTTTCATAAATACCCGTATAATCATGGATGATATGGCTCGGTTTGGTGTTCTCTATTCTAGAAGAGGTATTGCTCACCTTGGCTTCTTTTTTGGCATCTTCCTGTTCGGATTTTCGTTTATTATAGCGTTCTGCCCAATTGGTTTTTTCTGTTTCTAAAAACCTGTCAGAAATAGTATTTCTAACCAAAGAAGGGAGCGCCGAAACATCTTGATTGGTCAAAACGATAATTCCGATTTTTTCGGTGGGATAAAAACTGGTGTTGGCCGAAAAACCATCGATGTTACCGCCGTGTTCAACTCTATAATGACCTCTATAAGATGATAAAAACCAACCGTAACCATAATTATGGAAGAACATAAAAGGAAATTCTTCATCGGGCAAACCTGCATCCACTATGCTATGAGAGCTCATCGCGTCCTGAACATAAATCTCAGGCAATATTTCCTTGCCATTAAATTTCCCTTTGTTAAGCCAAGTCACCACCCATCTCGCCATATCATTAACACTACTGTTAATGCTTCCCGCAGGACTCATGGAAGATATATTGTAGTAGTCTAGCTTCTTGATTTTCTCATCCTTGTTAAGTCCGTAGCCGATTGCCGCATTTTTACTTTGCTTCATTTCTTCAATAGTGCTGTTGGAGCGGTTCATCCCCAGCGGATCAAAAAACTTTTCCTTTACATTATCTTGCCAAGATTTACCGGTTATTTCCTCAGTAAGTGCGCCTTGAACCAAAAACATAAAGTTGTTGTAATACCATTGCTGCCTAATCCCAGTAAATGGTTCTTGATATTTTATACGCATCATCATACTATCCACATCGGTCGTTGGGAATAAATACCAAGAGTAGTCGTGCCTTGGAAGACCCGTCCTATGGCTCATCAAATCCTTTATTATGAGATTGTCGTTGAGGTCGTTACTGCTGAATTCTAGATTCTTTAAATATTTTCTTGGATTGTCGTCTAATGAAATTTTGTCTTCCTTTTGAAGTAATCCTAATAGTCCGGACGTGAAAGCTTTTGAGCAAGAACCGATGGCATAGAGGGTATTAGCATCTGCCAAAACCTTATTTTCATAGTCGCTGTAGCCAAAACCTTTAGAATAGATGATGCGCTCGCCTTCTACGATTGCTACCGCGAATCCTGGAGCTTTGGTTACCTTGAGTATTTCTGTAAGCTCCTGTTCTAGTCCTTTAAGTCTTTTATCGGTTTGCGGACTTGCCGAATAGAAAAACAATAGAAAGATTAAGACACAAAAATTTTTCATGTTAGGGAAAGGTTGAAGAGTTAGCTATAAATATCAGGTTGTAGTATTCAATAAATATAGCTTTAAAAATTAAATTTCGCTATTTCTTTCAATTCGGCGGTTTGATTTAACAGTTCAGTTAATCAAAATTTTAAATCCCTGCATTTTCAAGGAAGTTTGAATAGCATTTTAATTCAACCAATATGAAACTGCATTTCTTCTTTATCTTATTTAGCTGCTTTTTTCTAAATCTCCATTCTCAAAATACAGTTTCAGGCACTGTTGTAGATAACAATAATGTTCCCGTCGCCGGAGCGAATGTTTATTTGGAAGGAACTTATGACGGGGCAAATTCTGATGAAAACGGCGAATTTAACTTTAAGACCGAGGCCATTGGAACAATGAATCTCATTGTTTCCTTTTTGTCCTTCGAAACCACTTCGTTAAAGCTGGAGGTAAGCAAAATGGTCGATTTAAAAATTGTGCTTAGAGAAAATGTGGACGCACTAGATGCGGTTGTCATCAATGCTGGTAGTTTCGAAGCAGGAACCTCCAAAGTTTCGGTTTTAAAACCGCTAGATGTTGTAACCACAGCGAGCGCACTTGCCGATGTGTTTGGAGCGCTTCAAACCCTGCCGGGCACATCTACAGTGGCAGAAGATGGTAGATTGTTCGTGAGAGGTGGCACCGCCGACGAAACTCAAATATTCGTGGATGGGATTAGGGTGTTCACGCCTTATACTCCTACGACCAACAATATTCCGAGCCGAGGGAGGTATTCGCCATTCTTGTTCGATGGAATTTCATTTTCTACCGGAGGCTATTCTGCCGAATACGGGGAGGCGCTCTCTAGTGTTTTGGTGATGAATACTATTGACGAGCCAGACCAAAACAAAACCGATATTGGTCTTATGACGGTTGGAGCGTCCCTCGGACATACCGAAAAGTGGGATAAAAGTTCTGTGAGCGTCAGCACTTCTTATATAAATCTTGCACCGTATGTTGGCATTGCTCCAGATAGGAATGATTGGAAAAAGCCTTATGAGTCGGCGAGTGGCGAAACAGTTTATAGAAGAAAATTCAATAAGGGGCTTTTTAGATTTTATGCTGCCTTTGATCACGCAAACTTTGCACTGACCCAAGAAGACATCAATTTGCCAGAAGGACAATTCATTGACCTTAAAAATGAAAATCTCTATTTAAATTCTAACTACCAAGGAACTCTAAATAATGACTGGTCGATTTTTGGCGGTGGAAGCTATACCGTTGCAAATTCTAAAATTGGATTGAATGAGGATTTGGTGAAGGATAAGGAAAATTCTATTCATCTTAAGTTTAAGTTGAAGAAGCGCTTTAGCAGTCGAATAAAATGGACTTTTGGTGCAGAGGAATTTTATACTGATTTTGATGAAAATTATTCTAGCGAGGAAGTTGATTTTAAATCTGGTTACCATCAAAATATCACCGCCGGCTTTAGCGAGCTAGAATGGAAGTTTAGTAAAAGTATCGCTCTTAATGCCGGGTTTAGGATAAGTCATTATTCCTTGCTAAAACAAACTTCCTTAGACCCAAGATTGGCTTTGGCTTATAAGATTAGTGAACACAGTCAGCTTTCATTGGCTTACGGAAATTTTTCCCAGTCCCAATCACAAGAGTTTTTGAAACTTCAAGATAATCTGGATAACCAAAAGTCGACTCACTATATCTTCAATTATCAATACACCAATGAGGGACGCACTTTGAGGGCAGAACTTTACAGAAAAAATTATGATGATTTATTAAAATATGAAGTTCTGTTTACTTCAACCCAAAACAATTACACAACCAATGGTTATGGTTATGCTCAAGGACTGGATGTTTTTTGGAGGGATAACAAAACAATTCGAAACATCGATTACTGGCTCAGCTATTCTTACCTCGATACAAAGCGTAACTTTTTAGATTACAACAAATCCTTGTCGCCATCATTTTCTAATCCGCACAATTTTTCTGCGGTCGGTAAACTTTGGATAGATAAATGGAAAAGTCAAGTTGGGATGAGCTATACTTTCGCCTCGGGACGTCCTTACACAGATCCTAACCAACAAAGGCAGCTAAGTGAAAGAACTAAGTCTTATAACAATATAAGTCTTAACTGGGCTTATTTAATTAGTCAGCAGAAGATATTGTATATCTCCGTAAATAATGTTCTAGGTTTTAAGAACATCAATGGCTACCAATATTCTAATACGCCAAATGACAGCGGTTTTTTTGAGAGTAGAACATTAAGACCAGCTGCTGACCAGTTTTTCTTCGTGGGGTTCTTCTGGACAATCAGTGATAACAAGAACGACAATCAGCTTAATAATCTCTAATTTCTTTAAGGTTGAAGGATTCTCGACGGTTCATCATCAAGAAATTACAGTTCGGTAGTGAAGCTTTGTTCTCGCAGCCTTCAACCTAGATATTTGTAACAGTATTAATCTAAACAATATAAACAATGAAACATTTAATCTTTTTAGTTATGCTGGCAACAACAATTGCTACAAACGCACAAAACAATTATGAAACCACCGTGGGCTCTGCATTAGAGTTAATGCAAAAAGGGGAAATGCTTAAGGCAGAAGGAATTTTTGAAAGAGTGTCCCAAGCCGAAACAGACCAATGGTTACCACATTATTACGTTGCCCACATTAATAATCTGTTAAGTTGGGGAGAGCAAGACCAGCAGCAACTTAAATCCAAATTAGACAAGGCGCAAAGCGAAATAGAGAAAGCAATGGCGATAAGTCCCAACAATCCGGAATTATTAGTAATGCAAGCGCAGATTCTTACTAACTGGGTTTCGCATGATGGTCAAACTTACGGAATGATGTATTCTGCGAAAATTAACGAACTCTATGGCAAGGCTGCTCAAATAGCTCCTAATAATCCTAGGGTTGTTTATTGCAAAGCACAGTGGGATATGGGCAGCGCTAAGTATTTTGGAAAGGATGTAACACCTTACTGCGATCAAATAAATACATCCCTAGAACTTTTTGCTAACTTTAAACCAGAATCATCCATTTCTCCAAATTGGGGAGAGGAGCAAGCGAACCAACTAAGCAAGCAGTGTAAATAAGACTAATGAAAGCGTTCCTGAAATCGATATTTATAGGTTTTATCATCGGACTGGTTCTAACCATTATCGGTGAGGTCATAAGCTTTTTTGAAACCGAATCCTTTAGCGATTTCGATAGCCTAATGATTAGCATTAAATATCAAATGCTCTACGGCATCGTACTTTCGGTAGTTAATTCTTACTGGTTTCAATATGCCACAAGAACCGAGAAGTTTGGTTCCTTAACCAAATATCGATTTTTTATCAGCTTTTTAGGTTCGGTTATTCTCACCACAATCGCCATTTTCTTTATTAGACTTTATCATGAAATGACTTGGAGTGGCGAAAGCTTTTCTCAGTTTTTAGATACCGAGGTAGCCGGTCCTTATATTTATTCAATTATGCTTACTCTAGTAATCGGATTTATATTCTACGGATTCTATTATTACCGAGAGCAACAAAAGACCAAGGTTAAAGAACAAACCATAATTGCAGGGACGGCTAGCGCCAAGTTCGACGCTCTTAAGAATCAGTTAGATCCGCATTTTCTCTTTAATAGTTTAAATGTTTTAACCAGTTTAATCGAGGAGAACCCAAAGAACGCTCAATATTTTACCACTTCTTTATCAAAGGTTTACAGGTATGTACTTGAACAAAAGAATAAAGAATTGGTTTTAGTGGATGAGGAGTTAGAATTTGCAAAATCCTATGTTTCTCTCCTTAAAATGAGATTTGAGGATAGCATAATTTTCGAGCTGCCAGATCACTCAGAAAACCCTGAAAGCAAAGTAGTGCCACTATCTCTTCAGCTGCTGTTAGAAAACGCGGTAAAGCATAATACGGTGACATCTACTCGGCCATTAAAGATTAAGATTTATGAAGAGAATGGTTATTTGGTTGTACAGAACAACCTTCAACCTAAACAGATTTTAAATAAGAGCACTGGTGTTGGTCTAAGTAATATTAAACAACGCTATGAGCTGCTAACGAATAGACAAATTGAAATAATCAGTGATAACAACAACTTTTCGGTAAGATTACCAATGTTATCCAAACAAATATTGATGATGAGAACAGAAAATATAGATTTTAGCGAACAATACGTCCGCGCGCGCAAACACGTAGATTCCTTAAAGGAATTCTATTACAGCTTGGTTTCCTATTTCGTGGTAATGCCATTTTTGATCTTTATAAATTATAAAACCTTTTGGGGATTTCAATGGTTTTGGTTCCCTTTGCTGGGATGGGGAATTGGTTTGATATTTCAAGCTTATAAGATTTATGTTAACGATGGGGTCCTGGGCAAATCATGGGAAGAGCGAACGATTGAAAAGTATATGAGAGAAGAAGAAAAGAAATCAAGATTTAATAATTTTTAAGAACATTAATCATGGAAAAATATAAAATTAAACCTTATGGCGAAAAAGAGCCTTTAAATGATTACGCTAAAGAGGAGTTATACTTAAGGGCCAAAAAGAGAATTGAAAAACTTAAAGGATTTTATTGGCATTTGGCGGTATACCTAGTAATTAACATCTTTTTGATATGTATTAATGGACTTAAAAGCAACGGCGATTTTTGGGAATTTCATACCTTCTCAACCGCGATCTGGTGGGGAATAGGGATTGCATTTCATGGCGCCGGTGTCTTTGGGCCAAGTATGTTCTTTGGCAAGGATTGGGAAGATAGAAAGATGAAGGAATATATGGAGAAAGAAAAACAGGGTCGGGAATAGCAGCTATGAAAGTTATAATTATTGAGGACGAAAAACCTTCGGCAAGGCGGCTGGGAAGGATGTTAGAAACGCTTAATGTGACTGTGGAAGTGATGCTGCATTCGGTGGAAGAAAGCATAGCTTGGTTTAAATCTAATCAGCACCCCGATTTGATTTTTTTGGATATTCAATTGAATGATGGATTGTCCTTTGAAATATTCGAAGCAGTGGAGATAAAATCGTCGATTATCTTTACCACCGCCTTTGATGAATATGCTCTAAAAGCCTTCAAATTAAATAGTATAGACTACCTACTTAAACCTATTGATGAAGTAGAATTGAAGAATGCTCTTGAAAAATTTACTAATCTTCTTCAAACTAAATCCATCATTAAAATGGATTTTGATGATATTAGAAAGCTCTTGGTGAATCCGATTGACCGCGAATACAAGAAGCGTTTTTCAGTAAAAATAGGTCAACATTTAAAGTTGATCAACACGAGCGATATTGAATGTTTTTATTCCGAAAATAAAGGCACCTATGCGCATACCGCTGATGGTCGGGATTATTTAATCGATTCGACGATTGAGTTGTTGAGTTCAGAATTAAATCCAGAAAAGTTCTACCGGGTTAACCGAGCCTATTATATCAACATCGATTTTATAAAAGATATGCTCAGCTATTCTAATTCTAGGTTGCAAGTGAAGCTCAGTAATTACTCTGCTTCGGATATTATTGTAGCCAGGGAAAGGGTTAAGGATTTTAAGGATTGGTTGGAATAAAAATCTTTTAGATTTTATTATCGTCAAATGAAGAGGGCAGGAGATTGGGGAGTATTTTGGCAAATAAAGGCAAAAGGATGGCCCCGCCAGGAAGTATAAAAATCGCGAAACTCGGGATGGTTTTAAGAATATCTAGCAACAAAACTTGAATCTTCTTCTGCTCTTCTATAGTGAGCGCACGCTTTCTAGATTTACCAATTAGCGACATTAGCTCCTTGCTGTGCTGCACTTCCTTTACGATTCTGCTTTTATTTCTTTGGATAAGCTTCACGATATACACCGAAGAATTATCGTAGAAATTAAAGACCGGATTGGAGCCGCTAACCTGTTTTTTTAACTTTTTATTCTGGGCATAGAATTGTTCTATGACATTCATGGATTCTAAACCCATGATTTCGTCCATTTTCATTTCCCGCACCAAATTAGACACAAAAGTTTTGTCCACTTCGCTAAAATCATAGTCAGAATAGCAGATAGCGCAGGTAAGGTCGATTAAATATCTCTTTTCCGCATCTGTAAGCTCATCAAAGAACTTTTTATTTTCCTTATTCACACCAGTTTTGGAACGGGAGAAAAAATAGGATTCCTTGAATAATGCCGAATATTTCTTGCCTAAATCGTCATTGCCATGCTTTGAAATATGGCTACCAGCATTAAAAGAAATGTTGATGATAATATTCTCCAAATCTGCGGCATAGGTTTTAACCTCAACATTACGTTCTATATAAGCTTTAAACGTAAGCACGTCCACAAAAAGTAGAGCGTTTGCAATAGATTTTTGAAAGCTTCTGGCGAACATATTTTCGCCTATTTGCACCCGTTCGGTTATAAGCATTTCTAATTTTCCGCCTTTGTCCATGCCTCCGGTAAGCCTCTTCCAGATTGATTTGTTTTGAAATTCTAGAGTTTTATAGAATGACAAAAGGTCTTTTGAAAAATCGGAATAATCATTTTCTGGTTTGGAAATAGCAAATGTATAATACAGTGCGTTGATGAGGTTTATTTTGGCGATTTCATCCGGGGAATAGTCAAAACTTTTCTTTACTGACTGCGGAAGATTAGAATTGAAGCCATAAACAAAGCCGTTAAGCCTAAGAGAATTATAGAGAACTTCAAAAGTAGAATAGGGCTGAGGTTGGTCTTTGATGATATGACCAAACTTGGCAATCCAACCTTTAGCTGATGGGTTCAATGCTGATAAATTTTAGGAACAAAGTTAGTCAAAACTGGAGAAATTTTAGATTAACAAACTATTAACAAAACCCAAGTGGTCAATACTTCGTAGGTATAACAAATCGACAAATTGGTTTTCGTCAATTCCTGATTTTAAGGACAAAAAAGATAACCTCAATTCTGGACTACTCATTTTAGAGATTATTAGTTCGGATTTAAAATATTACAAATGCTAGTGATTATACCGCTTTATTTAACGTTTGAGAATGGGCCTTGTAATTGAAATGATTACTTGCCTTGATTTAAGTTAATTAAATGTGAATTTCTAGTATTTGCTAATGAAAAAGAAAAAGAAGATTGAATCCTTCCGAAAAAAAGGATTTAGAATTTACAATTAATTCTATGAGGGATATTAATATGTAGATGCTGACACAGAAGGCAACTTCAACGACATACCATTTGTAGAGGTGGTATTTTTAGAGTTTTTTTGTTAGTTGAAAGTGCCCGATCATTTTGATCGGGCACTTTCCGTTTTGGGTTATTGCAGATAGATTAAAAATTCTTACTACTCAATTGGTTGTTTATTTTTTTAAATGACATGCTTTTTAAAGACTGGAGTATCAATTGGAAATAGATTCAACTTATCCGATATTAAATGAGTCGGGAATTTAAGAATTAATTTAAATTTCTTACAAAAAACATTATTAATCCGGAAATACTTTTAACATCATATCTACCTTACTGATAGCTAAATGAGTTGATTATGAATCAAATATCGGTAATAACCCTAATCTGATTAATTGTAATTGTAATACAAAAGCTACTAAGTCTTTATATTGTACGTTTAAATTAAGTCATTTATCGTGATTATAGTTAAATAATATTTTTAATCGCTAACATCCAGTAATTTAGTTATTCGCAATTTCCTCTGGTAATTGCAAAATTCTCCTCACAGATATAAGTTAATAGCAGATTTTTTAGAAACCCATTTCTACAAGTTTTCCTATTGTTTACGGTAATGAAGCTGTACATATACCTGCTTAAGACTAGCTGATCCTAAGTCTGAAAATCCGCACTTACTTGTTCTTCATATTTCTTAGCTGACCCATATTTATCTTAATTATCATCTTTTATCAAGGTGTTTATTTACTTACTCTATTTTCATTGTTAGGTAAATAATGAGATCAACTTATTATCACGAAAAATCAACACTAATGAAAACAACCTTTTACCCTTACCAACTTATTCTAAGTGGGAAATTTAGAAATAATGTTAAAAACCTCTTTCAATTATTGCCTAAATATTTAGGTACGGCAATTGTAATGTGCCTCTATTTGATGCTTTCTACCTCAGATTTAAATGCGCAGACCAGCCCAGCTAATTGCACCCAAGGATGTACCTCCAAGGATGTAAAGATAATAACAGCTTATTTGTCCTATAGTAATGGAGACAGACTACCTGCCAATTTCGTTTGTCCCCAAAGCGGAACAGCTGCCGTCTATCTTACTTTGGAATTAACCACAAAAACCCCTCGACAAGGAGTTTCCATTTATGTATCGGTTAAAAATTTTTCTCCTCCTAGCACTATCGGGAGCCCAATCGCAGCCATCGGCCAATGCTTTGGTGCCACATTAAATCAAACCTCCAATAAGGTCACATTTACTAGTCCGTTTAATTGGGTTTGTGGAACTCCAATAGTTTTAACCGATGTCTTTATTTCATGGGGAACAGGGAATTCTAACTTCTGTACAGGCACTAACTTTCAATGTGGGGAAACTCCTTCAAAATGCTACTCTTTGCCACCCGGTGAATACATAGCAGTTGAAACCCCTGTGGCTAATGCTGCCAGTGCCACTTTATGTTCTATCGACCCGGACGGAACGACGGCGGTATTTAATCTGTCTAGTCTGGATAATACCGTAAAGGGAACTGCAACAAATGTTACTGTGACTTGGTTTAAAGATTCAGGACTAGCGGAATTAATAAGTACCCCTACAAATTATACATCAGTAACTGATAAAGTTTACGCCAAAGTTACCAGCAACTCTGATTCTAACAATTACGCGGTATCACAGGTTTCTTTAACCGTAGTAAGCAAACCCAGTGTTTTGGTGCTAACAGGAAGTGCAATATGTGGTGCTGCTCCAAATACAGGCACGGTCTCTTCGAGTATTTCTCAAACTGGAATGAGTTATCAGCTTTTTAATGCTGCTAATAGTCCCGTCCAACCTTCCAAAACGGGAGATGGCTCAGGACTAAACTGGAGTAACCTTGCAGCTGCCAACGGCTATTATGTTATTGGTACAGTTACGACCCCGATTAGTTGTACTTCAACAAGTAATGTGGTAAACGTAACTTCCACTCCCAACCCAATTGCCGTTATTTTGACCGGTAGTTCCATTTGTGATTCTAATCCTAATACGGGCACGGTTAGCTCGACTGCCTCAGCGAGCGGTGTAAGTTATCAGCTTTATAATGGTAACAATCCAATTCAAAATCCTCAGACATCAGACACTGGCGCGGGGTTAACTTGGACCGATCTTGCTGTGGGATCTTATAATGTTATTGGTACTGGTGCTTCTCCTACCAGTTGCTCCTCGACCAGTAACAGTGTCAATGTATTGTCGGTCAACGACCCGCTTGCCCTATCCCTGACCGGTAGTGATATATGTGATTCTGCCCCCAATACGGGCACAATATCATCTTCTAGTTCTCAAGCTGCAGTGAGTTACCAGCTTTTTAATGGTATTACTCCAATCCAAAACCCTAAGACATCGGACAATGGTGCGGGACTAACCTGGACAGATCTTGCGGCGGGCAGTGGCTACTATGTAGTTGGAACCGGTGCAGGTCCTACCCATTGCACCTCCATCAGTAACAGTGTAAATATAGGCTCCCTCACAAACCCTGTCGCTCCCTCCGGATCAATAGTGCCCATATCATGTACCGATTTATCCTTTATGGTGAAGGTTAATAATCCAGTAGTAGGGTATAAATATAAAATCACTCAGGCACCTAATAATAGTCTAAGTTTTACTGATATTACCGCGATTGCAAACACTGATGTTATATTTACAGGATTGAAATTTGGGGACGGCTATGTTCTTACTGTGGAAGCAGGTGGCTGTACATCTACTTCTGATACTTGCCCTATCCCTCAAAATCTAGCATCAGCTAAAAGCTCAGATTTAAAACTGTCCTTGTCTTCTGAAACTTCGGTAAAAGCTTATCCAAATCCTTTCTCTGACAAGGTTAATTTTAAGGTCAATGTCCCAGAAACGACCGAAGGCAGTTTGGAATTGATTAATATGCTGGGGCAACGTGTGAAAACTGTTTATTATGGTGAAATGAAAGCTGGTGAAAATATTTTCGAGGTTAACATTCCTTCCAAACAAACCACCACCCTTATTTATGTCTTGCGCACTGGCGATAAAAAAATCACAGGTAAATTAATCCAGAACAAACAATAGTAATTCAATAAAAATTGTAACCTTAAAAAGGACGCTTTTAGCGTCCTTTTCTTTTGACAAAATTGCCAATTATACTTAATTAACTTTATGGTTAGAAGGCCTTAAATAAACTCTTTCTTAACCTCAGCGTATAACGGAAATTTTTTCTGGCTAAAATGTTAAGAGAAATCAAAAACCTTCAACCTTCTTTTCCTAAAAACCAAAAAGCCCATTCACAATGGGCTTTTCGTTTATCATAATAATCGTGATATTACTTTATTGTCCTGGACTGGATACGGCCCCAAGTGTATAGAGCTGTTCCATTGTTGGTCCTGGGCTACCGCCTTCTGGTTCTAGTGTAATACCGAAGGCCTCACTTTCTAAGGCATTATCTATGCTAAAGATTTTATTATCATCTTGAATAAAGGAATCCAAAGTTCCTAAACTCGTCGGGGTTAACGGACTTAGAGTAAGAGACCATACTTGATAAACCTTACCTCTTGGTGGCTCAGGAAGTCCTTGTGCATCTAAGAGTATCTTGTCATTCGTTTTATCCCAATATACCTTCGCATAGGTGTTCTGGAAGTTTCCTTGACCTGCTAATGGTACCGAAATAATATCTTTCGCTCTTAAGGAAGTAAGTAATTGCATTGTTGACTCTAAATTGTTTTTAGCGTCTGCAACCTGTGTCTCTAAAAGACCATTTACCATTTCTTGTTGCACAACCCGATTCTCTAAATCATTATTGGTATTGAGCAACCATAAAAGACCTGCGCCAAACAAAATCGCTGCAGCCCATCCTGTATATGTCAGCCAATCGTATCTAGGTTTATCTAGGGTTACAACCTTGGTTTCTTTCTTAGTATCGTGAACAGGAGGAATATGATTTATCCTTTTCTTAATATTTGGAAATAGTTGTTTGGTCTCACCTGGTGAAACCGCAGCTGTTAGTTTTAAAACAGCGGCCTCGATTTCTAGTACTTCCTGAAGAACTTCAGGATGCTTCAGCATCATATCGTAGACCTCTCTGTTTTCTTCTTCAGAGAGAACACCTGCGATGTAAAGTTCTAGTATTCCGGATTCTATGTAAGCGTTATAATCCATAATCAGTTCAAAACGATATCTCTAAGTTTTTGGATACAGTTTCTATTTCGTGTTTTAATTGTTCCTATCGGTATATCGAGAGTCTCAGCCGTTTCCTTTTGAGTGTATCCCTTAAAGTAAAGATATTCGATTACCTTTTTACATTTTTCAGTCAATTCTTTAACGTATCGCCCGATGCCAATTGCATCTACCTTATCGTTTAGGTTGTCTGATGTTTCTAGGATATTAACGAAAAATTCAGCTTTTAGGTTTTTCTTAGAGTTCTTAAAGCTTTTTGATCTGGTGTTATCAATTGCTGCATTCCTAGCTATATTGAGAATCCAAGTAAAGAACCTGCCTTTATCGGCAGAGTACATATCTGATTTGTTCCAAGCCTTAATGAAAACATCTTGCATAATCTCTTCGGCAATATCTACATCTCTAACGATATTGTAGATAACTCCATGTATACTGTCCTTGTACATATTGTACAAGGTTTCGAATGCTTTTTCATCCTTCTGCTTAAAATCAGTGACAATCAGGTCTAATTCCATATAATCTAATCAATAGCAATTATTTAAGTGCTGAAATTAATCAATTAAATCAAAAGAAAAAAGCTACCATTGGTAGCTTTTTTGACTTGATAAAATAAATATCCTTATTGGATAACTCCACCACAACTCACTCTAGCACCTGCATTTCCTGCTGGCTGTGAAGTAAAATCGTCTGTTCCTTCGTGTACGACAACAGCTTTACCCGTAATATCTTTGGATGGATCTCCACAACCGATGCACCATTCATCGGTTTCAAATCTTGTGGATGCATTACCGTTTGCATTTGCTTCAAAGTTACCTATATCTCCTTTGTGATATCCTTTTGCATCTCCCCACTTTCCGTGTTGTGTTCCGGTTGGATTCCAGTGACCACCACTAGAGGTTGCATCTGCCGCAGAACAATCCGCAGTTTCATGTAAATGGATGGCGTGTGTACCTGGTTTTAATCCGCTCAAGGCGGCCACCATTGTAACCTTACCATTCTCTACAGTAAAGACAGCATTTCCGGTAACGGTACTATTGCTTTTTGAGATTAAGTCCACAGTAATCTTTTTTGTGGCCATCATATCATCATTGTCCATGTCCATATTGTCATCAGCTTCCATCATTTCGGTATCATCCATCATGTCATCAGCATCTTTTTTATCATCTTTACATGATACATTGGTTAAAAAAAGTGATGAAAGAAATAATATAATTATTGATTTTTTCATGTTAAATTAGTTTTAGTGTTTAAGGGTTAAAATTAAGCATTTTCTAAGCAGATTCAAATTTACAGAGCCTTGAATCTTGAACCATAAGCTATAAATATTATCTCAGTTGACAATTGGGACATCTTCATTTTCACCTCCCAGATAATCGTAACCAAACTCAATTCGTTGTTAGTTGTGTTTATTTTAATTATCTTTTTAAAAAATAAATTAAGATGAACAAAATAATTGTCCCAGTCGATTTTTCCGAATACAGTGAGTTTGCCTTAGAAATGGCGGCGATGCTCGCAAAAAAATATGATACCGAAATTCTTGCGCTCCATATGCTCGAGATGTCCGATGCTTATCTGACCACTACGGACCAAGAGCAGATGGCAAAAGCTGCGTTTTATTTGCGTCTTGCCGAAAATAAGTTCAATAGTTTTCTAAACAAGGATTTTTTAAAGGGTGTAAAAATAATACCTGTTGTTAAGCATTTTAAGGTATTTAAGGAAATTGCGCAAGTTGCGGCCGATCATAGCGTAGATTTAATCGTAATGGGTTCTCACGGTACCAGTGCAGATTCTGGTATGTTCGCAGGTTCTAACGCCGAAAAGGTTGTAAGACATTCTGAGATTCCGGTGCTTGTGGTAAAATCTAGGCCAACTTCCATCGATTTTAAAGATATCATATATGTAAGTGATTTTGCTGATGAATCCATCGAATCTTATCGACAGGCAAGGAAGTTTTTTAGACAGCTGCAATCTAACGTTCACTTATTGTATGTAAATGTACCGAACAACGGTTTTAGGAATAGTTATGAAATTGAAGAAAGAGTTTCATCGTTTCTTGATATCGCAGATGGAAATCAGGACTTTATGAGCGATGTAAATTACATTTCAGATTACACTGTAGAAAAAGGAGTTTTCAATTTTGCTAATCAAATTGATGCCGATTTAATATCTATACCAACTCACGGTAGAACCGGTTTTTCTCATGTCTTTAGGGGAAGCATCACCGAAGATATCGCGAACCATTCTGTTCTGCCAGTACTTACATTTAGGATATAACAAAAAAAATCGTCAAAACAGATAATACTGCTTTGACGATTTTACTTATTTACTGAAAAGAACTATTCTTTTTTTTCAGCTTCAATCTTTGTGTCTTGCATCTCTCCGTCAATTGGTTGTTTCGATTTCTTTAGATAGATATCCAAGAAATTCAATATGCGGCTGTATGCTTCAATTTGATTTTCCTTCTTCACAAAACCGTGACCTTCATCTTCGAATAACACATATTCCACCGGAACGCCATTCGCTTTAACCCCAGCCACAATTTCATCAGATTCAACTTGAAGGACTCTAGGGTCCTGAGAACCTTGCAACACGATTAAAGGCTTGGTCACTTTATCGGTATGAAATAATGGAGATATCTTTCTTAAACGAACAGAATCGGCAGAGTAGGGGTCGCCTAATTCTTTATATAAAGACGTTCTAAACGATTCCCAATATGGCGGAATGCTTTTTAAAGTTCTTAACCAATTGGTGACACCGAATAAATTAACCCCAACATCAAATTCTTCTGGAGCGTAGGTAAGCGCCGCCATCGTCATATAACCACCGTAAGAACCTCCCATTATCCCGATTTTCTCACCATCAACTTCGGGTTGTGTTGCTAACCAGTTTTTTCCTTCTATACAATCTTGAAGATCTTTTTCACCATGATTTTTATCATCCATCTGATAGAAAGTTTTGCCATAACCGCTACTTCCTCTATTGTTTACGGCAAGCACCGCATAACCATGATTTACTAGATATTGAATGACTGAACTGAATCCTTGCCTGGTCTGTCCGCCTGGACCACCGTGTACGAAAATAAGGCCAGGGACCTTAGAGTTGGCCGAGGCTTGCTTTGGGAGATAATAAATGGCTGGAATCTCTGTGCCATCAAAAGATTTGAATCTAATGACCTTAGAACTGACCAAATCTTCAGACTTTATTTCTTTATTTAGGACACTGGTGAGCTTAATAAGTTCTTTGTTTTCTAGATTATAAGAGTAAAGATCGGTAGGAGAATTAGAACCTCCAACATTCAAAATCATCATACTTTCATCATTAGAAAATGAAGCGCTGATTATTTCCGCATCATCAAAAGATGGTAAATCAATTAATGAATTTTTTGCTACATCGTAGATTTCAACTTTGTTCTTTCCATCTTCATTGATAAAAATGGTCATGTAAGTTCCCTTACGCGAAAAATCCATACCACTTATATCCCAATCCTTCGACAGAACCAATTCCTTCTTTTTGGTCTCTAAATCGTAGGACATTAATTGGGCATATTCTCCTTCCACATCCGTAGTATAATACAACTTGGAATTTTCCTTATTGAAAGCCTGAGAAGAATTAGCGCTCAACGAATCATTGACCTTTACCTTTTCCTTGGTTTTTCGATTATAGACATACAGATCAGAGTCGTTTGTACTCATGGATTTAGAAAGTGCCAAATAATTTTCGTCATCGCTCATCCCCGTAAAGGTGAGATTATCGTTATTCTGATAAAGCAAGGTTGGTTTATAACCATCGGTGCTCATCTTATAAACATCAAAAAACTGAGGGTCTCTTTTGTTGGTTCCCAAATAAAATGATTTTCCATCGTCTGCCCAACCATAAAAAGAAGATTTAGACCCTTTCCACGGCGTAAGGTCGGTAATGCTTCCGGTTGAATCGATTACAAAAAGATGGTCGTTTTCATCTCCATGGCCATCCATATTAAATAACATTCTGTTATCGTTAGGAAAGTAAGAATCGGCCCAAATTGAGCTGCTATCAGAACTGGTGACCGGAGTTAATTCTCCACCAGTAACTGGAATTGTATAAAGATTATAAATCCCAGTTCTGTTACTGCTCACCAGAACTTTAGACTTATCTGGCGATAAAGTAGCACCGTTAATGCTCTCATTGTCCATAAATTGCTCTATGGTGTATTGATTCACATTTTGGGCAGTATCTTCCTTGGCATTGTCTTTTGGTTTTTCTTCCTTACAGCAGAAAAGACCGAGACAGATAACGAGTAATAAATAATTTTTAATCATATAATTGGTTTGGTTAGTTAATCGAGTTTGAAAGTTTCGGTTTCCTTAAATGGGTCTAAGTCCAAAGACTTCATCGTCTCCTTAAACTCTGGCCATCTATTGTTGAAAAAAGTATTGGTTTTAGACAAAGCATCTTGAAGCGCATCCTTTGCGTTCTTAAGTAAGGTGGTTTCAGTGCTAGTTATTCCATTTTGTCTAGAAGCCACGTAGTATCTAGCGGTGTTTATTCGCTCCATTACGGTAACTTCAGGATTACGTACAATACCTTGTCGCTCGTCCTCCTTGCCTAGATAGATATCGATGATGCTATCGATTTCTTTAGACATATCCTTAGCGGTTTTAATATTTAACTTGTATTTTTTCTTATTCAGATCTTCCATCCTTTTAGCATAATCATCTGCAATGCCTTTGCTTTCTACTAACTGTTTAATCGCATCTGCCGTGGTTTGTCTTAATTCTTCAATTTCTTTGGAAAGCTTATAGGTTTCATCGGTATTGGTTTGTGAAACTTCCAAACGGGGGTCAGCTTTCACTTCGATGGTAGTTTCATCCTTTTTATCCCCAAATATCATTTCAACCTTATACTGGCCAGGTTTTACTGAAACGCCGCCAGGTTCTCTATTTCCTCTTCCTCTTCTTCTATCACCTCGTAAAGGATAATCGGTCCCTTTTTCATCCATATACCATTCCCAAGTATAGATTCCAGATTTTTCTGGAGCTTTTTGTTTTAAGGTTCTGATGAGCCTGTCGCCATCATAAATATTCATAGTAAGTGAATCCCATTTAGTAACCTTCTCTTTTACCTCGGTACTATCGGCCGAAGCAAAGTCTTCTCTTTCCATGGTATCAGCAGCCTCGTCATTTTTGTCTTCTTCCTTATTATCGCTTAAATCCTTAACCTTCTTTCTCTTATCTTTTTTATCGTCTTTAGCTGCTTTTGAATCTTTGTCTGCTTCCTCTTTTTTCTTTTCTTCAATCGCTACATAATAACGTATCCTTGCTGCCCCGCTTCTATTCTCGCCATTGAAAACTGCATCTGCCCCAAACCTTGACCCCGTTGGTTGTTGTGAGGCGGCTTGGTAAGCCGTTGGTGGTGTAAAAACATCTAGCTTACCTTTGAGCATATCTTTATTTCTAATCATATCCCTTAGCGGACGGATATCATCCAAAATCCAAACGGCGCGACCAAATGTTCCGATTACCAAATCATTTTCTCTTGGATGAATTACCAAATCCTTAACAGAAACCGTAGGAAACCCTTCGGTCCATTTTTTCCAAGAGCTACCCGCGTTTAAAGAAACATATAAACCATCATCGGTGCCTAAGAAAATCAAGTTTGGTTCTTCTGGATCTTGAGCAATCGACAGCGTATAGCTTTGTACATCATTCTCATCTACGATACGTTCCCAGGTTTTTCCATAATCCTTGGTTCTGTAGGCATAAGGGGTATAATTAAAACGTCTGTAATCGTTTGCAATCAAAAGAGCTTCACCTTTATTTTTAGTTGAAGCCTTTATCTGTGGAATCCAACTACCTGCTGGCAAACCTTTAATATTTTTGCTTACATCGGTCCAGTTTTCGCCCCAATCGGTGGTATAATGAACTCGGCCATCGTCCGTACCGACCCACATCATATTTTTCTCTACCGGTGAAGGTTCTATAACTAAAATGGTGGTATGATTTTCAGCTCCAGTTGCATCTAAAGTAAGTCCACCACTTTCCGATTGTTTCTGTTTTTCTGGGTCGTTGGTGGTTAAATCTGGCGAAATTACCTTCCAAGTGTCTCCTTTATCGGTGGATTTATGCACGTACTGACTTCCAAAGTAGACGGTGCTATTATCGAAAGGATCTATGTTTATGGCAGAATTCCAATTGAATCGAAGTTCTATATTTGGGTCAGGATGGGTTGGCTTAACCGTATAATTGTTGCCGGTTACCCAATCGTAACGGCTCACGCTACCTTGTTGGCTCATCGTCCATCCGTATTGCGAATTGTCTGGATCAGGAACAACATCAAATCCATCACCAAAACTTATTTCTTGCCAATAGGAATTTCTTATCCCTTGCGCTCTCCATAGATAGGCTGGTCCTCTCCAAGAGCCGTTGTCCTGAAGTCCACCATATACATTATAAGGAAATTCATTATCGACATTTATATGATAAAACTGTGCTACCGGAATATTGTCGATAAACCTCCAAGTCTTTCCACCATCTCTAGTTATGTTTAGTCCTCCATCATTTCCGTCCATCATAAAATCACCATTTTTAGGGTGAATCCACCAAGCGTGGTGATCAGGATGCACGCCGTTATCTACCCCATAAGATGGCATTAATGCCGAAAAGCTTTTACCTGCGTCCTCGCTCACATTTACATAAGTAAAAATGGTATAAATTCTATTCTCATTATCGGGAGCAACATGTATTTCTCCATAATAGAAAGGTCTGTTTCCTATTTCATTTAAATCACTGTTAACCAAATTCCAAGTTGAACCTCCATCATCCGAACGATATAATCCGTTTTTCTTGGCTTCAACCAAAGCATAAACCCTGTTTGGCTTAGAAGGCGCGATGGCGATTCCAATTCTTCCTAAGTTTCCTTTTGGGAAACCATCTTCTTCGGTAGTTTTCTTCCAATTTTTTCCACCGTCATATGTCGTATACAAGCCCGAACCTTCCCCACCTGAATTAAAAAACCAAGGTTCGCGTTTGTGTTCCCACATTGCCGCGATTAGTTTGTTAGGGTTGGTTGGGTCCATTACCAACTCTGCCGCTCCGGTTTGGTCGTTTACATAAAGGACCTTTTCCCAAGTTTCGCCACCGTCGGTCGTTTTAAAAACCCCTTTTTCAGGATGGGCACCCCAAGGTGAACCGATTGCTGCCGCATAAACGATATCTGGATTATTCGGATTTATTAATACTCTATGTATATGTCTGGTTTTTTCAAGTCCCATAGATTTCCAGGTCTTTCCACCGTCTAGCGATTTAAAGATTCCGTATCCACCATTTAAACTATTTCTTGGGTTTCCTTCACCTGTACCGACCCATACTACGGATGGATTGGATTGTTGAATGGCGACCGACCCGATTGAAGCGGTTACTTCATGTTCAAAAACGGGCTCCCATTTAATTCCACCGGAAGTAGATTTCCAGAGTCCGCCAGAAGCTGTCCCGGCGTACATGATTTCGGGATTGTCGTTTACAACGTCTATTGCGGTTACACGTCCAGACATACCAGCGGGACCGATATTTCTGGGTTTCATATTTTTTACGACGTCCATTGATAGTTCTTGCGGAAACGCAAACAAGCTAGTTAAGATAAAAAGGGCTGATAATAATTTCTTCATGAAGTAATTGTTCTTTAATGATTTGATTTTAAGTGACTAACAAAAGCAGGAAAAATGTCGGTAGGGTAGATGTTTAGGGTAGAAAAACTAAAGATAATAAAATGTAATTACCCAATAACATAAATAGATGTTAACCCTTCATTGTTTAGGCTCAAATGTTTTAATTTTATAGGGCTATGGAAAAAAAGAAACTTCGTAAAGGATTTGTTTTTAAACCTTACCAAAAGGAAGAAGAATCAATCTTTGATAGGCTCTTAGAAATATTTAAAGAGCTGATTACCCATACTTCTGGCGATTTTGATGAAGCGATTGACTGGTTAAAACAACTAGACAAAGAATACAAGCTAACTACTGCGGAATACACGATAAATGATTTTATCGAGGACCTTAAGAAAAAAGGTTATATCCGTGAAGAGATTGTCCCAGATGGCAATGGAAAAGGAAAAATGGCGATTACTGCCAAAACTGAACGCGCCATTCGTCAACAGGCACTCGACCAAATTTTTGGGAAAATTAAAAAGAGCGGTCAGGGAAATCATAAAAGTAAAAGTCCTGGGATTGGGGATGAGCATACCGGTGATTATCGGGGCTACCAATTTGGTGATGCGCTAGATAAAGTGAACATTACCGAAAGCTTAAAGAATGCTCAGCTTAACCATGGGATGGGCGATTTTAATATTACCGAGGACGATTTGGTGGTGGAGGAAACTCTCCATAAATCACAGATGAGTACGGTGTTGATGATAGACATCAGTCATAGTATGATTCTTTATGGCGAAGATCGTATTACTCCGGCCAAAAAAGTCGCGATGGCTTTGGCAGAACTGATTACTACTAGATATCCCAAGGATACTTTGGACATTTTGGTTTTTGGAAACGATGCATGGCCGATTGCCATTAAAGATTTGCCTTATCTAAACGTAGGCCCTTACCATACTAACACAGTCGCCGGTCTACAATTGGGGATGGACATTCTTAGAAGAAAGAGAAACACAAATAAACAAATTTTTATGATTACCGATGGTAAACCGAGTTGTGTGGTGTTGCCAGATGGTCAATATTATAAGAACAGTATGGGCTTAGATCCATTTATCACCAATAAATGTTACGCGATGGCAGGTCAAGCCAGAAAATTGCATATCCCGATTACGACCTTTATGATTGCTCAAGATGAATATCTTATGACGTTTGTCCGTGAATTTACCCAAGCGAACCAAGGGAAGGCATTTTATACGGGACTTAAAGGTTTGGGTGAAATGATTTTCGAAGATTATGAAACCAATAGGAAAAAGCGCATTAAAGGCTGATGCTGATTTGAAGATAAGCCAATTGGAAAATTAGCGAATAAGCGAATTAGTAAATGTAGATTTTTACGACTGATGAACGAACTTCAGAACTTTGTCGCTTTTGCACCTTTGCTACTTTGCAACTCTGAAACTTTGTCACTTTGAAACCTTGCCACTTTGCAACTAAAAAAAATAAAAATGAATTATAAAGAAATAAAAACATTAGGCGATTTAAACAAATCGGGCTACGCCAGCCGTTCTATTAAAGATGAATTAAGGGAGAACCTTATTCAGAAATTAAAAAATAAGGAAACAACTTTTGAAGGGATTTTTGGTTACGAAAACACCGTAATCCCAGAATTAGAAAGAGCGATACTTTCGAGACATAATATAAATTTGTTAGGACTTCGTGGACAGGCAAAAACCCGTTTGGCGAGACTGATGGTTCAGCTTTTAGATGAATATATTCCGGTGGTAGATGGTTCTGAAATCAATGACGACCCTCTAAATCCTATTTCGAGGTTTGCCCAAGAATTGGTTAATGAGAAAGGAGATGATACTCCAATCAGCTGGATGCACCGTTCCGAGCGTTTTGCTGAAAAATTGGCAACCCCAGACGTAACCGTAGCAGATTTAATTGGGGATATAGACCCGATTAAAGCAGCAAATCTTAAGTTGAGTTATGCCGATGATAGAGTTATTCATTATGGAATGATTCCGCGGGCTAACCGCTGCATTTTTGTGATTAACGAACTTCCGGATTTACAGGCGCGGATACAAGTAGCGCTCTTTAATATTTTACAGGAAGGCGATATTCAGATACGTGGATTTAAATTAAGATTGCCTTTAGATATGCAATTTGTATTTACCGCAAACCCAGAAGATTATACCAATAGAGGAAGTATTGTAACGCCTTTAAAAGATAGGATCGGATCCCAAATTCTGACCCATTATCCCGAAGATATCGAAACTGCGATGATGATTACCCAGCAAGAGGCGAAATTAGATAAGCGTCAATCTGAATCTATTATACTCCCAGAACTTGCCAAGGAACTTTTAGAACAGATTGTTTTTGAAGCAAGGGAAAGTGACTATATCGACAGTAAAAGTGGCGTAAGTGCTAGGTTGAGTATCACCGCTTACGAAAATCTGTTGAGTACCGCCGAAAGACGTGCGCTGCAGTCCGGAATAGAAAAAACTTCAGTAAGATTAAGTGATTTTGTAGGCATTATCCCAAGTATTACCGGCAAGGTAGAGTTGGTTTACGAAGGCGAACAAGAAGGTGCATTTGCGGTGGCTTATAATCTCATTGGCGATGCGGTTAAAACCTTGTATCCCGATTATTTTCCCGAAATCCAAAAGCTGGAAAAGCAAGGTGAAGAAACGCCTTATGACGAAATCATCTCTTGGTTCTTTAATAACAGTTCTAATTTTGAATTGTTAGATGAATATAACGACGAGATGTATAAAAAGACTTTGGATAAAGTAGAACCGTTAGAGGCATTATTAAATGAATACCAACCAGAAGTTGAAGCAAAAGACCGCTACTTTGTAAAGGAGTTTTTGCTTTGGGGATTGGTAGAATATAACAAACTTAGTAAAAACAGGTTTACCGAAGGGATTCAGTTTCAAGATCCTTACGGAAGCTTTATCAATAAGTTGTAAAACAACTTAAAATTATTATCGAAAGGCTGACATTTTATGTTAGCCTTTTTTGTTTCTAAACTTCATAATCACATATAATTATGACAGGACTTAATTTTATTAACTCTATTATAAAATTAAGATATGTACAAACCAAGCTTAATTGGTTTAAACACTAATCAGGCTCAAGAATCAAAAGCTCTTAATTTCTTTATGAATTGGTTTTGAAAAGTTTAAAATTTTTAATTTGAATATTTTAATATGAAAAATTTATCTATGCTATAACTTTAATTTTGAGCCTTAATGTGTACTCACAAAATACAATCGAATACACTAAACAATTTGTATGAGTTTATGATTTATTAGGAAAAAAAAATCAGCTGTTAAAATAAACTTCATTCAAAAAAAGACCCATTACAATTTAGTAATGGGTTTTAAAATTCTAATTCAGAATTTAAGCAGATTTTTTTAATTTAAACTTTAGTTAAAATAGTGGGGTCGCCATCTTCATCAGTAATAGTTAATTTATTCCCAGAAATAGAATAAGTTAAAATTGAAGGAGGCTCACTACTACTTTGTATGGTGAGTTTATTACCGCTAGTACTCCAAGTAAAATTGTCACTTTCTGTTTCAGTTTCTCCATCAAAAGTACTTTCGACAACTAATGTTCCGGAATTATTAGAATTAAATGTAAGCATTATTGAAAATTCAATACCTTCATCTTCATCAGAAGCTTCCCAAGAACCAATTAAGGCACTATCGTTAGAATCACTACTATTATCGTCATCATTATTACAGGATGTAGAAAGTAGAACAGAAAAAAGAAATACAAATAAATATTTGATGTTTTTCATCGAATTTAAAATTAGTAAATTGAGAAATCTTTACTCTTATGGCCTTTCAAGAACCGCCTGTTTAAAATATAGTTTCTACTCTATCGATTCTAAATCAAAATTAAAATTAAACAATTTTTCTGATTTGTGATACTTTGATATTAATAATAATCGTAGTGAATCTATTCGTAGAAGCCTGAATATAGGTTGGTTATGGGATTAAAAATGCTTTGGTTAAAATCATAATTTGGCATCAATGGTTAAGGGTAAATAGAGGATAGCGCAAGTAAGAGAATAATAAACTTCCCTCACAAACCTGATCAAAGTCGACCAGTCTGATTTCTCTACGAGGCCACTAGTGATAGTCTTCCACTAAAGTGTGAACTGCAAAATACAAGGTTTAAAAATTACAGAAAACCATCAAATCACAACCCTCACAAGGTATTCAAAACAAGATATTTTAATAGCAATAAAAATTGGGTATATAGTTAATCTCCTTTTTTTTGAAGCACTATTTGCGGAAAAATCAGTATTCGATTAGTGAATGTTATCTATTTTACTTAAAATATCGAGCTAGATAAAGACCATAGCTATTTTATTCACTACATATTCCCAATTCCGAAAAACAGAAAAATTAAGGTTTCAATACATATTTTTCCAGACATCCCAGAGAAATCATTTGGCAAATAAATCGGATACCATTCCGCTGATTTTGTTTTTTTCAATGAAGACTTACCTATTTGACCTTCCGATATAAATATTTTCTTTTTAGAAAGAGTGCTGTTAGATATGGATCGATTATCGGGATTCAAGTTTTCCATCAACATCACCCCCAACAATTCTTTTCCACTTTTCACTCCAATAATTCCTTTGCTTTCATCGTATTCGGCCATTATTGGTTTATTATTCAATTCACCTTCTATTCTGTGTATGCGTTCAACCCCAAATTGGTTGGTGTCTTGTGAGCCGTTATACATATTAGAGTCCAACATTTTATTGCTAGCAAAGGCGATCTCGTTACGAGTATATACAAAATACCCTATTTGTCTGTCTTTACTATAAATTTCAGCCAATAACGGATCAACAACTCGTTGCGACTCGACTTCATTACTGAGAGTTGAGGTTGTTTCAATCTCGACCCATCGGAGGGATATTCCCAATTCATCTCCATCGGAAAAAATGAGGACTCCTTTCTTCTCCTCAGTAACCAAATCCTCCCAAAAGACTTCTAAACCAGTCATTTGTGAAAATAAGTTGGCAAGAATATTAGAAAAAGACGGTTTTGGAAACTCCCAACTCACTTTTTCTTTATAGTGGAAATCCAGAATTGTATCTTTTGGTGATTCTAACTGAGCTACAAAGTTACCCGCACTGAGCCAATTTCCATCTATCTTTAGTAGATGCCTAGTGGATTCTTTAAAAAGCGCTTGCGCCTTTGCTTCTTGTTCATCAAAAGAACCGATAATAATTACTTCATCGGAAGCTGGCAATACCCCTAAAGATTCTTTTAACAATCGAATAAAAATATCTTTAAATTGAGTTGGTTCAAGCCATTTAATTGAGGTGAGATAACCTGAAACATTGAAATATTCAAGTTCGTGTGCAATTTCTTTAGTAAGGATTATTTTATCCTTTTTCCTTATAATTATATTTAATTTCCAAATAACCGAAGAGCCCACAGTCCCTCTCGTAATAAAAGAGTATAGCCCCACTTCATAATCATTAACGGGATTTGCCTTGGGCAATCTGGTTTTTTGATTCCCAAAACCGTCAATGAATTTATAGGAAACATCGTGAGGAAGTTTAACCTCTGTTAGGCGTAGGTAACTGGCTATTTCTTGCTTGGTAACATTAAAAATAGAATCTCGAACTTCTTCATAAAAGAAATAGTTTGGAAACTTAGTTTCATCTACCCATCGCAGGTCATGTCTAAAAGCAACTATTTCTGCCTTTTGGGAGTAACCCTGATAAAAAAGTACGGGCCCTAAAAAACATAGCCATAATATTTTCATAGGTGATACAATTAAGATGATTCTCTAATACAAAAAGCAACTTAAAGTTATGTTTTTTTTCTTAACCCAATCCCCGAATTCAATAACTTGACGCAACAAATCAAAATTGTAGATTTGTTAAAAACGATTGTAAAAGAGAAAACTGCTAAACCAGCTCAGGTTGCGCTGGCTTGGCTCTTGGCTCAGAAACCATTTATTGTACCTATTCCTTTTACTAAAAAACAGCATCTTCTAGAGGAAAATCTGGGTGCATTGAATATTAAACTGAGTACTGAGGATTTGCATTAAAGCAATGAAACAGCTTCAAAAATCAACGTAAAAGGAGCGAGATATTTTGAAGCTGGGGAGAAGCTGACCGGTCGCTAAAAATCAATAACTTTAGAGTATTATATTTTAAGAATTTGAAAAACTACTTTAAGAAGGAGATAAATTAGAATTACATTATCGGCTCTTTGCAATCCTAAGATTTAAGGTTGCAAAGAGCTTTTCATATATAGACACTAAATAAGATAAATACAAACGGTTAATGATGTATAATTTCTTCCACTTAAATAAAAAATGAAACACCCAGAATTATATCTCTTATTGACTGTTTTTATTATCACATTTTCATGTGCTGAGGAAAAGAAAGATTCTCAAATTGATTATACTAAATGGGAAGAGTTTCAAGGTGGGCCAGACCGAAACCAGTATTCTACATTAAGTGAAATCACATTAGATAATGTTAAGGATTTGAAGGTCGCTTGGTCTCATTCCCTTCCTGAAAGTGGTCAGATGCAAATGAATCCAATTATCGTGGACGATATTTTGTACGGGATAGGTGCTGATGTACGTCCTTTTGCCCTCAATGCTGCTACAGGTGAACGCATTTGGATTCATGGTGATCCTCTAAAAGTCTGGCACAGTACTAGCCGAGGTGTTACGTATTTTTCAAAAGGTGCCGACAAACGTATCTATTATAGTATGGGGTCCCATTTATATGCTCTTGATGCCTTAACCGGCGAACTGATTACTGATTTCGCTGATAATGGACAACTAGATTTGCACAAGGGATTACCTGAAATTGCCCAAGATAAATTTCTGGTTTCTAACACTCCAGCTACCATTTATAAAGATTTGATTATTGTTCCCCTTCGTATGTCAGAAAGTGCGGATGCAGCACCGGGAGACATCAGAGCGTTTAACGTTTTGACCGGGGAATTGGTTTGGACCTTTCATACAATACCGTATCCTGGCGAGGAAGGTTATGAGACCTGGGAAAATAAAAATGCCTATAAAAATACCAATGTAGGTGCGGTCAATAATTGGTGCGGAATGACTATTGACAGGGAAAATGGAGTTGTATACATTCCGTTGGGATCTGCATCTCCTGACTTTTATGGCGGAAACAGAAAAGGTGCTAATTTGTATTCCGATTGTCTTTTGGCTTTAAATATAGAAACAGGTGAAAAACTATGGCATTTTCAATTTACTCACCATGATATCTGGGACAGGGACCTGCCTTCAACTCCTAATTTAATTGAGGTAACAAGAGAGGGAAAAAAAATAAAAGCGATTGCCCAAGTCACCAAACAAGGTTATGTTTTTGTCTTTAACCGGTTTACAGGAGAGCCGCTTTTTGATATTGAAGAAGTACCAGTTCCAAAGTCTGGAATTAATGGTGAACAAGCTTATGCTACGCAACCAATACCAACCAAACCTAAACCATTTGCAAGAAGGTCAGATGAATTAACAGAAGCTGATATTAGTCCATATGCCGAGAATAAAGAGGAACTTTTAGAGACATTCAGAAAGGCCGATAAACGCTTTTATGCTCCACCAAGTGAGCAACCTGTTCTTCTACTTCCGGGTTATGATGGAGGAGCCGAGTGGGGCGGTGCTGCGGCAGATCCGGAAGACGGCATAATATATATAAACAGCAATGAGATGGCTTGGCTTTTAACCGTTAAAAAAACAGAATCCATACCATCAGCAGCTAAGTCTTTAGGAGAACAGCGGTATAATGATTTTTGCGCCGTATGTCATCAAAAAGATTTTTCGGGTTCACCAGAAAGTCGGGTGCCTTCCCTTTTAAATCCTGAAAATAAGTTTAATGTAGCTCAGATGGCTGACCTTATCGATAAAGGTCAGGGAATGATGCCCGGTTTCCCTACTTTATCTATAACAGAAAAAGAAGAAATCGCCAAATACGTGCTTAAATTAGAAACCGATAAACAAGAAGTTAGCTCAGAAAGCAGCGCATATCAGGACCCATATATCCACGGGGATATCACAAATTTTTAGACAGTGAAGGTCTTCCGGCCTTAGCTCCGCCTTGGGGTACTCTAAATGCTATTGATTTAAATACTGGAGAATATCTATGGAAGATTCCATTGGGTGAGACTCCCAAACTTAAAGAAAAAGGCTTTCCCACGACAGGTACCGAAAACTACGGTGGACCTGCGGTAACTAAAAACGGGCTGCTATTTATCGCCGGAACAATCGATGGTGTTTTTAGAGCATTTAATAAACATACGGGTGAACTTTTGTGGGAGTATCAGTTACCTGCACCAGCCTTTGCCACTCCTTCGATTTACGAATCAAATGGAAAAGAGTATATCGTTATCGTTTGTGGTGGAGAAAAACTTGGAACAGCTAAAGGAAATAAAGTTGTGGCTTTTTCCCTGTGATTGAAAATTGTTCGGTTAGAAAATTTAGGCAAATTAAGTTATTTTAAAATGAGGTTTTCATTTGAATAAAATTCATTAAATTTCCGCCTCATCCTCGAAAGATTCAAGTTCCTTATTCATAAAAGAAATTACTTTTCAAGATGAAATAGAGTGAAATTCCATGCAGACTTCTTTACACTATTTTCTACACTTTATATTCCCCGTTTTCATTGCGTTTGTATTTTTTAGAAACGATTGGAAAAAGGTTTACTTAATTCTTATTGCGACGATGTTGGTGGATATAGATCATTTATTCTCTATTCCAATTTTTGAACCTAATAGGTGCAGTATTAATTTTCATTTTTTACATACCTATTATGCCATTGGCGTATACATTGTTCTTCTCTTTCTACGAAAACCATTTAACATTATTGGGATTGGGTTGCTGTTTCATATGCTGACGGATTTTATTGACTGCCTTTCGATGTAGCGTTGCTGACCCTGGCATGCAGGCTCTAGGATAAATTAAAATTTCTTCTTAGACTAAATTTCAAGACCTTAAATTGAATTCAACATATTTCAGCTTAAATAAAATCGGGGGTATAAAAACTACAATGTAGTTTATTAAAATATTTTAACTACATTTGTTGTAAATATAAGAGGAATGAGTCAAAACACATTAGGAGAGTTTGAAGAGGTGGTACTACTTATCGTTGCCATTTTAAGCGGAGATGCTTACAGTGTGAGCATCATAGAAGAAATTGAGATTCGCTTGAGTAGAAACGTAAGCTTAGGCGCAGTCCAAACTGTTCTAAAAAGATTGGAAGCTAAAGATTTATTGAAGTCAGAATTTGGTGAAGCTACCAACCAAAGAGGAGGGAAGCGTAAGCGTCTTTACGAAGTTACCGCAGAAGGACAGAAATTGCTAGACTATATTAAATCCCAGAGAAATACGCTTTATGATGCCATCCCACGGCTTTCATTTTATTTTTAATTGATGGAACAGAATGAACAAATGCCTTCGCAATTGGCGCTAAAGTTTTTTAATTGGTATTGTCACCCAGATTTTAGAGAAGAGATTGAAGGTGATTTGCTGGAACGCTTCAATCTGAACGCCGCACTCTACGGTTATGATAAAGCAAACCGACTCTTTATAAAAGATATTATTTTTTTATTTCGCCCAGCAATAGCTGGTAATATTAATCACTTAACAAATACAAATGCAATGGACATTACTAATCAAAACAAAAGACTTATCACGATTCTAGCAAGCGCCGTCGCTCTTCTATTAATCCCACTTATCGCCATGAATTTTAGTAATGAAGTCAATTGGTCGATATTTGATTTTGTGGTAATGGGTATTCTATTGATAGGAACAGGTCTCGGCCTAGAATTTATTCTTAGAAAAATAAAGACATTGCGATATAGAATCATTTTTGGAATCGCCTTGTTCGTGGTATTGTTTATTGTCTGGGCCGAATTGTCGGTCGGGATTTTTGGGACACCCTTTGCCGGAACATAAATAAAATTGAATTTACGTTGATTAGATTCTAGAAAGCTTAAATGGTCTACCTTCTAGACCATTCTGACAAATCCTTTAGAAAAATAAAAATAAATACTATTTACTTTTAATAGTCATTCTAATCCATTAACTATGTCATGTACTTATAAATACAAAATGTGACATGAAATTTTATAATCGGTGGTTTTGGATAGTTTCAATATGGATTCTTCTAATAGGATGTGGGAGTTCTTCTAATCTAAACAAACCAGATTACAAAAAAGAAATCCCTATTAATGTGCTGGGGGAGAGAGGAATTATACCTATCAATTCTCACTATAAAGGGATGTATCCATATCTCTTATCATATGTGTTTTATAACGATAACAACAGTTTCAATAAGATTCAGGGTGATTTTTATAATTTAAAACACTCAAAAAGTGGGCAAGTGAATATAATGCCAGGCTACTGGAAAGAATATGGTGATATTAAAAAAAGTTTTATTGTAGTAATAGCAATGACAGATTCTTCTACGGCCTCATTAAAAAATCTTCCAACATCGGTTAAATCCAGCAAATACGGATTTCTTGTACAAAGAGAATTTAATAAGCCAAACGAGTTTGATATCCGTCAACAAAGACAATTATTTATAAAAAATCTCGATGTGGAAAATGATTGGGATATTCTTGAAAAGGTGGAAGATGATGTAATAACGGTAACCATTGGTGAACAAAGCTATACTTTTATAAATCCTGAATTTGCAATAGAACAAGAATCTTCCAAAAACTAACCCTGCCTGCCGAAAGGCAGGAACTAATAAGCAACTATCCCCTCGTCTTAATATTCCTTGTACAATAGTCAATAATCTGATCGATTCGAGTTTCTCGAGTAGTTTCCCGTTTTGCTTGATTTAGCCAATACAAATAGCTTTTACGGTAAGAAGGAGCAAAGTTGTTATAGTTTTCTAAAGCGGTTGGGTGTTTGTCGAATTCCGATTGTAAATCTTCTGGCATCACTCCATTTTCGACATCGTCTAGTGATTCCCAACTTCCATTTTTCTTTGCGATTTTAATGGATTGGTGCCCGGTTTCATGAAATAAACCTTCTTCAATCAGCTCCTGGATATGCTTTTTATTAACGGCGCTCCAAACGCTTTTGGCTTTTCGTTTAGTGTAAACTTGTTGTCTTTTGCCATCGCCAAGACTTCTGACGGTAGAATCAATCCAGCCAAAGCATAAAGCCACTCTAACTGCTTCTTCCCAACGCATGGTCGGTGTTCCGGTTTCTAGTTTGTAGAAAATTAGATTAACTCCATTAGACGTTTCATGGTTTTCCTTTAACCATTCGTACCAAGCCTCAGAATTTTCAAAATATAATTGCGGTCTACTCATTTTTCAACCAAAAGAAAAATTTAGATTTTAATATGTCTATTCCTTGATAGTTTCTGCTGGAAAAGCCACCAGACTCTCGTGGCCGTTCTCTCCAACTGAAGCGATTCCGAAAAAGAAATTATCGATTACGATGCCATCCAAAGTAAATTCTGAAACATCTCCCACATATCTACTATGGTCCCAAGTTGGTGAGGTGGTATCTCTCCAATAGATTTTATAACCTTTGGCGCCATCCACTTTTTCCCATTCAAATTTGGCAGACGGCTCTACAATACCACCGATAAGTACATTTTTAGGTGCAGGTGGAGCAGAAGCGATGGATGCTAAATTAATTGCATTAACGGTAGTAAGTTTTGCCGCGTAAGGAAAATTGACATGCTCGAAAGTGTCGCCGTAATTAATTCCATTTTCGGTCCTGATATCTTGGTGCTGTTGGGTATAATTTTCGTGCGCTTCCATAATTCGCACACCAGCAAAACCGGCATCATTAAAAGGTCGGTGATGTCCGCCACGTCCAAATCTGTCCAAACGATAAACCATCATCGGATTCATTTCTGGCATATAAGTCTGAGTGGTTTTATTGATGTATCTCGCCAATTGTCTGGAAATACCATCCACTTCTCCTCCATAAAATCTTCTGGAATTCCGTTCCTTTTCCGTTTCGGTAGGAGGGACGGGTTCGGAAAAAATCCTAAAGGTGCGATTGTCGATTACGCCATCAACACCTTCAATATTACCGATCATATCATTATTCAATATTCCTATAATTTCCCAGCCCTGATTTTTTGCATATTCTGCTAACCCTTTTCCGCCGTAAAGACCTTGCTCTTCACCAGAAAGACCAACGTAAATAATGCTATTTTCAAACTTATATTTACTCAAAACTCGCGCGGCTTCCATAGTACCGGCCATACCCGAAGCATTATCATTTGCGCCAGGCGAATCATCGGTAAAATTGGTTGGGTCAGAAATCCTGCTGTCGATATCGCCACTCATAAGAATATATCGGTTAGGATATTTTGTTCCTTTTTGGACAGCTACCACATTTACAATGTTTACATCTTTTACGATTCGGGCATTATCGCCTTTTGCAATAAAATTAGATTGATTAAAAACATTTAAACAGTTGCCGCAATCACTAGAGATTTTCTCGAACTGTGATTTTATCCATCTGCGAGCCGCGCCAATGCCACGGGTGTCCGATACGGTGTCGCTCAACGTATGACGCGTACCAAAATCTGCCAATGTTTTTACATCGGCTTTAATCCGATCAGCTGAAACAGCATCGATAATATCATATATTTTTTGGTCGGTTTGAGCACTCACCGAGGCACAAAGTAATACCGCTAATAGCAAAATAATCTTGTTCATTTTTAAATTTTAGATTTCTGTAAATTTATTAAGTAGTTGTCGGACTTCCATAGGACTTTTAATATAATATTTAGCTGCCGTTTTTTTGAGTCCAACCTTTATGGTCACCGCATCGTCTGGTAATTCTTCAAACATAAACTCGTCCGTCCAATCATCTCCGATTGCAAACTGAAAATCGTATTCGGTATCGGTCATTAGCCTAGCTGCCGCCCGTCCTTTGTTAACGTTGCTGCTTTTAATTTCCATCACCTTGTTTCCTTTTAAAACCGTAAGGTCGTTGTTAGAGATAAGAGAAGTCAGCACGGTATCCAATTCCACCACTCGGCGTTGCGCTAATTCTGGATCTACTTTTCTATAATGCCACGCCAGGGAATATTTCTTTTCTTCGATAAATGTTCCGGGAGTACGATCTACAAACGCTTCTAGAACCGGACGGATATTTTCCATCCAATCGTTCTTTAAACGTTCTAAGGGTTCCCAGTCTTTTTTGCCTTTCTTGAGCCAAACCCCGTGATCAGTAACCAGATTATAATTTTTATCTCCAAACCAACCGTCAAAGGTTTCTTGGTCCCGACCACTTATCACTACGACATCCGTATTTTCTTGGGCTGAAAGTTTGTCGAGCAGTTGGTACAGTTCTTCATCTGGGCTGGCATCTTTTGGATCATCCTTAAAGCCAACCAATGTCCCATCATAATCCAATAATAGTAATCTTCTTTTTGCCGATTTAAATCTCTTTAATACTTCTGACTCCAAAGAATGGGTAAGTTTTTCTGAAACTAAAGTTTCGTCGATATGTTTTACATTTTTAAGTGAATTCATGAATTCTTGGGACCATCGTTCTACGCTATAGCGACTGAGACGCTTCTGCATAATCTTCATACGTTTTTTTTGCTCTTCTAAAGGCATTTCTAAAGCTAGCTTAATGGTATCTGCTATTTCTTCAAAATTATTTGGGTTTATTAAAAGTGCCTCATTCATTTCTTTGGAAGCACCTGCCATTTCACTCAAGATAATAACGCCATCTTGGTCAGTCCTGGTAGCCACATATTCCTTGGCAACAAGATTCATTCCATCGCGGATTGGTGTAATTAAGGCCACATCAGAAGATGTATAAAGGTCAATTAAATTTTCGAAAGGCATGGAACGGTAGAAATACCAAATCGGCGTCCAGCTTACGGTGGCAAATTGGCCGTTGATACGACCTACAAGTTCGTCGGTTTCCTTCTTTAAAAGTTGGTATTGAGGTACGTTACTACGCGAAGGCACCGCTAACATCACTAATCTTACTTTTTCCTTAAACTCCGGATATTTATTCAAAAAATATTCAAAAGCTCGGATACGGTTGGGGATTCCCTTGGTATAATCCAAACGGTCAATAGAGAGAATCAATTTAGTGTCGCTAGATGATTGAATATGATCATCCAAGCGTTTCTGTAATTCCGATTTATGATTTTTATCCTGTTTTTTGTTTTCTAAGGCGGCATTTTCAAACTTCTTATAATCAATTCCCATGGGGAAGGAGTCGACCTTAACGATTCTGTCTTGGTATGTTATGTCGTTGAATTTTACCTCGAGACGCATAATCCTTTTAACCGAACTTAAGAAATGGCGCTCATAATCGTAGGTATGAAAACCTAATAAGTCGGCGCCCAACATACCAGTTAAAAGCTCTTCTCTCCAAGGGAAAGTCCTAAATATCTCGTAAGATGGAAAAGGAATATGTAAAAAGAAACCAATATTTACATCTGGCTTTACCTCCCTAATCATTTTAGGTAACAACAAAAGCTGGTAATCGTGAACCCAAACCGTATCGCCATCTTGAATATGTTTTACGACGGTATCGGCAAACTTCTGGTTTACCTTTTCATAAGATGCCCACTGGTCCTTTTCAAATTCGGCATATTCCATAAAATAATGGAATAACGGCCACAACGTTCTATTGCTGAAACCATAATAATAAAGGTCTAAATCTTCTTGATTAAGGGAAACGGTTGCACACTGTGCATTATTTACCGCTTTCTCTACTTTTTCTTCAAGTTCTGGAGTTAATTCTTCTTCCGTAAGTCCTGACCAACCGATCCAAAGTCCGTTTCCGTCGGCGTGCACAGATTTCATGCCTGTCGCAAGCCCGCCCACACTGGGCACTACAGAAATGTTATCATTATCAATTTTAACTTGTAGTGGAAGTCGATTGGAAACAATTATAGTCTTACTCATAAAATTTATAGTACTATGATGGGTTGGTTTAGCATTTTTGTTAAATTAAGGAAAAATAAAGAGTCACCATAACCCAAAAGAACTTTTATGGATAATTTAAATTACGGAATAATAGGTAACTGTCGCAGTGCGGCACTGGTTTCAGACAAAGCCGCCATTGAGTGGTGCTGTCTTCCAGAATTCGATTCTTCTTCGGTTTTCGCTAAAATATTAGACGAGAAAATCGGCGGGAGTTTTGAAATTATTACTGATGAAAGCTATAACATCACTCAAAAATATCTTAAGAACACCTGTATCCTGGCTACTACCTTTAGCAATGGAATCGATGCCTTTGAAGTCCGAGACTTTATGCCCAGATTTAAGAAGGAAGGAAAATCTTATCATGCTCCACCAGAACTGGTACGTTATATTAAGTACAAATCGGGGAAACCAACTTTTAGGGTGAAGTACGATCCTAAATTAGAATATGCCAAAGGCGAAACAGAATCTTACGTAAAGGATGATTTTATTGCGAGTTTAACTAAGGTCGAAAAATTCGACACCGTTTTTCTTTATAGTAATTTCGACTTAGACACTATTAATGAAGGTGGAGAGATACGTCTTAAGTCAGATGGATATTTCTTGATGAACTATAACGAAAAACTCTTTACGCCAACCAAAGAAAGCGTACGATTAGAGTATGAACGAACCAAAGTATATTGGCTGGATTGGATGGAAACCACCCCAACCTACCAGCGTTATAACAAGGAAATCTCTAGGTCTGCAATGACCTTAAAACTTCTGAGCTACGATAAAACAGGAGCGATTTTAGCCGCCGCAACAACGTCTTTGCCGGAAACGATTGGTGAAGTAAGAAACTGGGATTACCGTTTCTGTTGGGTGAGAGACGCCTCTATGGTAGTGAAAGTTGTCGCTGAGCTAGGTCATAAAAAAATGGCGAAACGCTACCTTCAATTTATAGTTGATTTGATTCCGGATAAAGATGAAAAGCTTCAGATTATGTATGGTATCAATAAGGAGAAGAAACTTACGGAAGAGATTCTAGATCACCTAAGTGGTTACAAAGGGTCTGCGCCGGTACGAGTTGGTAATGCCGCTTATGAACAGCAGCAAAATGATATCTATGGAATTTTAATGGATGTCATTCATCAACGTCTTGTTCAATTTGATAATGATACTGACAACGGTGAAGAACTTTGGAGCATCACCAAAGGTATTGTTTGGGTCGTCAATAATCACTGGAAGGAAGCCGACAAAGGGATTTGGGAACTTAGGACTGAAGAAAGACATTTTACATTTTCTAAAGTACTGTGCTGGGTTGCGATAGATCGTGCGATAAAAGTTGCGACTATCCTGAACAAGAAATCTAAAATTGCCAAGTGGAAACTTTTAGAGGAAGAGATAAAAAACGACATCATGACCAATGCTTGGAGCGAAAAATCCAAGGCATTTACGCAGTCTTACGGTTCGGAAGAACTAGATGCGGCGGTTCTTTTGATGGAACATTATGGGTTTATTGAAGCCAAATCACCGAAATTCATCAACACGGTACACGCTATTGAAAGAGAATTGAGTAATGATGGGCTTTTATACAGATATAAAAATAAAGATGATTTTGGTTTGCCTTCATCGTCCTTCACCATTTGTACCTTTTGGTTCATTAACAGTCTTTATAAGATAGGTGAAGAGAAGAAAGCCGAAAAATGGTTTGAAAGACTTTTGTCTTACAGCAACCATCTCGGATTATTTAGTGAGGATATAGACTTTAAGACCAAGCGACTTTTGGGGAATTTTCCTCAGGCATATTCGCATTTAGCACTGATAGAAACTGCAATCAATCTTTCTAACATTACCAAAGAGGAAGAAATTATGGGAAATATAAGTCATTAACATAGTTCATTTAGTCTTTAAAATAGATAAATTCCAAAGTTTCCGTAGTTCCATCATCCTTGTGGATATCTACGGAAACTATCATTTTGTGAGGTTCTAATCGCTCAAAAGTCATACCTTCAAAAACCACTTTGTTCTCTGTAAGTGCAACCAATGGAAAATCTAGTTTCATTTTTAAGTTCCCATCCTTTTAGGTCATGATCAAAATGTTTAAGTTGAAGTATTAAAGTTGAATCAACTTCGCGAATCACTTCAATTTCATAGAATTGAACTTCATAGTCCACAATCAATTTAAAGGTTGCCATCATGGAGTTGCCCGATGGTTCACTCCAGTTCTCTTCCAACAAACCACCCAAAGCTTCGCCTTTCCAATTCCCAGAAATCCAAGAAATATTCCTGAGTGTAGGTTCTAGAGTCTTGTCATTCTGAGCCTTGCAAAGAGAAAAACATGACAAGAAAAAAATCAGACCTAAAAAAATTAAATGTTTAATCATTTGTAAAGTTTTTAATTTCTCCTTTTAAGGAAAATGGTAGGTCCATCCACGTAAGCTTGACTAATACTGATAGTAGTCGAATTCAGTTTCTCATAAATCCACCGATTCTCATCGATAATCACTAACTTTTCTTTTGATTCTCCTTCCAGCGGTTCTGGACTTAAATAGTCCTCAACAAATTCATATTTATACTCACCATCCGAATACCCTAAGTTTTCACCACCACTTACGACTAGTTTTCCATCACTTTGGAAATCGTAGATAATATTACGGTCGGTATAGTCAAAAGTGGTTTCTTCACTAAAATAGGTCTCAATTTTTATCAATTTCCATTCACCTTCGATATCATTTGCATTTGAATCATTGTCATCATTAGAGCAATTCAAAAAAGATAAAATTCCACATACAAGAAATAAATTGAAATACGATTTCATTTTCTATTGAATAAAAGTGACACGTTTTATTTTACCATTTTCAATCTCATAAATTGAAATGTCGCGATAGCTATTGCCCTTGCTAGTAATCTCTTCTTCATCGATTACTTTATTGCCAATTACGATTCGGTTTAAAACGATAACCCGTAAATCTGGCGCTTGTTTAAAAAATTCCGAATAGTTCTTGCGGACGGTAGATGCGCCATCTTCCTTAAGTTCGCTTGGGAAATTATAGAGTTTTACATCATTCGCGTAGCTTGCCATAAAAGCATCAATATTACTTTCATTGGCACCCTGCAATTGCTGATTTACCAATTTTTCTAAGTTATCTGAATTTCCTTCATTCTTAATTAAGCGAGAACTGCTTATCTTATCATTAGTAATTGTATAAATTTTTACCTGTCTAGAAACAGCGTTGTTTTCGGTTATTAATTCTTCATCGATAACATAATCTCCCAACGCAATTCGTTTATTTACCCTCATCGATAGGTTTTTGTTGTTTTTTGCGTAATCCGAAAAATTCGCCCTCATCTTATTTTTTCCGGTGTAAACGACATCATCAGGGAAATTTGCTACGAGAACATCTTCTGAAAATAGGGCCAAAAACCCTTCAGCATTCCCATTATTAAAAGCATCAACATGACTTTGAACAATTGCGGATGCGTTTGCATTAATATCAGAAACTTGTGGAGAATCTGTAGTCGGAGAATTATCGCCAGACGTGATTATGGCACCATTACTTTCTCCCACGACCGCGAATTTGATTTCATCTTGATCGATTGCCATCCTGCTGATCTTTCCGATTCCATTTTCTTTCAAATCCACCCATTCTGACCAGGTTTTACCGTTACTCTTCATAATCTTACTATCCGCGCCCATAAGAATGGCTCCATTTTTTAGATAGACCATATCTTCTGACCCAGTTACGGTGTTAATTATGAAAGTAGATTTACCAGAATTAATATCTATTGAGCGTATTTCCCATTTGTCTGGATTGGCTTTTGAGATATAACCAACTTTATTAGAATTGGGAATTTTTTGAAGTGACCTACCAATATTATCGGCAAGTTTTGTGTCGGCTCCAGTAGAAATCTCCGTTTTATAAAGATTGAGCATATCATTTTCGAGAACAGAGCTAATCAAAGTATTTTCGTCGTACCAAAGTTGATAGCCAATTACGATATCTTCAACTAAAACTTCAGATTCTCCGGTATTGATTGAATATTTATAAAGCTTTTGACTTCCATCTGATTCGAGATTAATGGCTGAAACGGCATCTTGTCCAGGAATTTTTAAAGGTGAATATTCGCTGCCCTCAGTAAAATTGAGCCAGGTTCTAGAACCATAAGGCAACCAGTATTTCACGATATCGGTCTGTCCGTTTCTGGTTGAAGCATACAAGAGATAATCCTTCATAAATGAGGGCTGATTATCATATCCATCATTATCTGAAACATTTTTCACATTGGCCAAAGTCGTTTTGCCATTTTGGGTGATTAAATCGAAAAGGTAAACTTCGGTATTTGGAATTGTTTGGGTATCGGTTTGTGAATAGCTGATGCCGAAACCTAGAAGAAATGGTAGTATATATAAAATTCTCATTTTAAAATTTTTGATGTATTTAAAGATAAGGAATTAGAAATATGAATAATTGTTCAAAAAGATTAATCCTAAGCTTAGGACATTAAATTAAAAAGCCGATTCCCATCTAAGGAATCGGCTTTTCGCATTTTTGAATTAGCCTATATCGTTTTAGAAACAATATTTATTTTCTGCCTTAACTTTCTCGGCAATTGTATTTCTTAATTCAACAACGTTGGGGTAGTTGTTATATTTTGTGAATCGTTTTAGTCCCATTAACATCATTTTTTGTTCGTCACCTTCTGCAAAGGAAATGATTCCTTCTTTACCATTTTTGTTTACCAACTCTACGGCATTGTAAAGATATAGTTTTGCCATTGCAATCTGGGCTTCTTGCGCATCTTCACCAAATCTTCCGACATTTTTTTCAGTTCTTAATAGAGCAGATTCTGCCATATATATTTCAATCAACATATTAGAGGCGGCTAAAAGTATTTGTTGATGTTCATCTAGTTCTGTTCCGAACTTTTCAACCGCGGCACCAGCGACCATTAAAAAAACTTTTTTCAACTTGGCCAACACTTCCTTTTCTTCGGCAAACAATTCAGAATAATCTGGAATATCGAAAGATGGAATTCCCATTAATTCTTCTTTCACCGCCATTGCGGGATTCAACAAATCAACATGACCTTTCATTGCTTTCTTTACCAACATACCTACGCAGAGCATTCTATTTATTTCGTTGGTACCTTCATAGATTCTTGCGATTCGAGCATCTCTCCAAGCTGCTTCCATTGGAGTATCTTTACTGAAACCCATACCACCAAAAATTTGAATGCCCTCATCGGCACAATTTTGAATATCTTCTGAACAGGCAACTTTTAAGATTGAACATTCAATGGCGTACTCCTCAACGCCTTTCAATTCTGCATCTTGATGCGAATTTCCACTTTCTACTCTAGCTTCTATCCTATCTTCGATATTTTTTGCTGCCCTATAACAAGCGGCCTCACCAGCATAAGCGCTGGTTGCCATTTCTGCAATTTTAGCTTTTATGGCACCAAAGTCTGCAATAGCCGTATTGAATTGTTTTCTTTCCTTTGCATATTGAACGGCAGTAGTTAAAACTCTTCTCTGTGAATCTAAACTAGCGGCTCCTAATTTGATCCTACCAATATTAAGGGCGTTCATTGCAATTTTAAATCCGTTACCTCTTTCTGAAAGCATATTCTCTACAGGAACAACGCAATCATTAAAGAATACTTGTCTGGTCGAAGAAGCATGGATGCCCAATTTCTTTTCCTCTTCTCCAAGTGTAATTCCATTCTCAGGATTATTTTCCACTATAAAGCCGGTAATATTTTTGTCATCTTCAATTCTTGCAAAAACAATAAAGATGTTACAGAACCCAGCGTTGGAAATCCACATCTTCTGACCGTTAATTTTATAAGATTTTCCGTCCTCAGAAAGGGTGGCGGAAGTTTTACCAGAATTGGCATCACTACCAGCTCCGGGTTCGGTTAGGCAATAAGCCCCGAACCATTCGCCTGTTGCAAGCCTAGGCACATATTTTTTCTTTTGTTCTTCGTTTCCGTATAACGTAATCGGCATGGTCCCGATACCAGTATGCGCACCAAACGCTGTACTAAATGACCCAGTTCCGCTGGATATATAGTCACACACAAGCATGGTTGAGACAAAGCCCATTCCTAGGCCGTCATATTCCTCGGGCACGGCAACACCCAAAAACCCAAGTTCCCCAGCTTTACGCATAGTTGATTCGGTAAAGGCATAATCCTTATTTTCGAAACGTTCCCGGTGGGCGATGATTTCGCGGTCGTTGAATTCCATCACCGCTTCTTTCATCATTGTCTGTTCTTCAGAAAAATCTTCTGGTGTAAAGACATCTTCGCATTTTGTCTCTTTTACGATAAATTGTCCTCCTCGGAGTAGTTCGGTTTTTTGTAGTGTTTCCATAGTTTAATTGTCAATTGAAAAAAGAATAGAGAGAAGAGAAAATAGACTTATATAAGAAGTCCATTTTGAAAACCCATTCTCATTCTTTGAAATTCTGAAATTTTGTTTTCTAAATTAGTTAGCGTTTCAATATTTATATAACCGCGATGTTTTGCAACTAGAAGTTGTGTGCCCAATTCGAAAGAAGAACCAAGTGAAATATCCAAATAGTTATTAAATCCCTTTTCACTCTTGGCAGAGCCTTCAGCGATGTTACTCGGAATCGATACGGAACATCTACTCATTTGTGATGATAAATTATACTGCTCATATCTCGGGAAATTTATTAGCATGTCCGATATATCGTTGGCAATCTCCAAACCCAACTGCCATATTTTTAAATTTTTATAATTATGACGCTTTCGCTCGGCCATAAACTCTTTGTTCTTTAATCTTTTATCTTTATTCTCTCTTCCTAATTAAGGAATTCAAAAATGCCGCAAGCTCCTTGTCCTGTACCAACGCACATCGTTACTGCTCCATATTTATTCTTCATATCACGCTTACGCATTTCATCAAATAGTTGAACTGAAAGTTTAGAACCGGTACATCCTAATGGATGACCTAAAGCGATGGCTCCACCATTGACGTTTACAATGTTTGGGTCTAATCCAAGTTCTCTAATCACTGCCAAAGATTGTGAAGCAAAAGCTTCATTCAATTCTATTAACGCTAAATCAGATTGTTTTAAACCAGCTTGCTTTAATGCTTTTGGAATTGCTTTTATGGGTCCGATACCCATTAATCTAGGTTCTACGCCTGCAGCGGCATAATTGACTAATCGCGCAATGGGTTCTAGATTTAATTCTTTGACCATTTCTTCACTCATAATCATCACGAACGCGGCGCCGTCACTCATTTGGGATGAATTACCCGCAGTTACCGACCCGTTTGCTGCAAAAACAGGACGTAATTTCGCCAATGCTTCTAAATTGGTCCCTTTTCTTGGACCTTCGTCTTTAGTAACGGTATACGATTTATTTGCTTTTTTGCCGTTTTCATCTATATAAGTTTCGTCAATCGTTATAGGAACAATCTGATCTTGAAAACGATTTTCTTCTTGTGCCTTCAACGCTTTCATATGAGAATTGTAGGCAAACTCATCTTGGTCTTCACGAGATACTTTGTACTTCTCCGCAACTGCTTCTGCTGTAAGACCCATTCCCCAGTAATAATCTTCATTTCCTTCTTTCGCTACCGCATAATCGGGGGTTGGCTTAAAGCCACCCATCGGGATAAAACTCATGCTTTCAGCACCACCTGCAATAATGCAATCTGCCATTCCACTCTGAATTTTAGCTGTTGCAATCCCAATTGTTTCGATTCCTGAAGCACAATATCTGTTGACTGTAACACCAGGAACATCTTCAATTTTAAGACCCATTAAAGAAATGAGACGGCCCATGTTAAGACCTTGTTCGGCCTCTGGCATAGCGTTACCAACGATGACATCATCAATTCTCTTTTTATCGAACTGAGGTAACTCATTCATAATATATTGAATGGTCTCTGCCGCAAGCTCATCTGGTCTTTTAAACCTAAATACGCCTCGAGGCGCTTTTCCTACTGCTGTTCTGTATGCTTTTACTATGTATGCTTGTTTCATTTTTTGAATATTGTATTAAGTATATAGTACAAAGTATTAAGACTTTATAATTGAGTTTTGCAGTGCGTAGTTCATCTTACAAACTTCTTGAATGTTATCTGCGATTTCTTTTATTTCTTCGCTATTTACCATCTTTAATCTTTCAGATAAATACAGTTGGGTTAGCAATTCATAGGCAGATCCATTAGCAATACCTAGAAAATGTTTAAACTCTCCCTTAGAATTTCTTCCCGCACCTTCTGCAATGTTTGACGGGATAGATACTGCGCTTCTTCTTATTTGATTAGTAAGATTAAACTTCTCCTCATTTGGAAATTTTGAAGTTATTCTATAACACTGTTCTGTTATATCCAAGGCTTTCTGCCAAATTTTCAATTCCTCAAAGCGATGCATATTAGTTGTTTTCTTAATACTTAATACTAATTACTAAGTACTAAATTTTAGTTTCTCAACGGCTTCCCAGTCTTTAACATATGCTGAATTCTTTCTAAAGTTTTTCTCTCTCCGCAAAGGCTTAAAAATGCTTCCCTTTCCAAATCAAGAAGATATTGTTCGCTCACTTGCTGAGGTTCAGATAAATCGCCGCCAGCCATTACATAGGCTAACTTATTGGCTATTTTTTTATCGTGTTCTGAAATATAGTGTCCGGCTTCCATAGCGTCAGTTCCAACTAAAAACATTCCCAAGGCTTGTTTTCCAAGTACTTTTACATCGGTTCTTTTTACCGGTTTGGTATATCCTTGATCTGCCATAATCCTAGCGTAAGCTTTCGCGGCCGCAAGTTGTCTATCTTTATTTATGATGACTACATCTTTCCCTTTTTGAAGGATACCGAGATCAAAAGCTTCATAGGCTGAGGTGGCAACTTTAGCCATCCCAATGGTCAAGAAATATTCTTGAAGAACATTTAATTCAACATCATTTTTACTGAAAGTATCTGATGCTCGTAAAGTCATTTCCTTGGAGCCACCACCGCCAGGTATAACCCCAACTCCAAATTCTACCAATCCGATGTAAGTTTCGGCTGCGGCAACCACCTTATCTGCGTGCATCGAAAGTTCGCACCCACCTCCCAAGGTCATTCCGTGTGGAGCAGACACTGTCGGGATCGAAGAATATCTCATCCTCATCATAGTGTCTTGGAAATATTTAATCGCCATATTAAGCTCGTCATATTCCTGCTCTACCGCCATCATGAAAATCATCCCGATGTTTGCGCCAACTGAGAAGTTTGCAGCTTGATTCCCAATTACCAATCCATCGAAATCCTTTTCTGCGATATCAATTGCTTTATTTAGACCATTCAAAACATCTGCGCCAATGGTATTCATTTTAGATTGAAATTCTGCATTAAGAATTCCGTCTCCTAAATCTTCTACCACCAAATCTTTGTTCTTAAAGACTTCACTGGTCTTTCTGATATTATCCAAGATGATAAATGCATCCTGTCCTGGAATCTTTTCAACTGATTTTTTATCGATATCATAGGCGTAGTTGGCTCCATCTTTTACTTGATAAAAAGATTTTTGCCCAGATGATAACATATCATCTACCCAGCTACCATAATCTAATCCTTCAGCTTTTATAAGTTCGATACCTTTTTGAACGCCGACTGCATCCCAAATCTGGAATGGTCCATGTTCCCAGCCAAAACCGGCTTTCATGGCATCATCAATCTTGTAAAGTTGATCCGTAATTTCTGGGATTCGGTTTGAAACATAGGCGAATAAAGCACCTAAATTTTTCCGGTAGAATTCCCCCGCCTTATCTTTTCCTTCAACTAAAACAGGCCATCTATCGACTACTTTATCGATTCCTTTAGTCTGCTCGAATGTTGAAAACTTAGCGGATTTCTTATCTCGATAATCCATGGTATTTAAATCGAGAGTTCTAATATCCTTGCCTTCTTTTTTATAAAAACCTTGACCAGACTTACTTCCCAACCACTGTTTCTCCATCATAGAGCTTACAAAATCTGGAAGTTTAAATAGTCCATGGCGTTCGTCGTCCTTTCTGTTGTCGGAAATACCGTTGGCAACGTGAACTAGAGTGTCTAGCCCAACCACATCTACCGTTCTAAAGGTGGCAGATTTAGGTCGTCCGATAACCGGACCAGTAAGTTTATCTATTTCTTCAACGGTTAAGTCCATATCCTTAACCATCTGAAACAAGCTCATAATGCTAAAGATTCCGATTCTATTACCGATAAATGCTGGTGTATCTTTTGCAACAACCGACGTCTTCCCCAAGAATTTTTCACCGTAAATCGTTAGAAAGTCCAAGACTTCTTCCGAAGTTTTTGGACCTGGTATAATTTCGAATAACTTTAAATAACGGGCAGGATTAAAAAAGTGGGTTCCGCAGAAATGATTCTGAAAATCTTCACTTCTGCCTTCGCTCATCAAATGTATCGGGATGCCCGAAGTATTAGTCGTGATAAGTGTTCCTGTAGTTCTATGTTTTTCAAGATTGTCAAAAACCTTGTTCTTAATATCCAAACGTTCTACTACAACCTCAATAATCCAGTCTACATCGGCAACTTTAGAAATATCGTCTTCCATATTTCCGGTCTTAATGCGATCCGCAAAACGCTGAACATATATAGGAGAAGGTTTTGACTTTAGAGCCGCCTCAAGAGAGCTGTTAACGAGCCTGTTTCGTACTACTTTATCTTCTAGGGTCAGACCTTTGGCTTTTTCTGCGTCGGTCAGTTCTCTGGGGACGATATCAAGAAGCAGAACTTCGACACCAATATTGGCAAAATGACAAGCTATACCGCTTCCCATAATACCTGATCCGATGACCGCAACTTTATTGATTCTTCGTTTGCTCATAATTATTTAAGGGTAGTTTCTTTTTGATTATAGATTTGCTTGTTAGAAATCATATTATTGATCAACTCTGCAACTTCATAAAAACTGTCTAATTTTTCCTTGGAAATTTTAGCTTTTATGGCATCATTAAACGTCAATACTTTTTCTCTTGAATAAGCTCTTTTCTCTCTTCCAAACTCGGTTAGGTGAATTATGACACCACGACCATCTTCAGGATTTGGCCTTCTTTCTATAAGACCTTTTTCTTGCATGGTCTTTAAAGTTCTAGAAAGGCTGGTAGCTTCCATTCCCATTTTTGGTCCTAGTGAAGTAGAAGCTGTTCCGTTTTCTGGGTCTATACTTAAAAGAGCGAAACCTGTAGCCATAGTAGTTTCAAATTGAGCTGCCTCTTCATTATACATTTTATTAACCGCGAGCCAAGTGGTTCTCAGCACATAGTCGATGGTTTTGTCTTTCATCTAATGATTTTGGAATACTCAAATATAACAAAATTTATTATGCATGCATAATAAATTCAAAAAAAATTGAGGCATTATTAAGGGTAGGTGAATATATCATTTTAAATAAATCTCGAATGTACTATCGATAGATTTTATCGTAAAGATCTTTGTAGATTTCCCTAATAGTATCGCGTTTCATTTTCATGGTGGGAGTTAGTTGTCCACCTTCTACCGTCCAAACGTCTTTGGTAAGTTCAAAACGTTTAATCTGTTCCCATTTTCCGAAGTGCTCGTTGCATTCATCGATTTCTTTCTGAATCCGAACAATGACTTCTTCTGATTTTACAATCGCCGATTCTGATTTTTTTATGTCCAACTTCTTTCTGTCGATCCATTCTTTAATAAACTCAAAGTTAGGTTGAATGATTGCCGCAGGCATTTTTTCGCCTTCACCAACAACCATAACTTGTTCGATAAATCTAGACCGTTTTAAATCGTTTTCCAACAAAGCCGGAATCACATATTTACCACCCGAAGTCTTGAACATTTCCTTTTTACGGCCGGTAATCTTTAAAAAACCGTCTGGATCAACTTCACCCTTATCGCCGGTATGAAAGTAATTTCCAGTCATCACTTCTTCAGTTTTCTTGGGTTCGTTATAGTAACCGAGCATAACGTTTGGTCCTTTTATAAGTATTTCGCCATCATCCGCGATTTTTACTTCAACATTATCAATTGGTTTACCAACGGTACCAACCTTAAACATTTTCTCTTTATACTGCCCAACACTTACTACAGGAGAAGTTTCAGTAAGTCCGTAACCTTCCATAACCTGCATTCCGGCCGCACAAAATATTCTGGTTAATCTCGGTTGCAATGGTGCGCTCCCAGAAACCATAGTATGCAATTCACCACCAAGTGCAGCTCGCCATTTGCTAAAGACTAATTTGTTAGCAATCTTTAGTTGACTTTCGTACCAAAAACCATTTTTACCGTAAGGTTCCCATTTTTCACCTAAATCTAGCGCCCAGAAAAACATTTTCTTTTTTGCGCCACTTAAAGCCGAACCTTTGGCATAAATTTTATCATATACCTTTTCTAAAAGTCGAGGGACCACGCTCATTAGATTGGGTTTGATTTCTTGTGCGTTTTCTGCTATCTTATCGATGCCTTCAGCATAATAGATAGAGGTGCCAGCATACTGATATATATAAATAAGAACTCGTTCGAAAATATGGCAAATTGGTAGGAAGCTTAGTATACGGGTCCCTTCTCCACTTACTGGTAGACGTTTGGCCGAATCGATTGCGTTGGAAGCTATATTTTTGTGTGAAAGCATGACGCCTTTTGGCTTTCCGGTTGTACCAGAAGTATAGATAATAGTGGCTAGGTCGTTTACCTTAACCTCCTTTTTTCTTGACTCAACTTCAGCTTGATTATCTTCATCCTTACCTAAACGAAACAATTCTGAATAATGGGGACAGCTTTTAATCTCATCGAACGAATAAATACCTTTTAAAGAGGTGTTTCCCTTTACCGCATTAACCTTGGCTAAAACTTCTTCATCCGAGACAAAGCAATAAGTTGAGCCAGAGTGGTTAAGGACGTATTCATAATCTTCAGCAGAAATGGTCGGATAAATTGGTACGTTTTGGGCACCAATCTGCAGGACGCCAATATCCATGATATTCCATTCTGTTCGATTGGTAGAAGAAATAATGGCAATCTTATCATCTTTCTTTACGCCAAGCTTAAGCAGGGCCCGACTTACGGCATTTGCTTTATCTATATATTCCTGAGTAGATGTAGGTTTCCATTCCCCATTGTATTTTGTATTTAATGCATTCGAAAGATTATGATGTTCTAATTGGTAATAAGGAAAGTCGAACAATCGGGAAGGTTTCTTCATAAGAATCGCATGGTTTGAGTCCATGCAAATTATGAAATTTAATAGGATTATCAAATGTGGTCTAAAAAATATGCGCTTTTGCTAAATTAAGTGGTCATAAATCTTTAATCTCACAATGCTAATCGTGATTTTCAAGCCACTCCCTTGCATTAACAAATGCTTCTAGCCATGGAGAAACTTTATCTTCTCGATTTTTAGGGTAATACGCCCAATTCCAAGGAAAAGTAGATCTTTCTATATGTGGCATTGTAACTAAATGTCTTCCGCTGATATCGCACATCATTGCGGTATTAAACTTAGAATGATTTGGGTTTGCTGGATAACCTTCGTAACCATATTTAGCAACAATTTGGTATTTGCTCTCTTCATATGGAAAATCAAATTTTCCTTCCCCGTGAGAAATCCAAACGCCTAGCGTACTCCCTTCCAAAGAAGAGAGCATCACCGAATTATTCTTTTCGATGGTTACGGAAGTAAATGCGCTCTCGTGTTTATGGGAGTCGTTATAAGTTAGCTTCCCGTGTTTTTCGTGTTCTGGATTTACGAGACCCAATTCCATCCAAAGTTGAGCACCATTACAGATACCAACCGATAAAGTGTCGTCTCGTTTAAAGAAATTCTCTAGTGCAGATTTGGCTTTTTCATTATAGAGAAATGCTCCGGCCCAACCTTTAGCCGATCCTAAAACATCACTATTGCTAAATCCGCCTACTGCTCCAATAAACTGAATATCTTCTAAAGTTTCTCTTCCGCTGATTAAGTCGGTCATATGTACGTCCTTAACGTCGAAACCGGCTAGATACATGGCATTGGCCATTTCTCTTTCTGAGTTCGAACCTTTTTCGCGAATAACCGCAGCCTTAGGTCTTTTACTGTCATTGCGAGCTGTTTTCGGCGAAGCAATCCCATCACTAGAAGCAGATTGCTTCACTTCGTTCGCAATGACGTCTTTAATTTTACCAGTAAAATGATCAGGAAACTTATAGGTAAGCGGTTGATTTTTATAATTCTCGTAGCGTTCTTTTGCAAGGTTGCCGGCAGTCTGTTTTTGATCCAGCAAGAATGACGTTTTGTACCACATATCCCGAAGTCTAGAAACAGTCAACGTAAAGACTTCATCTTCATTAATCACGCTAAGAACATCAGATTCGGTGACTCTTCCTATTTTGAAAAATTCAATTTTCTTTGAAGATAATAGGGTTTCAATAGAGTCATCTTTAGCTTGAAAAACAATCCCCGCATTTTCAGAAAATAATAATTTGACTGAATCTTTTTCGTTTAGTTCGCTAAGGTCTAATTCTGCTCCAAGATTATTATCCGCAAAGCACATTTCTAACAAAGTGGTTACCAGTCCGCCGGAAGCCACATCATGCCCTGCAACAATCAATTTAGATTTTATTAATTCTTGAATGGTATTGAACACAGTCTTGAGGTATTCAGCACTTTTAACGGTGGGAACTTCTTTACCGACTTTGTTCAAGATCTGAGCAAAAGAACTACCGCCTAGTTTAAAGGAATCTTGGGAAAGATTTATATAATAAATGCTGCCACCAAATTTTTGCAAAACTGGCTCGATGATATTAGTGATGTCATTACAACTTCCTGCGGCAGAAATTATAACCGTACCTGGTGCAATCACTTCTTCATTTTGATATTTCTGCTTCATAGAAAGCGAATCTTTCCCGGTGGGGATATTAATTCCTAATTCGATAGCAAATTCTGAAACTGCTTCTACGGCTTCATACAAACGAGCGTCTTCGCCTTCATTTCTGCAAGGCCACATCCAGTTGGCGGATAAGGAAACACTTTTTAAACCTTCGGTAAGCGGGGCCCAAATAATGTTGGTAAGCGCTTCCGCAATAGCGTTTCTGCTGCCAGCTTCAGAATTGATTAATCCAGAAATAGGAGAATGGCCAATACTGGTCGCAATTCCTTCCTTGCCGTTATAATCTAGCGCCATAACTCCAACATTATTTAACGGGAGTTGTAGCGGTCCTGCGCATTGCTGTTTGGCAACTTTACCACCAACGCAACGGTCTACCTTATTGGTTAACCAATCTTTGCAAGCCACAGCTTCAAGTTGAAGAAGCTGATCTAGATAATCATAAAATTTATCCGAATTATATTCTAGTTCGGCATATTTGCGGTCAATCGTCTGGTCGTTCATAAAGGTTTTTGGCGAACTACCGAACATATCTTCCAAAGCCAAATCCATTGGCTTATTTCCTTTGGTTTCCGACTTAAAACAAAAGCGTTGGTCATCCGTAACTTCTCCAACTACATAAGAAGGTGAACGTTCGCGGTCTGCAATCCGTTTCAATTCTGAGAAATGTTTTTCAGCAATCAATAATCCCATTCTTTCTTGGGATTCGTTACCGATAATTTCTTTATCTGAAAGCGTTGGGTCTCCTACTGGCAATCTATCCAAATTGATTCTTCCACCGGTATCTTCTATCAATTCTGAAAGACAATTTAGATGTCCGCCCGCGCCATGATCATGAATGGAAATGATATGGTTTTCTTCACTTTCTACCATCCCACGGACCACGTTTGCGGCTCGTTTTTGCATTTCAGGATTAGAACGTTGCACTGCATTTAACTCAATGCCAGATTCAAATTCACCTGTATCTGAAGAAGATACTGCAGCTCCGCCCATACCGATTCTATAATTATCGCCACCTAAAACCACAATTTTATCACCAGCAACCGGTTTTTCCTTAATCGCTTGGTCGGCTTTACCATATCCGATACCACCAGCGAGCATAATAACCTTATCAAAACCGAGAGTTCGGTTGTGTTCTTTATGTTCGAAGGTGAAAACTGAGCCAGAAATAAGTGGCTGACCGAATTTATTCCCAAAATCTGAAGCGCCATTGGACGCTTTTATCAAGATGTCGATTGGCGTTTGGTAAAGCCAATCTCTTTTTGAAACCGCTTTTTCCCAAGGTCTTTTCTCATCATCTTCCAATCGTGAGTAAGACGTCATATAAACTGCACTACCGGCCAAAGGCAAAGAACCTTTTCCGCCTGCAAGCCGGTCCCTGATTTCACCTCCAGAACCTGTTGCTGCACCATTAAATGGTTCTACCGTGGTCGGAAAGTTGTGGGTTTCGGCCTTTAAGGAAATGACCGATTTATAATCTTCTTTATAGTAATATTCTGGAATATCCGCTCTCCGCGGGGCAAATTGCTCCACGGTCGGACCTTCAATAAATGCTACGTTATCTTTGTAGGCGGAAACAATAGTGTTCGGATTTAGTTCGGAAGTTTTTTTAATGAGCTTAAATAAAGATGAAGGTTTTTCAAGGCCATCGATGACGAAAGTGCCATTAAAAATTTTATGCCTGCAATGCTCGCTGTTTACTTGAGAAAATCCAAAGACTTCAGAATCGGTAAGTTCTCTTCCAATTTTTGAAGCTACATTTTCTAAATATCCTACTTCATCTTCACTGAGTGAAAGCCCTTCAGCAGAATTATACTCAGCAACATTCTTAATGTATTTTATTGCTTCCGGCTTTATGTCGATTGTGTAAAGATTTTGCCCCAAAGACTTATATTTCTGAGAAATCATGGAATCAAAATCCTTAAAGTCTTCTTCTACTGCCTTAAATTCTTCAATCCTTATGATATCCTGAATACCCATATTTTGGGTAATCTCTACGGCATTCGTACTCCAAGGCGTTACCATTGCAGCTCTAGGGCCAATAAAAAAAGCGTCAATAGACGCCGAATTAATCATGGGTTGGTTACCGAACAACCAGCTTAATCTTTCTATGTTTTCCGTGGATAAATCGGCTTTGGTTTCAACAGCAAAAACCTTGTTTTCAGGACTTCCGAAGAAATGAATCATTGGGTGAGAGATTTTATTAAAATCAAAGAGCAAAAATACAGATTTTAAAGCGGTTTCGTTTGAAATCAATCCTGAAAAAATCTTGCGATTATCAACATGATTTAAACATTTTTAGAAATACTTGGTCATGATTTCGAGCACGGATGGTCGATAAGAGTTTCCAAATAAATTAAGATGAACCAACAAGTAGTAAAGTTGGTAGATTTCAATTCTTGAAGACGTAAATTTATGCTCAGGAATTTCTTGAAAGTAACTTTCGTAGAATGCATTGTCAAAACCACCGAACAACTTGCTCATCGCAATATCGACTTCAGAATGGCCATAGTAGACCGCCGGGTCTATAAGATAGGGCTGTCCATCTTCAGAAATTAAATAATTTCCGCTCCATAAATCGCCATGTAAAAGCGAAGGTTTTATATCGGTGAAGAATTCATTTAAGGAATTTATCATGTCATTTTCGGATGGAATCTCACTTTGATTTAATCTTCCAAGAGATTTAGCAAGATTCAGTTGAGGTTGTATTCGTTCGGAAATGTAGAAGTCGGTCCAATCTTTATGTTCTCGATTACTTTGGGCTAGGCTACCAATATAATTATCAGTGTTTAGACCGAAGGCTTTAGAAGTTGTTTTATGAAGTTGGGCAAGTTGAAACCCAAACTCTTGCATATTTTGAGGTGTGGCAGATTTGGATGGAATAAATTCCATTATCAAGAATGACGTATTAACAAGTTTATCTACTGAAATGATCTTAGGAACGGCAATCGTTTTAGTTGAAGCAATTTCGTTTAAACCGGCTGCTTCTTTGGTAAACAGATCCAAGGCGAAGTCATTGGCATTCATTTTAAGAAAAAATTTTTCAGATGAAGTTTCAATTTTAAAAGCAGAGCTGATGTCACCTCCAGATACCGATGAAATGGTTTTAATTTTCTCGGAAAGGATATCTTCAAGATAGGACTTAAGCTTGTCGTTCAAATAATTCAATTTTATTAAAAGTAAAAAACCTTCTGCAAAGAATTGCAGAAGGTTCACTATAGATTTTTTTGAAACTTAATTGATAATAAGCTTTCTTGTTGTGGATTGTTTAGAAGATTTTAACTTAACCAAGTAAACACCTTTATTCAAAGTTGAAACATTTACCTCTTTTTTAGAAGGCGTAATTTCTCTTTCTGCTACCAATTTGCCCAGTACATCAAAAATCTTGACGGAAAGGTTTTCCGACGTCGATACATAAAAATAGTTTTCTGTAACCGGGTTGGGATAGATTTTAATTTTATCAATAGTAACAAGGTTATCCTGTGCTTGTACTGGTGGAGACAATTGGGAAAATCCAAAAGCCGAAATAAATAAAAATAAAAAGTAAATGTGCTTCATATTGATGATTTTGAAAATGGATATTCAATAACCGTGCTAGGTTTATAGAGTTTCTGTTTTTCTAAGTGACGCCATGTAAAATCCGTCGTATCCAGAAGTATGGGCAAATACCGATTTATCCTTTACCAGACTAAAACTTTCACCTTCTTTTGACTCCAAGAATTTATTGATCTGTTCTCGATTTTCGGAAGGTAAAATGGAGCAAGTGGCATAGGTGAGCATTCCGCCATCTTTCACCATTTTAGAATAATCCTGCAGTAGTTGTTGTTGAGTTTTTTTGATTTCCTCTAAAAATTCTGGTTGGGTTTTCCATTTAGAATCTGGATTTCTCCTTAATACGCCTAATCCAGAACATGGAGCATCGATTAAAACTCTATCTGCGGTGTTATGTAATTTCTTTATGACTTTGGTAGTTTCTATAACCCGGGTTTCAACATTATGAGCACCGTTACGTTTAGCACGTCTTTTAAGTTCCTTCAACTTATTGCCGTAAATATCCAAGGCGATAATTTGGCCTTTGTTCTCCATCATGGAAGCGATATGCAAAGTTTTTCCTCCAGCACCAGCACAAGCATCTACGACACGCATTCCCGGTTGTAGGTCCATAAATTCTGCTACCAACTGAGAAGATGCATCTTGAACTTCAAAATGTCCGTTACTAAAGGCTTCAGTTTGAAAAACATTTGCACGTTCTTTTAACTTCAAGGCATGAGGATGATTCTTGATTTCTTCAGCATCCATATCGAGGTCAAAAAGTTCACCCTTCAATTTTTCCTTAGTAGTTTTTAAAGTATTTACCCGGAGCACAACATCTGCTTGTTCATTAAGGGCAGCAATCTCTTTTGTCCATATTTTATCACCCAATTCTTTTACTCCTATTTCATCTAACCAATCTGGAATGGATTCACGGAGTTTTCGAATTTTAGAAAGTTCATCAAAACGACCTTTAATCTTACGGGTAGGAGTTCCTTCAAAATATTTCCAATCAGGTAATTTAATTCCTTTTAAAGTGGCCCAAACCGCAAACATTCTCCAAAGATTGTCACGGTCAAAAGGTTCTTTTACATCAGCGATTTCGGCATAAAGACGTTTCCAACGTACAATGTCATAGGTGGTTTCGGCAACAAAAGCCCTATCTCGGCTTCCCCAACGTTTGTCTCTCTTTAGTAGTTGTTGTATAACCTTGTCCGCATATTGGCCCTCATTAAATATGAGCATAAGACCGTCGATTGTGGCAAAGCATAAATTTCTATGTAATCTCATTTTTTTTAATCTTTAAAGGGTATTTAGTATCAAGTATTTAGTGTTATCTAGAATTTTTTGACATAAGACATAAGACATAAGACATAAGTCCTCTGAACTTACCTGATTAACTCATCTCTAATCCCTAATTCCTAATTACTAATCCCTAACAACTAACAACTAACAACTAACAACTAACAACTAACAACTAACAACTAATAACTAATAACTAATAACTAATAACTAATATCCATTTCGAGGCTGCAAATTTACGGGAAAAGCCTTGATTAATTGTCGATTAGAATTATATATTTATAATCAATATTTAACCTAAAGACAGATGTCTAAAGTTCCGCGTATTTTTTTAATCTTGATTTTCGTTTTTTCTTGTAAGACCGAAATTAAGAACGGTGATAACCTTACTGTTGAAAAACCAAAGAATTTCAACGAAGTCATTATCGAAGATATCGTGGTGGATTCTTTGCTTAACGTCAGGGCAATCGAGATAAAGGCAAATACTGAAGAAGCTTTTTTTGCGACCGCCGATGGAAAAGTTGGAAGAATTTTCAATACATCTACTGAAAGTGAAGGACAACTGAATTCTTCTTTAAAGTTTGAATATTTAAACCTAGATTTTGAAAAATACCATGTCTCACAGGAAAATTTTAGGTCTATTGCGCTTTCTGGAAACTCCTTGCTTGTCGCAATTATTGGAAGCCCAGCGCATATTTATAAAATAGAGGGAGATGATAGTTTAGAACTTGTTTATATTGAAGAGCACGAAAAAGCATTTTACGATTCAATCGAATTCTGGAATGACCAAGAAGGACTTGCAATTGGCGATTCTACCGAAGGCTGTATAAGCATTGTAATCACCCGGGACGGCGGAAATAACTGGACAAAAGTTTCGTGTGATTCCTTGCCGGCTGCTAAAAATGGAGTCGGAGCTTTTGCCGCGAGCGACACTAATATTGCCATAGTTGGTGAAAATACCTGGATTGCAACTGGAGGCAAGTCTAGCCAAATATACTATTCCGCTGATAAAGGAAAATCTTGGGAAGTTTTTGAAACACCAATCATTCAAGGTGAAGAAACTACGGGAATTTATTCCATAGATTTTTATGATGAAAAAAACGGTTTTGCGGTAGGCGGAGATTATACCAAACCAGAATTGAATTCAGCTAACAAAATCATAACCAAAGACGGAGGTAAGTCATGGAAGGTTGTAGCTAATTCTATTGGTCCGGGTTATCGGAGTTGTGTAAAATATGTTCCTGATAGAAATGCCAATGATTTGGTAACTCTTGGGTTTAATGGTATTGATTATAGCAGCGATAGAGGAGAAAGCTGGAAACATTTAAGCGATGAAGGATATTATACGTTACGCTTTATTAATGATAGTACCGCTTATGCAGCGGGAAAAGGCAGGATTAGCAAGTTGATTTTTAGTAGAGAGAATTGAGTATTGAGAATTGAGTATTAAGAATTAAGAATTAAGAATAAAGAAAAAAGAAAAAAGAAAAAAGAAAAAAGAAAAAAGAAAAAAGAATTAAGAATAAAGAATAAAGAACAAAGACCAATCTTAAAAAGACGCTAGACGCTAGAAATTAGACCAAAGACAAAAGAGTTAAGGCTTAGGGATGAGGGTTCGCTGAAAAAATTATGATATCATAATTATAAAAGGACATTATTCACTGTTAGGAGAAAATATTTTACTAATAACTAATAACTAATAACTAATAACTAATAACTAATAACTAATAACTAACTACGGTCTTTTCTCTTTTTCCTGTCTTCTGCGCTTAAATTCTTCAATCATTTTACGATTAAAATCATCTTCTGCTTTTCTTAACAGTACAATCTTTTTCGCCGGAATAATTTTTTGTAAATCTTTTACAAATTTAGATTTAAGCGAATATTTCTGATCTTCAATAGAAGTCATTTCCTCCAATAAATCTTTTGCCTGTTTTTCGCTGAGATTCTTTAAATCTGATGATTTTCTTTTTCGGTGGGATTCTTTTCTAAACTCATTATAGGAAGACTCGAACTCATTATAAATCGGCCAAAACTTTTCAGCTTCAGCGGTCGTTAAATCCAAACGCTCGGTGATAAAGGCTATTTTAAGTTCTTTAATCTGTTCGTGTCTTTCTTCACGAGACATTTCTTGGGCAGACATTGTAAATGTCAGAAATGAAACGATGAATGTATAAATTGTATTTTTCATTTTAAGTAGATTTAGTCTTGGTACAAATCATTTAAAGTAGCGTTCTCTAATAAATAATCCTCTAAGGCCGATTCTGAAAGATCAGAACCTGTAACCTCATAAAGCTCGATAGAATTCAATTCAAGGAATTGAGCCATCTCATAGGTATTAATGTCCTCTTCGGAGATATACTTCTCTATGCTCGCGGTTTCCAAATCATCAAAATCCAGAGGATTTCCTTTCAGAAAAACCAAAGAAATCATTAAAGCCAGAGTAGCCGCGATTCCTGAAATCATGGCAACGTTTTTCCAATTAAAAAGAGAAATGACCTTGGTTGATTTTTGCGATTTGGCGGCACTAATAATTTGTGCATCAAGATTTTCAAAATAATTATCGGGAACAACAAAACCACTATTTTTTGAAACCGGGGCCGATTTCTCAAAATTAATCTTTGCGAAAATTTCAGCATCTAGCTCCTGAAAATAGTTATCAGGCACTTTAAAAGGCTTCTTCGCATTATTTGGAATCTTATTACTGTCCATCGCTATGATATGACTATTAATTTGTTAAAAGGTTTAATTATCTTTTAAATAGCTTTCAATTTTTTTGCTTGCCAAATGGAAGGAAGCCTTTAGCGCACCTTCACTCGTCTCTAATATTTCTGACATTTCGCTGTATTTTATTTCCTCGAAATAGCGCATGTTAAAAACAGTTTGCTGTTTAGGTGGAAGTGTTGCAATAGCCTTTTGTAATTTGATCTCAATTTCATCTCCTTCAAAATAAGGATCTGCTTTTAGGTTATTGATTGCCGTATCTTGTATTTCTTCATTAGACATTAGCATACGCTTCGATTCTTTTTTCAAAAAAGTTAGAGATTCGTTTGTAGCAATTCGGTACATCCAAGAGTATAATTTGCTGTCTCCCTTAAAACCTTCAATATTTTTATAAATCTTTATGAAGGTATTCTGGAGCACATCATCGGTGTCTTCATGAGACTTTATAATATGACGGATATGCCAATACAATCTCTGCTTGTAAATTTTAAGCAATTCCTCAAATGCTTCATCCTTAAAACGTTGTGATTTAAGCCGACCTATAAGTTCAATCTCGCTCTCCAAAGATTAGATTTGTTATTTGACGATTTAAAGTTATCAAAGTTTAATGGATTTTTTTTAAATTTTAAATAAATCATAATAATCTGATAATCAATTATATAAAGCTTAAAACATCGATAAAGTGATATATTAATACGACAAAATGCATATTTTTATTGCACAGCTTAAATATTTGTTCTATGTTTACGTCAGCCTAACCTACTGTATACTACTAGTCTCCCCAAATCTAGTGGTATGCAAGAAAAGGATGTAACGACTGTTGCATCCTTTTTGATTTTAATAAAAGTCCGTAAGTGTTTCTTAAAATTCCTTTAGTTGAAGAACATATTTGTAATTAATCAAAACTCTGCATGTCGACGAGTTTCTTATACATTCCATTTTTAGCTAACAATTCAGAATGAGATCCTTGCTCAACAATTTGTCCCTTCTGTAAAACAACAATAAGATTAGCATTTTGTATGGTAGAAAGACGATGAGCGATAACAACCGAAGTTCTATTTTTCATCATATTTTCTAAAGCCTGTTGCACCAATCTTTCACTTTCGGTATCTAATGCAGAGGTGGCTTCGTCTAAAATCATTATCGGAGGATTTTTAAGTACCGCCCTCGCAATACTTAAACGTTGCTTCTGTCCTCCAGATAATTTGTTGCCCGAATCACCAATATTGGTATCGATACCGTTTGGCAAATCCTTTACGAATTCCCAAGCGTTAGCAACTTCTAAGGCCTCTAAAATCTCTTGGTCGGTCGCATCTGGTTTACCCAAAAGAAGATTGTTCTTTATAGAATCATTAAATAAGATTGAATCTTGGGTGACCAAGCCCATTAACTGCCGCAGCGATTTATTGGTGATTGTTCTAATGTCTACCCCATCTATTTCTATAGCGCCATCGTTGACATCATAAAAACGGGTAAGTAAGTTTGCGATGGTACTTTTGCCGCTTCCCGATTGACCCACCAATGCAACACTTTTGCCTTTTTGGACAGTTAAGTTGAAGTCTTTAAGAACCAATTCATCGTCATACTTAAAATTGAGATTCTTTAATCTTAATTCTGAATTGAAGCCCTCTTTTACAATCGCATCGGGCTTATCATCTAAATCCGATTCGGTATTCAGTACCTCCAAAACCCGGTCTGCTGCGGCATTACCGGCTTTTACCTGATAACTTGCCTTGCTTATCGCTTTCGCTGGAGTAAGAATTTGATAGGCAAGTGCCATATAACCTATAAAAGCACCACCAGATAAAGTATTATCAACTAAAACCATGGTGCCACCGTACCACAACAGAGTGGCAATTGTAATAATTCCCAAGAGTTCGCTCATCGGCGAGGCCAGGTTTTGCCGGTTCATCAAAACATTAGAAAATCCAAATAAACGTTTAGTTGAATCTTGAAACCTTTTATTGAAACTTCCTTCTGCATTAAAACTTTTGATGACTTTTAATCCACCTAATGTTTCTTCTAAAGTTGAAAGAAATACGCCTTGTTCACTTTGAACACGACTAGATTTCTTCTTAAGCGTTTTACCAATCCTTGAAATAATAAAACCAGATAGTGGAATAAAGATGAAAACAAAAACTGTAAGTTTAACTGAAATCAAGAACATAAAAATGATTGCAAATAGAATCGTAAGAGGTTCTTTTACGATGAGTTCTAAAACTGCCAATAACGAGTTTTTAACCTCATTTACATCTCCAGAAATCCGGGCGATGATATCACCTTTTTTCTGTTCGGAATAATAGGAAATTGGCAGGGTTGTAACTTTTTCGTAAATAGAATTACGAAGGTCCATAAGAACGCCATTCCTAAGAAAAGTGATAAAATAAAGTGCGAGGTAATTAAAGAGATTCTTCAGCAAGAATAAAGATATAATCAGAATGATCATATAAAGAAGAGAACGCTGAGGTCCGTGCACTTCATTGGTAGTTGTGATTATATAATTCATCGAATCTTCTACATAGGTTTTCAATGAACCAATACCGCTATACTCTGGTTTGGTGGTAACCCTTTCGGATTCACCAAAAAGTACATTGATCATCGGCATTAGGGAAACCATTGCTAATGTGCCAAAAAGAGCGTAGAACACATTGCAGATAATATTTAAAACGCCATATTTTTTATATGGCGTTATAAATTTTGAGAGCTTCCCTATGTATTCCATTTAATTGAGTTGTAAATCTTCCAGAATACCATTAATGCGCGTTTCTAATTTATCATTGACGCTTTCGTAATTTTCGATGCTTTCTAAATCGTCATTTACGCTGATATAAAATTTAATTTTTGGCTCGGTACCACTAGGTCTTAAGGCAATTTTACTTCCATCTTCGGTGTAGTAAATCAACACGTTCGACTTTGGAATGTCGATAAGAGTCGTCTTTACTTGCGACAGATCATGAGATGAAGAAAGTTGATAATCTTCAATTTTAACGACTTTAGAACCATTCACTTTGGTTAAAGGATTTTCTCTAGCATCGACCATCATCTGTTTTATTTCTTCAGCGCCTTCAATACCTCTTTTGGTAAGTGAAACCAGTTTTTCTTTATAAAGACCGTGAGATACATAAAGCTTCATAAGTTCATTATAGAAAGAACTGCCTTCATTTTTAGCCTGGGCTGCAATTTCGCACGCGAGTAGGGTAGAGGTAACCGCATCTTTGTCCCGAACAAAATCCCCGACCATATATCCAAAACTTTCTTCACCGCCACCAACAAAATCCATGTCTTGGTGGTCGTTTATCATCTTGGCAATCCATTTAAATCCGGTAAGACCAATCTTATATTCTACATTATAAGCATCAGCAAGGTTTTGCATCATAGGAGTAGAAACGATGGTGGAAGCAATGAATTCGTTTCCTTTTAACTTATCTAGATTTTTCCAGTTCTTCAAAAGGAAATCCGTCATGACCAACATCGTCTGGTTTCCGTTTAATAGAACCAATTCACCTTCATAATTTCTTACTGCAATCCCTAAACGATCACTATCTGGATCCGTCCCGATTACAATATCACCGTTATTGTCTTCTGCCAGTTTCATTGCCATTTTTAAGGCTTCAGGTTCTTCTGGATTAGGAGATTTTACGGTTGGGAAATTCCCATTTGGTTCTGCCTGCTCCTCAACTATAAAAACATTGGTATATCCTGCGCGCTTAAGGGTTTCAGGAATTGTGGTTATTGAAGTCCCGTGAAGTGAGGTAAAGATTATATTAAGATTGTTCTTGGCCTCGGTAGAAGTTTCAAAACTTCCGTTCGCGACTGAAGCGTCGATAAATGCGTCATCAACTTCTTTTCCTATGAATTCAATTAAATCTTCATTGGCTTCAAATTTAATTTCAGAATATTGGGTTTTGTTAATTTGGTTTATGATTTCTGAATCCTGAGGCGGAACCAATTGGCCGCCATCTTGCCAATAAACTTTATACCCGTTATACTCTGGTGGATTATGAGACGCGGTTAAAACAATTCCGCAGTGACATGCTAAATGCTTAACGGCAAAGGAAAGTTCTGGCGTGGTGCGAAGATCTTCAAACAAAAAAACTTTTATTCCGTTCGCTGAAAATACATCTGCAACGACCTTGGCCAAGGATTTACTGTTATTTCTGCAATCGAAGGCAATCACCACCTTCAATTGTTTATCCTTAAAACTATGTTTTAGATAATCACTTATTCCTTGAGTATTTTTCCCAAGTGTGTATTTATTGATACGATTGGTGCCAACTCCCATAATTCCGCGCATTCCGCCTGTACCAAAATCTAAATCCTTATAAAAGCTTTCTTCCAAATCCTTTGGATTATCAGCGATTAAATTTTTTATGTCTTGCTGGGTCTTATCGTCGAAAGTTGGGGTTAACCAAGCATTCATCTTTTCCTTGATTTCAGGTTTTATATAAATCATGTATTAAGTGTCTATTTTGCTGCAAAAATACGCATTTAAGAAAATCAGAAAGTTTAATGTAAGGTTAATTTGGAAAATCCTTACAGATTAACGAGTTCCTTAATGTTGTAACGCTGTCTGTTATCCCTGCTTCTAAGAATGAGTTCGCCTAGGAAACCAGCAACAAAAAATTGTGAACCAATAATCATGGTCGCTAGTGCAATATAGAATTGAGGTCTTTGAGTAATAAGCCTTCCGTATGGATTTAAAAACAGTTTATCTATTCCCAAGTAAAGTGCAAATCCGAAACCGATTATAAACATAATGACACCCAACGCACCGAATAAATGCATGGGTCGTCTAGCAAATCGGGATATAAACCAAATGGTGAGAAGATCTAAGAAGCCATGGATAAATCGATTCATCCCAAATTTGGTCTCGCCATACTTGCGTTTTTGGTGCTCCACCACTTTCTCGCCAATAGATGTGTAACCGGCATTTTTTGCGAGTACGGGAATATAGCGATGCATTTCACCATGAACGTCAATATGTTTTACCACATTGATGTCATAAGCTTTTAAACCACAGTTGAAATCGTGAAGATAAATACCAGAAGTTTTTCTGGCAGCCCAATTAAAAAGTTTTGATGGCAGATTTTTGGAAATGACTGAATCATGACGCTTTTTTTTCCAACCAGATACAAGATCAAAGCCATCTTTTTTAATCATCTGGTAAAGCTCAGGTATTTCGTTTGGATTATCTTGAAGGTCGGCGTCCATGGTAATTACCACATCACCTTGGGCTTGGTTGAAGCCTGCATGTAGCGCTTGGGATTTACCGAAATTCTTTAAAAATCGAATACCTTTTACCTCAGGATTTTTAGCGGAAATTTGGGTAATGGTTTCCCATGATCCATCGGTACTGCCATCGTCAATAAAAATGACTTCATAAGAAAAACGATTGGATTGCATAATGGATGCGATCCAATCGTAAAGTTCATTTAGTGAGTCTTGTTCGTTAAGTAAGGGTATAACGATGGATATATCCATAAATTTATTTGTCGTTCTTCATAATTAGACCAGCAATCAGGGAAACAACAAAACCGATGAAAAGGGTATAGACCATTGCAATAATAGAAACTGCAATCGGGCTAGAAAAAATACCCATCATCTGAGCTGCTTTATCCATTTGATCTTGAGTCATATCCGGATTTTGTTCAATCATCGCTTGTCTTTGCACATCCTGCATCTGACTCATATAATCAGGTTCTATAATGTACATAAATATCAAAGTATAGGCGATACTTATCAAAGCACCGATTAAAGCGATACCCAATCCTGTTTTTAGTGCTTGTGAAAGCGACAAAATGTTACCGTTAAGTTTCTTGAATTTTGAGATTCCTAGAGATATCACGACAATAATGATTGCGACACCAATTAGACCACTAACCCAATTCTGTTCCATGTGCATGTTTAGCACATACAAAATGACGCTAAGAAACACGCTGGCAATCCCCAGAATAGTTCCGTAGTGAATGGCTGTTTGTTTAGTGGTGATAGGTTGGTTTTCCATAATTTTATAGATCTTTTAGTTTATAAAAGATAAGTAAACAAATATAGGAAAACGTTACAAACCATTCTTGAAATAAAAATTGGCAAATCTGTTGTAGAAAAATAAAAAATGGTTAAATTTGCACCTCAAAAATTGTCAAGAATATAAATCGTTTTACGATGAAAAAAGGTATACATCCAGAAAATTACAGAATAGTAGCATTTAAAGATATGTCTAATGAAGACGTGTTTTTAACCAAATCTACTGCCGATACATCAGAAACTCTAGAAGTAGAAGGTGTTGAATATCCGTTGATTAAAATGGAAATTTCAAGAACTTCTCACCCATTTTACACTGGGAAGTCTAAATTGATTGATACAGCTGGTCGTATCGATAAGTTCAAAAGCAAATACGCTAAATTCAAGAAATAGATTTAGCAATCTAAATATTCTAAAAGCCTTCCTATTTAATTTGAAGGCTTTTTTTGTTCCCTTTTATTAAACTATTTTTACAATAGAAAATCCATTCATTCAGATGAATTATATCCTCTTCGACGGTCCTTTTCGAAATAATCTACTTCCATTTACATTTACTCGCCCGGTTGCCGACATCCGTATTGGTATTCTAACAATCCGCGAAAAATGGGAACTTTATCTTAACTCTACGACGACTACCATTACCGAAGATTACTTATCGGATAAATATCCTATGGTAGAGATGGAAAGTAATATACTCATAAATGCATCCGTTCTTCCCAATGCAGAATTGGTAGAAATGATTCTAGATTTGGGCGAAAATCAGTTGATTTCCAAAGATGAAACCATCATCGCTTTTTACGCTAAGGAAGCAGACGAAAATATTGAATTAGATAATTTTGAAGCCATCGAATTCAAGAATGAACTACTTCAAATTGAATTTACCTGGGACATATTTTCTAAGAATGGTGAAGCGATTCAACAAGATTTTGATTTGCTAACCGACGGTAAAAAATCACAGAACATTCCATCTTCCAATAATGTCATTAATTCTAATAATGTTTTTCTTGAAGAAGGTGCGAGATTAGAATATGTGACCTTAAATGCATCTTCCGGTCCAATTTACATCGGCAAGGATACTGAAATCATGGAAGGATGCTTAATCCGTGGACCTTTTGCCCTATGTGAAAATTCAGTTGTAAAAATGGGAGCTAAAATTTATGGACCTACCACTATTGGTCCTGGTTCAAAGGTTGGGGGGGAAATCAATAATTCGGTTCTATTCGCTAATTCTAATAAAGGTCATGAAGGCTTTTTGGGGAATTCGGTTTTAGGCGAGTGGTGCAATCTTGGAGCCGATACCAATACTTCTAATTTAAAGAATAATTATGCTGAGGTAAGACTTTGGAATTATGATAGCGAAAGCTTTGCCAAAACCGGACTGCAGTTTTGTGGTCTTATGATGGGTGATCATAGCAAATGCAGTATCAATACCATGTTTAATACAGGAACTGTAGTTGGAGTAAATGCTAATATCTTTGGTAGTGGATTTCCGCGGAATTTTATCCCAAGCTTTAGTTGGGGCGGTAATGCCGGATTTACGACTTATACTACTAACAAAGCTTTTGAAGTGGCTAAAATGGTTATGGGCAGAAGAAATATCGATTTTTCTGAACAAGAAGCGAGCATTCTTCAAAGTGTTTTTGATGAAACCAAAAAATTCAGAAGGGATTAGACTAATCAGTCAAGTTGAATCTTTTTCACTCGTTTTAGCTCAAGTAAATTAATAGGATTAATTCCTAATCCTTGAACATTCTTTCTGGTAAATCTTATTACTTCATCATAAAATAATGGGACAATTGGCGCTTGGCTCATCACTAGTGAATCCATCTTTGTATACAGAAGTTCTCTTTTAGCAATATCATTTTCTGAAAAGGCTTCTTGATACCAAGTATCGAACTGTTCACTTTTAAAATGGGAATAGTTTGGTCCATTAGGAGCAAAATTCTCACTATAATACAGCGAAAGATAATTTTCGGCGTCAGGATAATCTGCTACCCAACTGGCCCTGAACATATCTAGTTTTCCATTTGCCTTTGCATCTTTCAAGGTGGCCGCAGGAATGACATCGACTTTAATTTCAATCCCGATTTTTTGTAGCTCTCGCTGGATGAATTCGCAAAAGCTGAGGTAATTGCTGGTTGTAGTTAAAGTAATGGTAGGTTTTTCGATTCCGGTTTCTTGCTTGAACTGATTCAATAGCAATTTTGCTTTTTCAGGGTCGTAGTTAAAACCGATGGTTTCAGAATAGCCAGGAAGTCCTTTGGGAATAAATCCACCATTAGCGGGTATTCCAACTCCGTTTCTTAGATATACCATCATCTTTTTTCGGTCGAAGCCATAGTTAATCGCCTTTCGAAGATTTTCTTGCGGGATTAGCGGTAAATCAGAATCCATGTAGAACGCGAGATATTCTGTATTTAGGTAAGGGCCTCTAATTATATCGACCTCATTTTTATAAATATCCCTAAGTTTTCCATCTGCCGTAAGGATTTCATCTTTATAGGAGGCATCTAGACCCGAAACGTAATCGAGATTACCTTGAGCAAACTGAAGGAATTCGCTTTGTTTATCTGGTAAAAAGGTAATGGCGACCGCTTCTAGATAAGGGAGTTGCTCTCCGTTGTTGTCTTTTTCAAAATAAGCATCATTTTTTCTAAGAACCAATTTTACGTTTTCTTCCCAACGTTTAAATTCGAAGGGACCAGTGCCAATAGGATGGGAGCGGAAGTTATTGCCGTATTCTTCGATGACTTCTTTTGGTACCACCGAACAATATTTCATTGTGAGTAAACCTAGAAAAGCAGGAAAGGGCTGATTCAGTTTAATTTGAAAGGTGTGATCATCTAAAGCGGTGTAGGACTCTACTTTTGCCATAACCCAACTGCCAGGAGAAGCGATTTTTGGGTCATTTAAACGGTTGAAACTAAACTCAAAATCGGAAGCATTGACAGTTCTGATGGAATCTTTTCCAAAAAGAATATCTTTATGAAAAAGAACATCCTCCCTAAGATTGAAGGTATAGGTTAAGGCATCTTTAGAAATCTCCCAATCTCTTGCAATGCAAGGTTTAACCTGTAAGCTATCGTTCATCTCTACCAAGCCATTAAATAGTTGGTTGGTGGCCCAGATATCGGAGATGTCCTTAGAAAATGCAGGATCAAGAGAACCTATGTTCTTATGCTCATTATAACGAAAAACTAGATTTTCATCGTAATCAGATTTTTTTTCTGAGCAAGAACTAATCGTCAAAAAAGCTATCAGGACAAGAAAAGTTTTTGATAGATTATTGATAAATGGTTTCAATGTAAAAGTTGAATTCAATAGATATAAGTGCTAATCTGGCTATTTGCAGAATGCTCAAAGATAGAGATTCCGATGAATATTAACAGGGTATATCATAACGTATACAGAGGCAGAAAGCACAAGGTATGTGATTAAGCTTACAGTGTCAAAATTCTAAAAAAGCATAATATTCCCAGAGGCTTCTGGCAATAAGATTAAATTATGTAAAGGGAAGTTAGATACGGATACCGACTGGGAGTAATTTCTTGTAACGACGGTTTCTTCTTATAAATTTAGCGATTTCTGGACTTGTTGGGACCACGCTAATGTTTCTTTCTTTAATGTTTGCAAATACCAATTTTAAGAAATCTTCTTCAAAATCCTCTGATTGTATTGCGTCTGGAATAATCATTTTGGTTAGAAATATTTTCCTGTCTTGAAGAGAGTATTCAATCTTCGCTAATTCATCATCAACCTTTAATTCAAATTGACGTAAAAAATCATTATCTACTAATTCTGCGGTAGCAATCATAATATTTCGTTTTATTTAAGGAAAGAAGTTAGAAACTACAAATTTGTATAGCTTTGCGTTGCAAAAATACGCAAAAAATAGCACATACGTAAGGCTCCTAAATGTTAAATCGTTAAAAAATAATCATTTAGAGCACCTTAAATTATAATATTTTTAGAGTTTTTGGCTGAATTTTGTGTAGTTATCAATGCTGAAGGTTAATGGGAGATTCGATTATTCATATATATCTAATGCCGGGGATGGCTGCTAGTCCTCAGATATTCGAGAATTTTTCTTTTCCAGAAAATAAATATCAACTTCATTATCTAGAATGGGAAATCCCAACTCTGGATGAAACACTTCAAGAATACGCCAAAAGAATCATCAAAAAAATCAGCCATGAAAAACCAGTTCTTTTAGGAGTATCATTTGGCGGAATCCTAGTACAGGAAATCAGTAAACTCATAGAATTAAGAAAGCTTTTCGTGGTGTCTAGTGTAAAATCCCAAGACGAACTTCCTAACCGTCTCAAATACCTAAAATTCGGGAATATTTATAAGCATCTGCCAACCGGGTTGGTAAAAAATGTCGATTGGTTATCGAGTCTTTCCTTAGGCGACGCACTTAGCACTCGGGTTAAGCTTTATAATAAATACCTTTCTGTAGATGACCCAATATATCTAGATTGGGCAATCAGAGAAATGATTTTCTGGGAACAAAAGAAACCCTTGCCAAATGCTATCTATATCCATGGAGATAAAGACCTTATTTTTCCTCATTCTTGTGAAGGAAATTGCATTGTAGTAGAAGGAGGAACGCATATTATGGTGGTAAACCGTTTTAGGTGGTTTAATGAAAATCTGCCAAAATTGATTGAAGGTCCTTTAACATTGTGATTCAGTAATTTTCTATACATTTATAAAAAAAAATTATGAACGCCCTAATTAAATTGTTGGCTGCTGTTGGACTTGTTTCAATTGGTGGCTTCTTCATCTTCGCTACACAATCTACAACAGAAACTATTGAAAGTCCCGTTGTCAGGAATGAAGTTCCAAGTAATGACTATAATGTTTACGCTCTAAGTATCCCTGAAAAAATGGATTTTGCAGGTGAAAATGTTCCACTTCAAGACCCTGATATTTACGAAAGAATGGATAGGGAACTACTGGTAAACACCTATTGGCAATCTAATGGGCTTTTGATTTTTAAGAGATCCAAAAAATATTTCCCGGTTATTGAACCAATTTTGAAGAAACACGGTATACCGGAAGACTTTAAATATTTAGCAGTAATTGAAAGTGGATTAACCAATGCTGTTTCTCCTGCCGGGGCACGTGGTGTCTGGCAGATTATGAAAGAAACCGGAAAGGAAAATGGTCTAGAGGTCAATGATAATGTTGATGAGCGTTACCATCTAGAAAAATCTACAGAGGTTGCTTGTAAATATTTAAAACAGGCAAAAGAAAAATTGGGAAGTTGGACTCTTGCAGCTGCGGCCTATAACGCAGGGAATGCTGGTGTTTCAAATAGATTGAAAGAACAGAAGGTTGGTAGCTATTATGATCTTTTGCTTGGAGAAGAAACTGGAAGATATCTCTTCAGGATACTTGCGCTAAAAGAAATCATTAACAATCCTAAAAAGTACGGCTTCAATTTTACCGATAAAGACCTTTATTCGGATATACCAACCCAAAAATTAATGGTTGATAAGCCTGTGTCTGATTTTGCAAGTTTCGCTAAAGAACACGGCATTAACTATAAAATATTAAAGCTTCACAACCCTTGGTTGAGAGAAGACCACTTGGTAAATAATTCTGGAAAGGTTTATTATATTGAAATTCCTGAACCAGGAATTTATTCGGTTAACCCTTAATTTAAAAGTCGGTCTTATCGAGATTGGGACTGTCGGTTATAATGCCGTCATGAAGATTATCTTCCTTAAATAGAAGTAATGCCAATTGCTTATTAGTAGTCTCCAAGGAATTGATATCTAGATTTTTTGAAACCATCGTAAACGCTCGGTCAATATAAGTAATCTGTTTTGTTGCGGAAACGAAGAAGCAAGCTGGCACACCAAACGAATGCTTATAAGTCGCGATTAAGTAGTCATCGTTATTCTCCCGCTCATCTGAATATGCTATAATAACTTGACTATTGAAGGGTCTCGAGATTTTTGCACTAGATTTTTTGTCGCCATAATAGAGGATTATAAACTTAATCTGATTTCGATATCTGTTGGCGATATCGTTGATCAATTCAATCTCTTCATGATTCTGGTTGAATGAGGTTGACTTCGTTATCAAGATAAATGGAACTTTAAGTTTGTCTGTTTCAAGGGAGCCTCCATTTACTTTATTCAGCTTAAGGTTTTTCACATACGTATCCTTAATATAATTAGTGAATAAAGAATCGAATAAGAAATCAGCCCTTACATCATCGTGGCGGGATATAGCAGAATCTACTTTATCATTGTATTTGAATATTCGTGTGCTTATAGCCTCGTGGAAGAAGATTTTCTGATCTTGGGGGAAGACGTAGAGCGCAAGAAAAAACGCTAATATGGTGCCCAGTGTCTTCAATGTGTAAGTTACATTCTAATATGTTAAACTAAATCTAACCTAATTTTCAGTAAGATGCAACATAAATCGTTGAGATGATAGATTGACGGTTATATAGTTGAAATTGGAAAAAAAAGTGGGTTTGTAGCTGTCAATTAGCGTCTTCGCATATTTCTATTTCCGTAATGCTGATTTGGGATGCTGGCTTTTTTCATATTATCCTTCATCATTTTAATCTGGTCCTTCAGCATGTTACGTTT